>DJVL01000035.1:284-43324 GCA_002440845.1 Patescibacteria group bacterium UBA6257
AATCAGTACATTTAATTGACTAAAAAGGTTTTTGCTATAAAATAAAAATTATTTTATTACAATGATAAGAACAAAAATTCTTAAATATCTTTCTCCTTATATTTGGCCGCTTCTTTTGATGACCGTTTTTATATATTGCCAAGCCTCAGCTAACCTTGCCCTGCCTGATTTTATGGCAAAAATTATTAACGAAGGAATAATTGACAAGAATACCGAGACAATTTTTCATTATGGTTTGATTATGATGCTAATTGCCGTTGGTGGTGGATTAGCTACGGTTGGCGTAAATTATTTATCTTCAAAAATTGGGACGGGATTTGCCAAGGACTTGCGAAATGCGATATTCACCAAAATAGAAAGTTTTTCTCTTGTTGAGTTTAATAAATTTTCAACTGCTTCTCTTATTACTCGTACCACTAACGATGTTCAACAAATTCAGATGGTGCTTACAATGCTTTTTCGATTAGCTTTTATGGCTCCCATAGTTGGTGTGCTTGCCACTCTTAAGGCCTATCGTTTAGCACCATCAATGACTTGGATTATGGGAGTTGCTGTTATTACTTTAATTTCTATAATTGCTTTAATTTTTAAAATAGTTACTCCAAAGTTTACTCGGCTTCAGAAATTATTAGATAAACTAAATTTAGTAACAAGAGAAATTCTTGGTGGGTTGAGAGTAATAAAAGCCTTTAATAAAGAAAAACACGAAGAAGAGAAATTTAATAAAACAAATAAAGACCTTACGCAACTTAATATTTTTGTTGGGCGATTAATGATGTTGCTTCAGCCGGTGATGATGCTTATTTTGAATTTTATGATGATAGCCATTGTTTGGTTTGGCGCTCATCAAATTGGATTAGGTAATCTTCAGGTTGGAAATATGCTTGCATTTTTGCAATATTCGATGCAGGCGGTTTCAGCCTTTTTAATGATTTCCATTATTTTTATTGCAATTCCAAGAGCCTCTGTCTCAGCTAACAGAATTGCTGAAGTGTTGGAAACTGATACTCAAATAAAAGATCCGCTACAACCCGTTAAAGCTCCCCGAAAAGGTGGAAAGGTTGAATTTAAAAACGTTACATTTGCTTATCCGGAAGCCACTGAACCAGTTTTGCATAATATTTCTTTTATTGCTCTTCCCGGTCAAACCACTGCTTTTATTGGAAGCACCGGAAGTGGCAAGTCTACAATTTTGAATCTTATTCCACGTTTTTATGATGTTACAGAAGGGCAAGTTTTGGTTGATGATGTTGATGTGCGCGATATGAAGCAACGCGATTTACGAGCACGTATTGGCTATGTTTCTCAAAAAGCTATGCTCTTTTCTGGTACGATTAAGGAAAATATTACTTATGGTAATCCTAATGCTACCGAAGCAAAAATTTTTGGAGCTGCAGCCACAGCCCAAGCCCTTGAATTTATCAAAGAATTAGAACAAAAATTTGATAGCTCTGTTGCTCAGGCTGGTTCTAATTTTTCCGGAGGGCAAAAACAACGTTTAGCTATTGCCCGGGCTTTAGCAAAAAATCCGGAACTTTATTTATTTGACGATAGTTTTTCTGCTTTGGACTTTAAAACCGATGCTGCTTTAAGAAGGGCTTTAAAAAAAGAAGCAAAAGGTAAAACAATTCTTATTGTTACTCAAAGAGTAGGCACTATTATGGATGCTGATAAAATAATTGTGATAGATGCTGGAAAAATAGTGGGCGAAGGGACTCATAAAGAACTCCTTTCTACTTGTGAAATATATAGAGAAATTGCTACATCTCAACTTCCCCCGGAAAAATTAGTAGAAGATTTAACCTAAAATATGTCTGAAAAACCCGTTCCAAAACAAAATACTTCTTCAATGAATTTGTCACCTAAAAAACCAAGACTAGGTGGTTTTGGTATGGGAGGGGGGCATAGCAGAGGGATGCGAGGAGCAATAGAAAAACCCAAAAATTTTAGAGGAACAATGCGTAAGCTTATAAGATATTTAAAACCTTATCATTTTTCTATTATTTTAGTTTTAGTATTTGCTATAACGAGCACAATTTGTACTATTTTTATTCCAAAAATATTAGGAGATATTACTAATCAAATTATTGCAGGGATAGAGGCGATAAAAGGTTTTGGTCTTTCTCAAGAAGGTGGTATTAATTTTTCGGCTATTCTCCATTTGATAGAAATATTAATTGGAATTTTTTTAATAAATGCTTTATTTAGTTATCTTCAAGGATGGATCATGATAGGAGTCACTCAAAAAATTGCATTTAGTTTAAGAAAAAATATTTCTCAAAAAATTAATCGATTACCATTACGTTATTTTGATGAAAATACTCATGGTGATATTTTAAGTCGAGTGACAAATGATGTAGACACAGTAAGTCAAAACTTTAATCAGGCATTAACTCAACTTTTTACTGCGATTACCGCTATTTGTGGTATTTTTGTGATGATGATTATGCTTAGCTGGCAATTGACGTTGGTAGCGGTTATTATTTTGCCCGTTAGTTTCTTTTTAGTAAGTTTGGTTATAAAAAAATCACAAAAGTATTTTTTTAACCAACAAGTTGCTTTAGGAAAAATAGATGGTCACATTGAAGAAATGTTTTCTCAACATATAATAGTAAAAGCTTTTAATGGTGAAGAGAAATCAATATCAACTTTTCGCAGAATCAACAATAGTCTTTATGATAGTGCTTGGAAATCACATTTTTTTTCAGGTCTTCTTCACCCTATAATGAATTTTGTTGAAAACGCTGGTTTTGTTGGAGTTTCAGTAATTGGTGGATGGTTAGCTATTCAAGGAAAAATGAGCATTGGAGGTATTCAAGCCTTTATTCAATATATGAACCAATTTACTCGTCCTATTACTCAAACCGCTAACATTGCTAATGTTTTTCAGTCTACAGCAGCTGCAGCCGAAAGAGTGTTTGAATTTTTAGAAGTAGAAGATGAGACACCGGATGTGCCAAGCCCAATTGTTTTAAAAGAGGTAAAGGGTGCGGTAGATTTTATTCATGTTTTTTTTGGTTATACACCCGAGAAGTTAGTTATTAAAGATTTTAACGCCAGCATTAAGCCCGGTCAAAAAATTGCTATTGTAGGACCAACTGGAGCAGGAAAAACAACGATAGTTAATCTTTTAATGCGTTTTTATGATGTTAATAGTGGAACTATTAAAATTGATGGAGTAGATATTAAGAAAATGAAGCGATCCGATGTAAGAAAACTTTTTGGTATGGTTTTGCAAGACACTTGGCTTTTTAATGGAACAATTAAAGAAAACATTGCTTATGGTAAAGAAAATGCTTCTTATGAAGAAATAGTTAGGGCGGCAAAAGAAGCTTATGCTGATCATTTTATTCGTACTTTGCCTGAGGGTTATAATATGGAAATTAATGAAGAAATCGATAACATTTCTCAAGGCGAGAAACAACTTTTAACTATAGCTAGAACAATGTTAGTTAACCCTCCTATTTTAATTTTAGATGAAGCAACAAGCTCTGTTGATACTCGTACTGAGAGTATTATTCAAACGGCGATGGATAAAATGATGAAAGGAAAAACAAGTTTTATTATTGCCCATCGACTTTCAACTATTCAAAATGCTGATTTAATTTTAGTAATGCGTGATGGTAGCATTGTTGAGAAAGGGACACATAAACAACTACTTTCTCGCAATGGCTTCTATGCTTCTTTATATAATAGCCAATTTCTTTAATCCTTTAAGTATTATAAAGCGCATAACGATAATTGTACTGACAATAATTATTTATCAAAATATAGTAATATAAAATGATAATTAACAATTTATCCTGAACAAAATCCGAACTTTTTTTTCAAAGAAAATCCGGGCGCTGAATTTTAATAATTTTTGCCTGCCCTCGCTTTCGCCGCCGCTGAATTTCGTGCCAGCGAAGCTGGCACAGCTTATTGGAATTTTTTAAAATCTCTTGGTGAATATTCTTCAGCTTTTCCCTTGTCATCTACAGAAAAAATATACAGACACAAATGTCTCGCCTCTTTTTTATTAAATACATCTTTCAGAATCAAATCGCAACCTTATATTTCAATTTTATTTTTAAACCTGTCCTGAGTTTACTTGTAGTGAGTTTATCGAATCTATCGAATAATTAATTTTTAAGGTTTTGTTGGATTTTTAAATTGTGAATAAATGCTCTTGACAAAATAATATAATCGCTTATAATGAAGATACTAAACGTGAGGGATATTCTATATGAGTGCCCCTCATTTTTATTTTTTGTTATTTTTTAATTAATTTTTGGAGTTTTTTCATATTTTTTAATATATTCTCTGACAGGATTAGCAACTGTGTCATAGTTAATATTCCTTTTAATACAATATGAACTTTTAAACCAATCCAACAGCTTTTTATTACTTCTACTAGAATTGCAGTTTCCACAACAAAAAGCTACCGTAGATATATTGTCCCATGGTGGTAAATAATTTAGATGCTCTATCGTTGCCCAATCACGATATTTACTACTATTATTAGGATTAACCATTTTTTTATGGCAATATACGCAGTTTTTATCTCTTTCTCTGATTCTCTTTAATCCATCTTCAGGTAATCCGTATTTATTTTTCATAATTTTCTTTTTTAATTAATTTTCAGGTTTTTAAAATTAATCTTCATTTTTTATTTCTTCTCTACTTTTTTTAAGTAAAGTTGCATGTAAATCCCCAATAAAAGCACTATCATTTTTTATTACTTTTTCAAAAAATCCTGTATAATCCGTTGGTGTTAAAAAATAAAAAGAATAGTCTAATCCTTTTTTCTCTAATTTACTATTCAAATTCTCAAAATATTCCATTGCCCCAACAATTTTATCTCGATTCTTTACATCCGTATCTTCATCTTGTTTTATCTCCACAAAAATAATTTTCTTATCCTTCTTTATAATGAAGTCAGGGTTAAATTGCTTCTGCTGTGGATGGGTTCCAGGGCGATAATTATACGGAATTGAATAAAACCCCTTGTCTTTTGATTTCACCCAACAGTCAATAAATTTCGCGTTTTCTTTTCTCGTCAATGTTTTCGCAAAGTCAATTTCCGGCTCTGATGCAAGCACTGTAACATTGAGCGGCGATTTATAATTATCCTCATCTGTTTTTAGGGAATACTTACCCTTTATTTCACCAAGCACTTCATTGATGCTTTCTAATTCTTTTGCGGTAGATGATTTTAGGGATTTTTCGCTAAACATTATTCCCTTGTTTTTCTTTACCTCGCTGATGCTGATATAGGAAGCGTTCATTTCTTTGGTATTTTTTTCAATAGGCTCGCTATATACATCAACTATTCGGGATTGACCGGTTAATTGTCTGTAAAGCGTATTAAAAGATGATTTGGCTCTTTGGAGGTTGGCTTCCGTTACCGTCTTTTCGCCAATATCTTCCAGTTCTTTTTCAATAAGGTTTTTAATTAATTTTTTATTCGCTTTCTCGGCAAAGTTAGTATTGTGCGTTAAATCCAATAGCCGAATATTATTAAAAACTTCATTAACCGCTTCTTTGATGGAATACTCTTCTAAATCAACTTTGGTTCTTTTGATTGTTTCTTCACGCGTTTTGACCGATTTATAAATTTGCTCTGTTATATCTTTTCTGCTACTAAACCCGAGAGATTCCGGCAACTCAATTTTTCCACGAGCAGGAGTTTTTGTTTCCGTTTTAATCTTTTTTTCAACATTAATGTAGTAAAGTGAAAAATTATATTTTGATTCTTTATCAACCTTGCTCGTAATTTTCTTGCTGATTTCAGCCACATCTTGCACCAAATCGTCTATTCTTGGGCCCCAAGCGTCGTGATTGAAAATCGTAACTTGCGGATGAATTTTTGCATCGTTTTGATATGCTGGTGGCATTCGTAATCCCCTGCCCAATACTTGAGCGATTAAAAGTTTTGAATTAAACGCCCTGTCTTCGTGGGGGACAATTTGAAAAACATTATTTACATCCCAGCCTTCGGTAAGCATAGAAACGGACACAATCCACTCAACAGGATTTTCTGGCTCATCAGCGGTTTTCAATATTTCTCTGTTTTTTTTATGCTTCTGGCTTGAAGTAACCGGCAATACCTTTTTGCGCGCTTCTTCTATTGATCCACCTTCTTCTTGTTTCAAAAACTTACTGATTTCATCTGCGATCTCATCTGTTTTTGTAATTTTATTGGTAACAAAAATTGTGATGTGCTTTTTGGCCTTCGGATATTTCTTTTTGTTTTCAACATGGTTTTTATAAATTGCCTTGAATTTTTGCTTCCAACCCCTTGACTCGTCTTTTTCCAAATAGTTAATGTCTTTTACTATTCTATCTTCAATGGCTTGGCGGATTGAATATCTGTAAATAACATCTTTGAAATAATTATCGCCTTTGTATGGCGTCCCTGATGAATTAAGAATAAAAGCAAAGTTATATTCGGGATTTCTTAAAAACTTTGCCCATTCCAACATGTTTTCATCTTCGGTTCGGCTGGCGTGCGCTGTGGCGTTGATAAAATGGTGTGCCTCATCATTGATTATCAAAATTTTTCTGTCTTTTCCTCTTAAATCCTTTATTGACGCGTTAACATGATCATAGGCCTTGTGAATATTATCAATCACGATATCACCTTTTTTAATCGCTGTATTGGCTTGAATAATACCTGGATTTCTGTATTTTCCACCCTTCGGAAACGCGCTTTGCAGATTTGTTTTAATTGTAAAATTATTAAATTTTTTCAAAAGTTCGTATTTGATGGTTAGCGAGGGACAAACAACTAAAACATTATCTACCACCCCTTCAGCAAGTAGAATTCGCGCCACCGCATACATCACCCAAGTTTTTCCTGTACCTGTTGCCAAATCAATGGTGCAACTTAACTTGTCTCTAAAAAGAATATCTTTAAGCAATTCGTTTTCATCTCTAAAAAATCCTTGCATCGCTTCGTTTTTTTTGAAATTCTCCCTAACTAAATCTTCTATATTTTTGTACTCACCACTTAAAAAGAATTTAACAACTTTCCGCGTCGCCTCAATTTGAAATTCCCACTTACCACAAAGTTCGCCAATAAAATCCTCGTATTTGGAAATATCAAAATTATTGGCTTTCTCTGAAAGCCGTAAAACTAAATCATTGGGACTGATTGTTTCTTTATCTTCTTCCATAAATTATTTTTTCTTAAAATCTTTTATATCTTTTACTTCAACCTTTTCATTACCTAAAACATCAAGATAAATAATCATAATTTTTGGACCTGCTTTTTCTGCTGAAAAAGCAACTTTAAAATCATTTTTAATAATTTCATCATTAAAGAAGCAATAATCCATATCAAAAACTTTTCCATCATAATTCTTATCAATCATCACCATTGATAATGCCTCTTTCTTAGAGTCTTTAAACTCTACCGGATTTTTGCTAATCTGCACTGGCTCAAATTTCTTTATCTTAATCACCAATTGATCCGCTGACTCTCCTATTTCTAATTGTCCTTGTTTTTTACCGCAATAATATTCGCACTCCACTTTTGGCGGATAAATAAAATCAAAACCCACGCTCTCAATAGTTTGGTTGATGTTTGTTTTTGACAATGGCTGTAATCCTCTAATAAAATTCTTTTCCAGAATTTTCTGGATAATGGAATACGGCACTTTCAAAATATGATAGCGAATTTTTCCTTTATCAATATAATCTTCATTGAACCTTACAACACTCATCGGCGCGATAATATACATTTCGTCTTTTAATCCGCTCCCAACTGTTTTATGTAAATCGTCAATAAATTCATAAGTCAGAAAATCTTTTTGCGAGAAAACCATTACTGGCCGGTTATTCAAAATGCCGTGAAACTCTACTCCCTTTATTTTATATTCGCTTGGCTCGGCACTAAACAATTCCAAAACAAACTTCCTATAATCTGCCTCGTCCATCTTTTCAATAAAGCCGGAGTCCAAATAAAGCCCAGCGTTATACAAAACAAACGGTTTTGGCTTCAATACCTTTCCTTTATTGCCAATCTCTTTCTTCAAATTTAACATCCGCTTTTGCATCGTATAGATTGCCAACTTGGAAGAATCAATCATTATCCATTTTCTCTTCAATTTTTCAGCAACTGCACCAGTAGTACCAGAGCCGGCAAAACAATCTAAAACAATGTCGCCCTCATTGGAAGATGCACTAATAATTCTGTTTAATAACCTTTCTGATTTTTGTGTCGGAAAGCCTGTATATTCAGGCATAATTGGAGAAGTTGCGGATTGGGTTTTTATATCAGTCCAAACATCATCTACCAATTTTCCTTCGTCTAAATAGAACTTTTTACCACTTGGATATAAACGATAACGCCGACCTTGTTTATCAGTATGAATAAAATGCATTTTTACCGCCAACTCACTATATTCTTCCCTTAAAGATTTTTCTTTGGAGTTAAATGTCAAAGATTCAATATTGCTAGCGTAGAAAAAAATAGTATCGTGTTTTCTCGGAAAATATCCATCAACTCTTTGGCCAGCTTCTTTTTTAATAATAATTTCATTTACAAAATTATTTTTATCAAACAATTCATCTAAAATTATTTTTATATAATGCCCCATCTTCCAATCCAAATGCACATAAATACTCCCGTCTTCAGTCAGTAACTCCTTCAAGAAAATTAGACGCTTTCTCAAAAATTCCAAGAATTCTGCACCGGCAATTTTATCTTGATATGCTTTTTCACCTTTTGCTCCTCTAAATTCTTGCTTCGTCGCAAATGGTGGATCAATATAAACAAGCTTTACGCCGTTTCTGCCGTCAGGATTCCTTAATTTCCCTTGCTCTTTTAATTTCAAAAGATGTTTTAATGCCTGCAAGTTATCGCCAAAAATCAGCATATTGTGCCATTCACCCTCTTTTACTTCACCGAATTTTTTAATTGGCTGAAACGGCACACTCAAAGTATCCGCTAAAATATCTTCTTTTCTTTCCTTGCCGGCGTAGATAAGTTCATATTCCCTTTCTGTTTCAAACGGAATCAAAAATCGGTATTCGTCCGGAATCGGCTTATCTTCCTGAATCTTTTTAATAATTTCTTCTTTTTGTTGTTTGGTAAGTTTTGACATGATGTATTCTAATAATTCTTAAATATAGTTAGGGAAAACTAATTGTTTAAAACTTAAAGTATTTTCTTTTTTATATTATTTAGTTATTTTTTTTATTCATTTTACCACTTTATAAAAATCGCCAAAAGAATTTTGGCGGAGTATACATTTAATTTATTCAAAGTTTACCCCACCGTTTTTCCCACCCCTCACTTGGAAAGCACTGGGCTTCGCCTAAGAAGATGAAATCTTGTGCTTTTCAAGTGAGGGGCCCACCGTTTTCAATATATATTTTACCCCTATTAAGAGGTATTTTCAACTAGCCTAAAATATCAAAAAAGCGGCTGAAAAGCCGCTTTTTGGAATTAATTTATTATTGTAAAGCTTTACAATAAGTGCTTTCTAATTGAGCTTGGGTTTCTTTTACTGAACCGGTATCCTGGCCAAAGAAATGTTTAAAGGTATCTTCAGAAATCGAAGCCATGGGCACTTTGCAATCAGATCCTGTCGTAATAGTACCATCGGCATCTAAAACTTTGGATTCATAATGACAATTGCCAGCTTCTTCTCCAAACACGGTAATAACATACTTGGAACTTGGGGTAGTAAAGTCCATTTTAAATTCCGCTGGCTTGCAACTCAATAAATTTGTAGCTAAGCAATTATTAATTTTAGATGAAGCAACAAGCTCTGTTGATACTCGTAAGGCAAAACGAGTATATTTGCATTTCAAATAGGAAAAAATATCCTAAGATGTAAATAAACAGTATAAAGAAATTAACTATAATTCTTCTAACGCTTTTAATATCCTATCTGCTCCTGGATTTATACCAATAGGAGAAATATAACCCCAAGCTATAACACCATCCTTATCAATTACATACAAAGCTCTTTTAGATAACCCATCCTCCTCTTGATATGCATTATACAGTTTTGATACTTTACCTTTCGGATTAAAATCTGAGAGAAGAGGAAAGTGTAAATTCCTTTCTTTTGCAAATGCTAAATGACTCCATATATTATCTACAGAGATTCCTAATAACTGAGCATCATATTTCTTAAACTCAGGTAAAACCTCATTAAAAAGTGTTAACTCGCTGCCACACACAGGACTAAAATCTGCAGGATAGAAAACTAAAATAACTGGTTTGCCTAAGAAATCTTTTAAAGACACCTCCTGATCAGGAGTAGATTTTAAACTAAAGTCAGGAGCCTTTATCCCTTTTTTAAGAGGTTGGTCTTTCATTTTAAGTATTTTAAAATTTTATTTATTTGCTAAATCAATTGCTTCCAGTAAAGAATCTAACTCAGCTGGACCATCAAAACGAATACTATTTATAAAGAATGTAGGAGTACCATTGACTCCGCTTTTAATACCACCAATAATATCTGTTTGTACCTTCTTAGCAACTTCATCAGAATTCATGTCTTTAGTAAATTGATCCATATCTAAAGATAGTTTTTCAGAATATAATCTTAAGTCGCTGTCTTTTAGATTCTCTTGATTCTCAAAAAGGATGTCATGCATCTCCCAGAACTTCTGCTGTTTACCAGCTGCTTCAGCAGCATATGCTGCATGGAGTGCATATGAATGTATTTCAGATAACGGAAAATTACGAAACACAAATCTTAGTACATCTCCTTTTATTTTTTGAATTTCTTTAACAATTGGATATGCTTTGCCACAGTATGGACACTGGAAATCTCCATATTCAACAAGAGTTATATGGCTTTTCTCTTTTCCTTGTATATGATCTTCATTGTTTGGTTGCATTGTTAATTTGCTCATTGGTACAATTATATAATTTATAGATTAATTTATTATATCACAAAAAGAAAACATTCTTAACCAATTCTTTAGACATTTTAATCATCTTAATTTTTGTTTTCAATAGCTTAAATTTTATATTATTGCTTTTATTATTGTGGGTATCTCTTAAAACACTCGGCTTTATCTTTCTCTAAACCTTCATTAAATCTGTCGGCTGTGCTTACTAACAAACGACAAGAACACTCATCTGGTCTTTTAAGAATATAATCCAATGTTGCTGAAAGACGAACAGAAGTGGGATCGTTTGGGTCTGTGGGCGTGAGGTTTCTTTGTTTTACATATTCCTCACTCGTTAGCCCGTATTTTTTTAGGTATTCGTCATAAGAAAGTTCATTAACATCTATACACTTACTCGTTAGTTTGCCCTGTGCTTTACACTCCCTATACCATCTATCGTGGTAATTTTCCTCTGCGTTGGCTATACAGGTGTTTAGTGCTTGCTCGGCTTCCTCTTTAGCTTGTTTTTCTTTCAACTCTTTATATAATTGCTCTTGTTGTTTTTTTTCTATCTCTATCTGTTGTTGCTTCTCAATGGATTTTTGTTTATTAACTTGGCTCGCATAATAAAAACCGCCCAAAATAATGCTTGCTATCAAAATTACTGCAGGTAATGATAATTTATTTATTTTTTCCATTATTTTATCCATAAAAAGCAGTTGATTTTTACTTAACATTTGATACCATCATTATACAACAGATAAAAAATAATCTGCAAATGTGTATGACAAATAAGAATAAAAAATTAGAAATTAAAAAAGAGCAATTGTTTACAGAATAGGCATTTATCAATTATTGCAATTATGACGAAGCCAACATTCATGGCGGAAGGATAAGTAGATTAAATATTAACCAAAGATTTATTAGAGCCGCTAAAAAAGACGGCTTTATAAAGCCTTTACTAAAATCAAAGGAAATAGTAAATCAGAAAATTGAAAGTAAAAAAATAGGCTTGCCTCTATGGAAACGATAATGGCAAAAGTGAATCAAATAAAAAACGAAGAATTGTATCCACTATTAGCGAAAAGAGATACTTTATTGGGTAATCCTATATCTATTTATTATCAAGGCACATATTTTCGAATGACGCCAAATGGAACAGGTGGATATACTATCTACGATTCATCTGGTTCAACTTATCTTAATATGTCCCCCGATGGAGCAGGTGGATATACAATTTATGGTTATTAAAATTGGCAAAAATTATGAATGACGAAAACAAGATGAAATGTAAAAAATGCGGTCAAGAAATGAAAAAAAGTGGTCCTTATTTACATCATAAGGGCGAGGGCGAATCAGTATATGAAGGTCCTGATAAAAATAAGGTTTATTATTGTTGTATGAATGAAAAATGCGAAAATTTCTATAAAACCACAGAGGTCATAGAAAAATAATTGTTTTGCAACTTTCAAGCAGACAAAAAATTTTCTTTCCCCCGGACCCCTTCCAATTTTTTGCCTGCAAAGTCGTCCGCCGTCAATTCTGCCCGCCGCCGCAGGCGGCGGGCAAATCGTTAGTTCAGGTTTTATTTCTTGGATTTGTGGATTAAATTCGGCAAGATAATATCAAAAGTTTGATTAAGTTTTAATTCGGGAGCAAACCAAAAAGCCTCATTAACAGAGGCTTCTCTTGTTTTGAAACCTGCTCTATTCTTGTTTCATATAAACGCATTTATTCAATACGCAACGGGCATCTGGTGCGGGGGCACACTCATTAATTATCTGACCGCATTTTTGTCCGTAAATATCCATCTTTTTGTAGAACTGGTCTTTATCAGTAGTGTTGTTAACAAAATGGTAACATCCAAAATCAACATACTGACCACCCAACATCAAGACATCGCAGTCGGAATCAATTTCACAGTAATTAGCATTGTTTATGTCATTTTCAATTTCGTTATACATTTCCTCACAGGACAAGTTTCCGGCAAACGGTTCAAGCTGTTGTCTATACAAGAAATAAATTATTCCACTGGCAATGATGACTAAAATTAATACGAGTATCCAAATAAATTTTTTGTTCGTAGATTTTATTTTTAGTTAATAATTATTTCAATCTTTATGAAAAATTTTCTTTTACTCTCGCCTTCGGCGAGACAAAACCACCAATTGATTTTTTTGCCCAAAATTCCGTTCAATTCGGTCGCCGAGCGAGGCGAGGCGACCCACAAATCGTTGACTTTTCCTTACTGGCTCCGAGGGCTGAACGATGTTAAAACCTGTTTTTGAAAATATATTACCTTAGATTAATTAAAATTCTTCTGAAAACTCAGAGTATTCATCAACAATGCTATCAGTCATATATTCTAGCCTTTCTTCTGCTGAGAGTTCTTCTAGTGAATCATAAGAAATAAATGAGCATAATTCGGACAACGGACCCTTTTCCATTACCGAAAAAACTGGACGATTTATTTGCTTAACAAATAATTCTCTGCGACTTATTGGAGCAACTATATGAATTTTAATATCTAGCATGGGCTGTAGAGCTAAAAGATCAGCCATTCTAAGTATTCCCGAAAATATAGAAGTAGTATCTTCAACTTCAAATGCTCTCACAATCGATCTTCTTTTTATCCAAAGAACATCAATATTTCTTATCGTCTTGAGTGTTGTTTCATCAAATACAAGAGGCAAATCTTCTAACAACGATTCATTTTGTGGTTTCCATAATTCTAAAATCTTATGTCTATCGTTCATCGGAATCCAAATCTTAAATCCTAACTTTTCGCCAATTTCAGCAAGCTTGGCCTGCGCCTTAATTGAGTTTCTAACATCTTCTTCGTCAATTAAATCGCTTTGCTTTTTAACTTCTTCTTCTTCGTCATCAGGAATAGTTACAATAACTTCTTTTTTATTCCCCAATTTAATTTTTGATGATTTTAATTTCTTTTGATCCAAATCAGAAAATGGATATTCAACCTGTTTTTCTTTTTGATCAAGTAATAATTTTTCTATAAACTCACAATCCTCCTTTGGCCATAATTTTGGACTAGAAAAAACCATATAAGTCCATTGATTACTGTCTTTTTCCAAATTCTTAGTAAAAGATAATTTATTCCATAAAACCTCTTCGCGAATAGGAATAGCTTTTTCTAATGGAAGCCAAACTATCGGAGCTACTTTAAACCTTAAGATAAAGGGGTCATCTTTTTCTACAAAAATTGGACTTTCGTCAATAAATAGGCCACTTTCTATTTCAAAAACTCCAATAAATCGTTGGATTCTTGTGCAATAACAAACAAACTTATCTCCAGGGCCAATGTTTTGATTTTGAATATATGTTTTTCTTGAGACTCTAAATCCACTCACATCTTGTGAAGAGCTAGTAAAAGCTTTTGCGGTTTCTGGTGAAAAAAGATTTATAAAATAATTCATATTACTATTAATGATAGTTATTTTAGTATAACACAAAACAAAAACCTGAGAAATATCTCGGGAATGCGATAGAAAAAAACTAAAAATCTTGGCTCCCCCTACAGGACGTATTTAGAACATTAGACTGGAATAAAATTAAACAAGAAATTGAGCCTTTAAGGGGTTTATTAATAAAGAATTGTTGTATCTAAACAATAATCTTTCTTATAAACTAATAAGCCAAGGCAATGTATTCATCTTAAAATCCTATCCTACTTGGAAGGGCAGGAAACAAACCCCTCCCTTGAGGAAAGGGATATGGGCATATCCAAGTTGCACCATTCCATTCTGGCCTTGAATTATTAAGACAAGGAGGTTTCTCTTTATAAACACACTCATCCTCTTCAAACACCCAACCATCTCCTTTTGTTCTACATTGATTTTCTAACATTGATTGTCTTCTTTCTTTTTCTTCATTAAGCATATTTTTTAGTTGCCCTGTTGAAAGTTCAGGATTGTAAGTAAAACCCGGTATTTCATCAAGCTCTGCCATAATTTGTTCCCTTTCTTTTTTTTCTTCTTCTTCAATCCTTTCTCTTTCTTTTTGCTTTTCTTCTTCCTTTATACCCTCCTTAACCTCCTGAATAATTTGTTCTTTTAGCGTCTCCTGCATATTTTCTTGTTCTCCTGCCTGTTGTTGCAATAATGCCATTAGCTGCATTTGAAGATCTAAAACTCTTTTAAGAAGAATGACTAATTGCTCTTGCAAGGAGGCAGCAATATCTTCATTGGTTTGAGCCCTTAAAAAACCAGCTGGGATAAAAAGAAAGGAGAAAATAAGCATAAACACAATAATTTGTTTCATATTAATGAAAAATAACTTTGGAATTAAATTGCAACCTTCTATTTGATTATATAATGATTAATATCTCTTTACAAGTAATGCTTAAGATATAAAAAGGCAACCGCCAAGCGAGCCCCACCGTTTAAGATGTCGCTTTTTGGTTGCCAGACAAATTATACCACATCAAAAACCCGAGACAACAAATCTCGGGTGAAAAATCGGAGTTAAACCAGGAAAAAATCCGATTGGAAGAATTACTCACAGATACAGGAGATAGAATTAATAAACAGTTAGAGAAGGCCGAGAAAGCCTTCTGCTTTGCTAAAAAAGCTAAAGAAAGATTTGAGAATGGAGAGGTTGAAGACAAAAAAGAAATTCTAACAGCTTTAGGTTCGAACCTCATTTTAAAAGACAAAAAGCTAAGTATAACAACACCAAAACCACTTTTCCTTTATTGGAAAAGTGGCCAAACAGGTTAAAGCAATTAATCAAAGGTTAGAATCTCTGAAAAACCGCATAACAAACAACGAATTAGAAAAAATCTATCTTCAAAATCCTACGTTGCTCCGCGGGTAGATATCCCACGCATAAGGGTCCTTCGTCTTCGGCTTCGGAACACCATGCTTCGGACTACTTTTTCTGCCCTGAGAAAAATCCTTCGCTAAAGCATTTCTCAATATTTGCCTTAGACTACTTTTACCAGTGAGGCTAATTAATTATCACATAGGGATAGAGGCCATGAACCACGTTGGGTTCATGGCGGGCAGGATCCCTCGACTAGCTCGGGATTTATTCCTTCCCACACAAATCATCGACAATCTCACGGCCTTTACTCAATTTTTTTAACAATAAGATATCACCTCTAATCAATGCTTTCTTTTTTGCTCTACTCCATTTTTTAATCTGAGCTTCTCGCTTTTCTACTTCTTTTCTTGTGTTATATATTTCATAATAGACAAGCTGAATATCAGAAAATTGTTTAGTATATGGCGATTCTTTACTTTGATGTTGTAATAATCTTCTTCTGAGATTATCTGTAATCCCTATATAAAAAATCTTTTGATCGCAAAAAAGAATATACAAATACCATTGTTTCATATTGTATTGAAGCTTAGAGTAAAGACCCTGAGCTTGTCGAAGGGCTCGGGGACAGGGATTCGAACCCCGATTTTCACGTTCAGAGCGTGACGTCCTACCATTAGACGATCCCCGAATTTTATTTTCCTTAACGTTTTTTCTTATTGCAATTCCTCGCTGATAAAAAGCTCCAGAGGCAGTGGCGGAATCGGGCTTCTTCTAATCTGATATTGAATTTCCATCAACCTCTTTATTGCCCTTTCTAAAAAAGGAAAATCAAAATCTTGGGCTTGTTTAAATAATACCGTCATTTCATCGGCTGTAGCTTCTTCTTCTACTATTTTTCCCAAGGTTGGAGAAATTTTAATTAAAAGGATTTTTCTTAAATAACTTAATAACTCTTTGTTAAAAACCTCCAAATCAAAACCTTCGTCATAAATATTTTTTAAGAAATTAATTGCCCCTTCTTTATCTTTTTTTATTAAAAAATCAATAAATCTTCTTAGTTTCTCAAAACTCACTGTTCCCATTAACTCCTCAACGCTCTCTTTGGTAATATGTTTATCAAATAAAACCGAAAGTTGGCCTAATAGCGATTGGGCGTCTCTCAAGCCACCCTCAGAATAAAGAGCAATTAGTTTTAAAGCTTCTTCTTCAAAGCTGATTCCTTCCTTTTGGCAAATACTAACCAGACACTTGATAATATCATTTAAACTTAGCTTTTTAAAATCATAGCGTTGGACCCGGGAAAGAATAGTAGCTGGAAATTTATCAGGTTCAGTGGTAGCTAAAATAAAAATCACATATTCAGGCGGCTCCTCAATGGTTTTCAGCAAAGCGTTGAAAGCCTCTTTGGTAATTTGATGGGCTTCGTCAATTATAAAAATTTTATATCTGGAAAAACTTGGCGGAAATTTGATATTCTCTCTCAAGGACCTCGCGTCTTCTATGCCTCGATTGGAAGCGGCGTCTATCTCTATAAGATCCAATGAATGGCCTTGATTAATCGCCTTGCAAGAATCACACTGACCGCATGGTTCAAATTGCCCTGCTTGGCGATTCTGACAATTCAAAGCTTTGGCTAAAATTCTGGCCACACTGGTTTTACCTGTACCTCGGGGGCCAGAAAACAAATAAGCATGGGCAATATCGCCTCTTTTTAAAGCGTTGCTTAAAGCGTTAATGATATTTTTTTGATTAATCACTTCGCTGAAGTTTTGCGGCCGATATTTTCGGTAAAAAACTAATTGAGCCATTTATTTAAAAAACATTTTTAAACATTCAAGGTAATAGCCAAGAAGAACTAATTATAACAAAATAACAAAGATTAGGAAATATTTCTGTTTGTTTCTTTAAAAACTAAATATTTATAGCCAAAAAAATTTATAAAAGTCGTGGCGAAAGCGGCAACAACGGCGCTTAAGTTAGCCCAGAGATAAGAAGAAAAACCAAAAAATGGACCCTCATTAACCAACAAAGTAGCCAAAGAAACATTAAGGCAAAAGGAAATAAAGCTTATCAGAAAAAATTTAGAAAATTCGTTTCCGGTAAAAGCATTTTTTTTCTGAAAAGTCCAATTTTTGTTTAGAAAATAACTGTTAACCACTGCCAAAGAAAAAGAAATTGCTTTAAACAAAGCATAAGGCCAGCCTTTTTCTATCCCGGAAAAAAACATCAAAATATTTAAAACTCCAAAATCTATAAGAGTATTAATTGCTCCAATAAAGAGAAACTTTAAAAAAGTAATAAAAAACATAAATTAAACTTTAGGAAGTTCCTGATACCTTTCCCTGATCTCTTTTTCCACCTCCTGACGCAAACGGCAGTATCGGAAAGAAGAAAGGTTTTTTAAAGCAAGAATTTTTGCCGAATCTGTTTTTGGCGGCGGAATGAGCCTTAAACTAAAAGCCCGGCTGGTTTCGCCAGAAGTAATCATTTTTACATAAGCGTTAAAATTATCCAGATTGAGCAAATCATAAGCGCTAAAAACCGGCTCAAAGTATTTCGCCAAAACGCTGCCGTCTTCATTGCCTACCCTAAAAGCGATTATAGTTCCCGCATTGCCGAAAATTGATTTTAAAATTGATTCTTTTAGCTGTCCTAAAAATTGATTGGCTACAACCAAATTAAGATGATATTTCCTTGCTTCGGAAAAAATTGTTCCAATGGTATCAGTGGTTATATTCTGAAACTCGTCAATATAAAGATAAAAATCTTTTCTTTGCTCTTCAGGCATTTCCACCCGGGAAAAAGCCGCCATTAAGACTTTTCCCACAACTATCATTCCCAAAAGATAGCTATTGGTGTCGCCAAGCAAACCCTTGGAAAGATTGACAATCAAAATTTTGTTGTCATCCATTATCTTCCTAAAATCTACTGAGGAATGCTTCTGACCAACAATGGGACGAATTAAATCATTAGCCAGAAAAGGATTCATTTTTGAGTTAATATAAGGAGCGATATTGGCTAAAGCCATTTCTCCACCGGCTTTCTCTGCTTCTTTTTCCCAAAATTCATTAACCATAGGGTCGGAGTTTTTGGCCAATAGTGATTTTCTGAAACTCGGGTTAATTAAAACCCGGGGAATATCATTTAAAGTATGGGTTTCTTCCTCGTCGTTGAGCAAAAGCAAAAGGGTGTTTCTAAAGTATTGTTCAAAAACAGGACCACCAGTGGTCTTTAAATCATAAATTTTATTAAAAATTTCCAAAAGTTCGTTAGTAACAAAAGATTTTTGAAAGGGATAATGCTTGTCCCATTCCAGCATATTCAAACCAAAAGATCTTTCAAAATCCCCGGGATTGAAATATATTAAATCATTCTCCCGATTTTTAGGAATAAAACCTATTAGTTCTTCTGCCACATCACCATGAGGATCAATAAAACAAACTCCTTTCCCTCTCTCCATATCCTGAATAATCATATTTTTCATCAACGAAGTCTTGCCAGTGCCTGTCTGGCCTATGATATAAATATGTCTCCGACGGTCTTCATCTAAAATCTTCACCTCCTTTTTTTCACCTCGAAAAAAATTAATCCCTAAAACAATCCCTTCTTTTTTTTGGCCTAAGTCAAAAGGAATAAAAGGGGCGCTTTTGGCTTTAAGCCATTTAATTCTAGGATTATCCAAAAACGGATGAGGGAAATGGAATAAAGAAGAAACTTCGGCGCTATTTAAAATTATAGCTTCTTTTTGCTTGAAATTTCTAAAAGAAAAATCATAAATTGCCTGTTTTATTTTCCTTTTTTGCTTATTTCTTTTTAAGATAAAGCTGTTGCCTAAAGGATCGGAAAACGGATTTAAAGCGCTTTCCAAATGATATAAAAGTTCTTCCGCTCTTTCCAGAGTATAAGCTGAAGCCAGCAGCCTAATATTTACCAAAAAAGATGGATGTTTAACTTTTTCTTCAATTAACTTAATTAAGTTCTCGTCAACTTCTTTATTTTTTTTGTCCATTCCGTCTTGATTTTCTTTTAAAGCGGCTTGAGGAGAAAGAAAATCTTTCCAGCGCAAAGAAGGGGTTAGAGGGATATCTTTTAAGCTTTTCCCTTCTGATAAAAATTGACGGACTTTTGAGATATCAACTCTTAAACCTGCCTGATATGGTTTTAGAACTAATTGCAAAGCCATACCCTCGCCAGAAACGGCGATTTTGGTAAAAGCGTTGACAATAACTGATAAAGGGTCCTGACTAAAGGATTTTAAATTTTTTAGCGGCAACAGGGGTGAATTTTTTAAAAAAGCAGATGAAGAAGCCACCAATCCTTCAGGAGAAAAAATTGTATAATCGTTTACAGGTTCTATCTGACTATCGGGAAAGAAAGAAGACAAAGTTTTTTCAAAAAACTGGGCGTCTTTTTTAGGAAAAGCAACGTAAAAAAATATCTCTGGAGAATTATTGGGAACAGCTATTTCTAAAATAATCTCTTTCTTGTAATTGCTGAAAGTTTCAAGAAATTGTTCAAAATTGGAAACAAAATCAAGAAATGATTTTTTTTGTTCAGTCTCAGAATGCGGCAGTTCGCGAGGCGAACTTATTAAAAACAATTGGTAATCTAAGCTTCTTTTTATCTCACTCTTAAAACCTCCTTTCTTTAAAAAAACAGAGAGAACAAAAATCAAAATCAAAAAAAATAAAAGAAGAAAAAATAACATTAATTTTTATGCTTATTTCCTATATTAATTTTCTTTCTTTCAGGGCTTGGTAATATTTATCTGCCAAAGTATCTCTCAGCTTATCAATTAAAAAAGCGTTGCTTGTTTTTAAAGCAACGGTTACTGCTTTAACAATGCCTTCTTTAAAAGCCATCTCGGTTAATTCTTTTACCTTCGCGTCTTCAGAAAAATCATCTGTCTGATTCTGCCGTTCTAATTTATTTCTTCCTTCTTCAAAATTTAAAACGCTAACCGGAGGCAGGTTTCTAAAGGAATCCTCTATTTTCTCCCCTATCGCTTCTATCAATAATTCTTTTTTCTCCGGGACAGACAAACTCTCCTGCTTTAATTGTTCTTCCTTCGCCTCAATCCTTTCTTTGAGAAATTTTATTTCTTTCTCTCCCTTTGATTGGTCTAACATTTTATTTCTTTATATAAAAAGATAACTCAACTATTATAACAAAAATCGTTAATTCCGTAAACGATAATAAACTTTAGGCAAATAACGACAATCTATATATTCTAAAAGATTAAACTGATTTTTTATTGTTTGGATTTTTAATTCTTTGATAATTTTCATTATCTCGGAAAAATCATCGGTAAAACTGCAAAGGATATAAAATTTTTCTTTGGTGATAATTTTAATTTCAGAAACTCCATCTTTTTTTATTTCAAAAAAATCAAGGGAAAAAGGAGAATCTGCGCTGTTTGTCATAAGGACTATTTCTTTCAACTTTCCCACTTCTTCCGCTGTTAAAACTTTCTCTCCCAAAGCCATAGCTTTGGAAGAAATCCATATTATTTTTTTTACCGCTGAATTATTTTCCTCTTCTTCTTCAAATTTTTTAAAAATAATGCCGTCTTTATCAAGACAATAGCAAAAATTATTCTCCCGGCATAAAATAAAAGCAGTTTCCCGGGGCTTAATATTCAAAAATAAAAACCCGTTTCTAACATCTAACCTAACATTGATTTTCTCTATCTCCGGATATTGTTTTAAAAGAAATGCTGATAATCTATCCGGCTGAAGAAAAATATAATTTTTATAATTTTCTTTTAAAGAAGGGAAAAAATTTACGACGAAAGAGGGTAAAAAAAACTTATTATTTTTTTTAAAATAAGCTTCCACTTGGCTGTTGATTTTCTGGCTGTCAAAGCCATCAATAATGATTTTTTTTACTTGAAAAAATGAAGAAAGAAAAAGAATCCAATAAACAAAGATAAAAACAAAAATGATAAAAAACACTATAAAAAAAATTTTTATCCTAAAATGTTGGATTTTTTTAGCGCGACGGCTCTTTTTCATTTGATTCCTGCTTTTTTGATTTAAAAATTACCTCTTTAAACTAGGAATTATTTTTATGCCTCCGGTATAACGCCAGAGGACTTTAGGAATTTTTATTTTTCCTTCTTTGGTCTGATAATTCTCAATAATGGCAATAATTGCCCTTCCCATTGCCAAAGCCGTGCCGTTTAAAGTATGAACGTACTCTTTTCCCCCTTTTTCATTTTTAAATTTAATATTTAATCTTCTTGCCTGAAAATCAGTGCAATTAGAAGTAGAATGAGTTTCCCGATATTCTCCTTTCCCGTTATTCTGGCCGGGCAACCAAGCTTCAATATCGTATTTAGCAGCCGCCGGGTCTCCTAAGTCGCCGGAGCAAATTAATAAAACCCTGTAAGGAATACCTAAATTTTTCATTATTTCCTCTTCCAAAGAAAGCAGAAACTCGTGTTCTTTTTGAGAATCTTCCGGCCGGGAAAAACTAAACATTTCTGCTTTATCAAATTGGTGAACCCGAAGAATGCCTTTTGTGTCTTTTCCGTAAGAGCCTGCTTCCCGTCTAAAGCAGGAAGAAAAACCAAGATAACGCTTAGGCAGTTCTTCTTTTTCAAAGGTCTCATCAAGGTGCATAGAACCGATAATTTGCTCAGCTGTACCAATCAAATATAACTCGTCTTTTTCTAAAGAATAAACTTCCTCTTTACCTCTGTCTAAATATCCCATTCCCCAGAAGGGAAAATGTTTTATTAAAACCGGAGGAATAATCGGTGTAAAACCTTTTTTAATAAGCTTTTCAAAAAGAAAACACAACAAAGCTGATTCCAAAAGAGCGGCTTCCCTTTTAAGAAAGCCAAATCTGGAACCTGAAGTTTTCGCCGCCCGCTTGGTATCAATAATATCCAACTCTTCAGCCAAAGTAAGATAATCTTTTGGGATAAAATTAAAAACCGGTTTTACTCCTTCTTCTCTTAAAACAATATTTTCCGATTCGTCTTTTCCTTCAGGAACTGAGGTTAAAGGCAAATTAGGAATAAGAGACAAGGAATCTTTCCATTCCCTTTCTATCGCTTCCAGTTCTTCTCCCTTTTCTGTCAAAAAAGCTTTTGCTTCTTTTAAAGCTTCAAGAATTGCTTCTTTGTTTCCCGCCAAAGACATTTTCTTTTCTGCGGCATTTTTTTTTGCCCTAATGTTTTCTATCTCTTGAAGCAACCTTCTCTTTTTTAAATCCAATTCTAAAAATTTATCAATGATTGAAGGGTCTGTCCCTTTTTTTCTTATTCCCTCTTTGACTAAATTCGGTTGTTCTCTTATAAGTTTGACATCTATCATAAAAAATAATTTTTAATTTTGTAATTTTAAATTATTTTAAGCGTCCTGTCGTGGTTTCATAAAAGGGAAGAGAATAACTTCCTTTAAGACAGGAGCTTTGGTCAAGACAGCGACTAATCTGTCAATCCCTATGCCCAAACCTGCTGTTGGCGGCATTCCGTATTCTAAAGCTTCAATAAAATCATTATCCAAAGGATGAGCTTCTAAATCCCCTTTCTTCCCCATAAGGGCTTGGCTTTTAAACCTTTCTTTTTGGTCCAAAGGATCATTAAGCTCAGAAAAACCATTTACCAACTCCCAACCATCAATAATCAATTGGAAACGAGCTGTTTTGGTCGGATCATCCTCTTTTTTCTTGGCTAAAGGCGAGATATCCAAGGGTTGGTCAATAAGAAAAAGAGGCCCTTTAATATCTTTCCTTAATTTTTTCAAAATCGCATCGGCAATTTTTGCCACGGAATCGTTTTCATTAATTGTCGCTTTTAAAATTTTAGCTTTTTCTTCCCATTTTTCTTTTGAATCAGAAAGTTTTAATCCGGTTTTACTCTTCAAAAAATTCTCAAAAGAAATTATTTCCCATTTTTTATTAAGCCAACTTGCGCTCCCTAAATCTTTTTTGAAGCTTTTAGCCAAAAATTTTATCAAATTTTCCACTAATTTCATTAAATCTTCCCTTGATTTATAGGCGCTATAAAGCTCCAAAAGGGTAAATTCCGGGTTGTGCTCTCTGTCAAGCCCTTCGTTGCGAAAACATTTTCCTATTTCATAAATATTTTCCCAACCGCCGACAATTAATCTTTTTAAATATAATTCCGGCGCTATCCTTAAAAAAACTTTTAGGTTTAAAGCCTCTAATTTAGTAACAAAGGGCCGGGCGTTGGCGCCTCCGTAAATCGGTTGAAGAATTGGAGTTTCTACTTCTAAATAACCTTTTTGATTAAGAAAATCTCTAATAGCAGAAATAATTTTTGAGCGAAAAATAAATCGTTTATTCACTTCTTCGTTTTCTAAAAGGTCAAGGTAGCGGCGGCGATATCTTTCCTCAACATCCTCTAAGCCAAACCAAGATTTTGGCAAAGGCCTCAAATTTTTGGCAGCCATTTTAAAAGTATGAACCTCCAAAGTCTTTTCGCCTTTTTTGGTCTTAAAAAGAATTCCCTTTGCTTCTATAAAATCCCCGACATCAAAAAATTTTTCAAAAAAATCCATTCCCTTCTTCCCTAACACGTCTTTTTTTAAAAGAGCCTGAATTTTATCCGAGCCATCTTTCAAATCAAAAAAAATAGCACCGCCATGACCTCTAATTGCTAAAATCCTTCCCGCCAAAGTTATTTTCTTTTTTGAAAGCGACCAAGAAGAAAAACTGGCAATAGTTTCTTTAATAGAAAATTGGCGGGAAATTTTTTCTGGGTAAGGATTAATACCAAGCTTTTTAAGTTCTCTTAATTTTTTAATTCGCTCTTTGATAATATCTTCTAACATATAATTTACGATTGTAGATTGAAATTCGCAGAAACTCGTAGAAATTTATTGAAATTCCTTGTATTTTTATTGTATTTCTATGAATTTCTATTGAATATCCAATATTTTAATATTTTACCGAGCAAAGCAAGTGGAAAATTCAAGATATGTTTAATATCTTAATATTTTACCGAGCGAAGCGAGGGAAAATTCAAGATATGTTTAATATCTTATATTTTACCGAGCAAAGCGAGGGAAAATTCAAGATATACTCAATATCTTATATTTTACCTCACCTTGAGGCGTTTTTACAAGCACTACCTCGCCTTGTTTTTTACCCAAAAAAGCTCTGCCTAAAGGAGATATATTGGAAATTTTTCCCTCACTGGGTTTGGCTTCTGCAGACCCTACGATGGTAAAAAATTTTTTTCCTTGTCCTTTTATAGAACTGATAACTTCAATGGTTGAACCTAATTCTACCTTGCCGTTTTTTGAAGGCCGGGAAATAATAGAAACATTTTTTAAAAAATCTTCCAATTCCAAAATCCTTGTCTCTAAAACTGTCTGGGCTTCTTTTGCTTCCTGATAAGCGGCATTTTCGGATAAATCACCCAATTCTTTCGCTTCTTGAATTGCTTGAGCTATCTCTTTTCTTTTTTTTGTTTTAAGCTCTTCTAATTCCGTTCTCAAAGTTTTGTAAGTTTCCGAAGTAATATAATTTTTATCCATAGGTGTAATGTTTTTAATTATTATTGACCGGTTTTATCCTGTTTTCGTAGTACCAATTTAAAATTTTATGAGCCACGGGTAAAGTAGCTGAAGCTCCGGGGTCAGGATCTTCCATTAAGATTAAAATCGCTATTTCCGGATCTTCATAGGGAGCATAAACTCCCAGAATGGCATGATATCTTTCTTTATTTGAAAGAGAAAAAATTTTAGGCGAACCGCTTTTTGCCGCCACTTCAATGGGCAAATCATTTAAATAAATTCCTGTTCCTGATTTTACCACTTCTCTCATCCCTTCCTGAACAATTCCCAAATTTTCCAAAGAAACACCGACATCAACAATTTTTTCCGGTAGAACAAAAGTTTTGGGGTTGCCGTTAATATCTTTTATTTCTCTTACCAAATGAGGTTTCATTAAAATCCCATTATTGGCAATTGAGGATATATAACCAACCATTTTTAAAGGTGTCAAGCTAAAACCTCCTTCACCGATAGCAATATTATAAGTATCTCCTAATCGCCAATAAGGATCATCCGGCCGATTTTTTTTCAACCACTCGGCATCCGGCAAAATTGCTTTCCCTTCGGTGGGTAAATCTATGCCAAACGTCTTGTCAAAACCAAATTTCAACCAATGCTTTTTTATCCTTTCCAAACCTAAACCCTCAATGCCATCATAGCCTCCGCCAATGGTCCAAAAATAAATATTAGAAGATACAGCCAAAGCTTTCCTCATATCCACCCAACCATGATTTTGCCATTCTTTAAAAATATAGCTTTCCCCCGGATGATAAGGATTTTCAATAACAATTTCTTTTTCCGCTAAAATCTTATAATTGGGGTCGATTACTTTTTCCTCAAGGGCGGCTAAGGCAATTAAAGGTTTTATCAAAGAACCAACAGGATAAACGCCGTTTGTTGCTCTGTTAAATAAAGGATGGCTTTCATCATTCAAATACTGATTAATTTTATCTTTAGGAAACCCGCTGGTAAAAAGATTGGGGTCAAAACTGGGGAGACTGACTAAAGATAGAATTTCGCCTGTCTTTGGATTTAAGGCAATACCTGCCGCTCCTTTAGAATTCATTTGTTCCATTCTTTCTTTCAAAGAATTATAAAAAACTTCCTGTAAATCTTTATCCAAAGTAGTAACTATGTCCTGCCCTTTTTCCGGTTCAACAGCTCCTAAATTATTTTTAATATTTAAGGCCGCATCTACTTCAATAATTCTTTTTCCCGGTTTTCCTTGAAGGTCTCTTTCGTAATAAGCCTCTAAGCCGTCTTTTCCTATCATTGCCGTTAAAGGATAATCCTTGTATTGACTGATTTCCTGAGAAGAAATCTTGCCAATATAGCCCAAGACATGAACAAAGCTGTCGCCATAAGGATAATAACGGCTGTAGTCTGAGATTATGTTAAAACCCAAACCGACATTAACGCTTGTTTCAAATCGCCTTACTTCCTCAAGGCTCAGGTTGGTTTTTATTAAAATCGGATCAAAAGAGCCAATTCTCAAAGGGTCGTTTAAAAGTGAATTTAATTCTTCTTTATCTAAATTAAAAATGCTTATAATTTTATTTAAAATTTCTTCTTTTTCTTTGGAGCTTTTTGGCAAATCAACCGGAATCATTACCAAGCTAAAAGAAGAAGAATTTAAAACTAAAGGCACGCCAAATCTATCATAAATAATTCCTCGCGGGGCATTGATAGTATAACAACGAGTTTTGTTGTTTTCCGCTCTTTTTTGAAAATCTTCTCCCTTTACCACCTGAACATAAAAAGCTCTAAAAAAAACAATGGCAAATAAAAACAGGCTAAAAATAAAAATACTTTTTATCAGTAAAGGAGAAATAGGCCATTCAAGGCTGCCCAATTGGTTTTCTTCTGCCTCCTTAACCCAGCCATCCAAAAGCACCTCTTCGGGGTCAAGAAGATCTTTTTTCTTTTTAATATAAAGATTTTTTACCATTTCCTTTTTTGTTTTTAGTCAATAAACAAAGTAAAGCGTAAAGAAAGGAGGTGATGATAAAACCGAGAAAAACATTGAAAAATAAATCCGGCTTCTTAAACAAAAAATTTATTATAAAAACTCCGAAAAAATAACTGAAAATAACCAATTGACCAATAATCAATCTTGATAAAAAATGAGATTTCTCAAAAAATTTTACCGCCAAAATTCCCAAACCCAAAGCAAAAGAAAAAAGCAAAAAATTCATTCCCCAAAAAATTCCTCCTAAAGAGTCTAAAATTATGGCGCTTAAAAAACTTAAAAATAAAACATAAAAAGGCGAAAAAGAAAAAAGCGAGTAAACTAAAAAAATTAATAAAAAATTCGGAAACGGAGCCAAAACAAGGCTGGGTTTAAAATAAACCTGAAAAATAGAAAGCAAAATAAAAAACAATAAGCTAAGCAGATATTTTTTTATCACAATTAAGAATTAATTTCCGTTAAAATCTTCGGGGTTAAAATTAGTAATAATCAAAACCGAAGAAATCTGTGAAGGATTAAATACTGGCTCCAAAATAAACTCCTTTAAAAAATTTTCTTTCCCGGTTAAAGACCTCACCTCTTTTACTCTGGCAACCAATAACCCCCTGATAAATTCCGGATTTTCCCCCGAAGTTACAAAAATATCCCCTTTTTCTATGTCCGCTTCGTAAGGAATCAGTTTTAAAAGGAAACTGCCTTTTATTGACTTTTCAACCACCGCCGGAACAGAGGACCTCAAATTCTCAACGCTTATTTTTTTGCCCGGAGCAAAAATTGATTCTGCCTGACAATAATCGTCCCAACAGTCAATTATTCTGCCGACTAAAGCTTTATCAAAAAAAACTACATTCATGCCCTTCCTCAATCCGTCTTTTTTGCCTTTATCAAGCCAAAAAGAACCTGATAAACTGGTAGGATCTGAAAAAATGATTTTAGCTGATACGAAAGTCCAATCTTTTTCTTCTTTCATTTTTAGTCCCTCTCTTAAAAGCTCATTTTCCTTCTTCAATTCTTGACAAATCCTTTCCTCGTTCACCAAATTTTTATTTTCTTCGGCTAATTCATAAAACTCCCGTCTTAAACGATTTAGATGAAAAAAATCATCCAACCAGCTCTTAAAATTAGAAAAATAATGACCAATTCCTTCGGTTTTTTGCAGCAGAAAAACAGTTTTTGGCTTTAAAACTTGCTCTCCGGGAAGATAAAAATTTTTAAAAAAAACAATAGCTAAAGCTATTATTCCCAATAAAAACAAAAAATAAAAATAATTTTTTTTGTTTCCTTTTTTTTCCATTTTCAAATATCAATCAATAAACTTAATTAAATAAGTCCTTGCCAGTTTTTTAATCTTTATTTTTTAACTTAAAATGGCGGTTTTTCCCGGGAAAGAGTAATAAGAAAATCGCGCCAAGAATCTAAATCTTCCAAAATAACTCCCATTCCTCTGATAACTGCTGTTATTGGATCTTCAATAATTTTTACCGGCAAGTCTACGGCGTCGCCAACTAATTTATCAAAACCTCTTAATAAACTTGTTCCTCCTGATAAAATCACGCCGCTGGCCATAATGTCACCCAGTAATTCCGGCGGAGTTATTTCTATGGTTCCTTTTATGGCATCTACTATCTTCATTAAAGAAGGGGTAATGGCTTCTCTAATTTCTTCTTCCTTGACTTTTATCTCTTTGGGCAAACCACGGGTCAAATCTCTACCCCTGACTTTTGTTTCCTGATTGCTGCCCAAATCAATAGCAGAGCCAATGAAAATTTTTATTTCTTCAGCTGTTTTTTCGCCTATGGCTAATTTAAAACGCTCCTTAAAATAATAAATTATATCTTCGTTAAGTTTATCTCCAGCGACTCTTAAACTTTTAGCTACCACTATGCCGCCAAGAGAAATTACCGCTACCTCTGTCGTTCCTCCTCCCACATCAACCACCAAAATACCTTTTGATTCCTTTATCGATAAACGATCTCCTAAAGCTGCCGCTACCGGTTCTTCAACTAAATAAACTTCTTTGGCGCCGGCGCTTCTTGCCACGTCTTCTACTGCCCTTTTTTCTACTTCTGTGCCGCCGGTTGGAATACCAATAACTAATCTTGGCCAATCTAAAATCCGACTAAAAAAATTTTTACCTTTAGCTTGGTCTAAAAAATAGCGAAGCATTTTTTCCACTACTTCAAAATCAGAAATCACGCCATTAGTTAAAGGCTTGATAGCGTTGATATGAGAAGGGGTTTTACCTACCATTTCTTCCGCTTCGTTGCCAATTGCCAAAATTTGGTTAGTTTTATTGTTTAAAGCGACCACCGTCGGTTCGTTGGTGACTATACCCTTACCCTTGATATAAATAAGGGTTCGGCTGGTCCCTAAATCAACTCCAATGCTTTTTGAAAATTTTTCTCCTAAATTTTTAATCATTTTTTTGCTTAAAAAGAGTTTACTGACATTACGAGGTTTTGTCAAAAGCTCTTTCCCAAGCTTCTATTTTGATAAGCTCTATTTTTCCTGACTTCCTCTCTTTTAATTCAAAAGAATCCTGAGAAATGGTTTTTTCGCTTACAATTATCCGGCAAGGCAAACCCACTAAATCAGCATCAACTAATTTTTCTCCAAAAGAAACTTCTTCCCTGTCATCATATAAAACCTCATAACCAGCGTCTATCATTTTTTGATATAACTCATCGGTTTTCTTTTTAATAAAGGCATTTTTTTTTGCGTCAGCTGTTTTAAAACCCAAAAGATGGCAAGAAAAAGGAGCTGCTTTTTCTGGCCAAATCATTCCATTTTTATCATTATTTAATTCAGCAATTGTTCCCACTAATCGGCTGATTCCTATACCATAACAGCCCATTAGAACATTTTTTTCTTTTCCATCCTTGTCAATAAATTTCAGACCTAAAGCGCTTGAATATTTATCTTTCAGTTTAAAGATATTTCCGACTTCGGAACAATTAAGTTTCTCCAAAGGGCTTTGGCATTTGGGACATTTTTCTATGTCTCCTGCTATTTCCTGATTTTGGCAAAAACCACAACGAGAACAATGATAAATTAAATCTTCGCCGGTTTTTGTTTCCACTTGAAATTCATGGGAGTAAGGAGAAAAAGTTCCTCCTGAAGCTTCGGCTATCAAGGTTAATAAGCCGCACTTTTGAAAAATCCTGTTATAAGCTTCTTTTACCAATTCGTAATAAGCATCCAAATCCTCTTCTGTCCTGTGAAAACTATAAAGATCTTTCATTATAAACTCTTTTGTTCTCAATAACCCCGCTTTTGGCCGAGGTTCGTCACGAAATTTAGTTTGAATTTGAAAAAGATAAAGCGGCAGGTCTTTATAGGAAAAAATAAAATTTTTGGCTAAAGGAGTAACAATTTCTTCATGAGTTGGGCCTAAAGCATACCACTGGTCAAATCTTGAATGGACTTTAAACAAAGCGTCAAAACTATTCCATCTGCCGGTTGCTTCCCAGTTTTTCTTCGGGTGCAGGCTAGCCATTAATATCTCCTCGCCGCCAATAGCCTCCATTTCTTCCCGCACAATTTTTTCTATCTTTTTTAACACCCGGAAACCCAAAGGAAGATAATTATAAACCCCGCTGGTAAGCTTTTCCAAAAAATTAGCCTGAATCAAAAAAGAAATTCCCAAACTTGATTCATCTTGAGGAACCTCTTTTTTAGTTTTAAACTTCATTTGTGATTCTTTCATCTTTTAAAAAGCAAAGTTTAATAATTTTTAAAAAGAACGCTTAATAAGAAAAAGGTTAATGTCTTTAGCGGTAACAAAAACGGAGAGGATGATAATTGAATAAAAACAAACCTGATTAACTATTTCTTCGGTTCGGCGATTTAATGGTTTCTTTTTTAATTTCTCTATAAGTAAAAACAAAATCCTCCCTCCATCTACTGCCGGAATTGGCAAAAAATTAAAAACCGCCAAACCAAAAGAAATTATTCCTAAGATATAAAAACCATAACTTATCCCTATATCAAACCCTTTGGTAGCTATAACTACAATCCCTACCGGTCCAACAAATTCTTTAATATCGCCTTTAGTAAAAAGTTTGCCAAAAGAACTAATTAAACCCTTCATCGTTTCCCGGCTTATTACCCCTAAAAATTCAATTGCTTTAAAAACGGCTTTTGACAAAGGATATTTTAAATCTGCCTTAACCTCAAGAGCCAGCCCCAAAGATCCTTCACCGGCTGGAGGATTAACGCGGGGAGTAATAATAAATTCTTTTTCAACCTTTTGACGGTCAATTACTAATTTAATTTCTTTGCCTTTAAATTCATTAATCTTTTCCTGCAGTTCTTCTATTGAATTAATAGAATAAGTGTTTTCTAAATATTTTAATGACAAAATTTTATCTCCCTTCTTCAATCCCGCTAAATCAGCCGGGGATTGGGGATTAATCTCAGAAATAATTACAGGCGAAACAATATCTTTTGAATAACTTGGAGGCAATAAATAAACCGGCATACCCTTCCAAAAAAGCCCTGTAAAAATAAAAAACGCAATGATAATATTTAAAACCGGCCCTCCTAAAAGAATAATGGCTCTTTTAAGAAAACTTTGGCTGGAAAAACTTCCGGGGGTAGATTTATTTTTCCCTTCCTCGTCAAAAATCACCACGTACCCCCCAAAAGGCACAGCGTTAAAAGAATAAACTATACCATTTCTTTTAAAGCTAAACAATCTTGGCGGATAACCAAAATTAAATTCTTCAACTTTTACCCCAAGCCTTCTGGCAGAAAAAAAATGTCCGGCTTCGTGAAGGATGATTAACAGGCTTAAACTTAAAATACTAAGTAGTATAGAAAACATAAAAAATTATTAATTAAGATTCCTCTATTTCTTTAATTTTCTTTTCTTCATGCTTATCAAAAGTTTCGTTTATTTCCTCAATAATTCTTTGGACCTCTTCTTTCAAACGGAATTTTTCATCTTCAGAAATTTCTTTCTTGTCGAATTTATCTTTCAAATCTTCAAGGAAAAGTTCTCTTAATTTCCTTAATTTTATTCTAAATTCCTCTTTTTTAATGCCAATGGCTTTTTTCAACTCTTCCTTTTTTTCTTTATCTAAAGTCGGCAAAAACAATTTCACCTGTTTAGCGTCAACCACCGCATTAAGTCCCAAAGGAGAAGCATCTATCGCTTTTTTGATAAAACTGATTAAATTCTGATCCCAAGGTTCAATAACAATGCCGTTTGGCGGAATAATAGAAATTGAAGCAATATTTTTTAGGGGAGATTGAGCACCGTAACAATCAACTTTAATATTTTCAACTAAAACCGGATTAGGCCGAGAGGTCCTATAAGAAAGAATCTCATTATAAAAATCTTCAGCGATTTTTTGGGCTTGCTCTTTAAATTGATTAATCATATTAATTTACTTTGATTGACTTATTTTTTAATCATTAATAATTTGGCTATTAAATTAATAAAATTTACTGGATTTGAAGGAAAACGTTTTCTAATAAAAGTTGCCTATTAATGTTGGCATCGGAAATTAAATAATAGGCTTTTAAAAGTTCGGCTGACAATTTTATAATTTGATTTTGGCTTAAATTCAGTTTTTGGCTAAAAAAATTTTCTCTTAGGACTCTCAACCATTCTTTAATCGTGGTTTTCAAAAATTCTTCGTCTTCAGACAGTTTCTTCAGGTAAATTGTTTTTTCAAAAAAATCTTTTTCTAAGAGTTCTCCAAGGTCTTTTCCTATTAATTCTTTTTCCCTTCGGTAGTCCTTATTTAAAAGCTTTATCGCTTCGCTTATTTTACCGTCAGAAATTTCAGCAATCCTTTTTGCCTCGTTTTCCGATAAATGATATTCTTTCTGCAAAAAATTTGCTATTTTTTGCGCCGAAGACCTTGAAAACTTTAAAGCTAAAAGTCGGGATTGAACGGTTTTTAAAAGTTTACTTGGCAAACTGGTAACTAAAATTATTAAATTGTTGTTTTTTGGCTCCTCAAGAGTTTTTAAAAGGATGTTCTGGCTTTCTTCTGTCATCTGGTCTGCCTTATCAATGATAAGAATTTTAAAAGATGAAATCTGAGGATAAAAAAGCAAAAAATCCAAGGCTTTCTTCATTTGCTCGATTTTTAACGACCCTTCTTCCGGCTCCAAAACCAAAAAATCCGGATGACAGGAAGATTTAGCCATTTGACAACTTACACAATTTCCGCATCCTGAAAATTTTTTCTCTTTTTTCTCACAAAGCAGAGCAAGGCTGAAATTTCTGGCTATAGTCATTTTTCCCAAACCTTCTTCACCCCAAAAAAGCAGACTTTGAACAACTCTTTTTTGAGGATCAAAAAACTTTTCTAAAAGTTTTTTTGTATTGTCCTTGGGAAAAAACAACATAAAAAATTAAATTTATAAGCACGAAAGGCGCTTAAGTTTTATCTATAGGTGGTGATGCTTTTTTTGTAAAGTTCTAAATTGTCTAAAATCACTCCAGTACCTTTAGCTACGCAATAAAGCGGTTCGTCAGCTATATAACTGGGGACGCCGGTAACCTTTGTAATTAACTCGTTAATATTTTTGAGTAAAGCTCCGCCGCCGGAAACAATCATTCCCCTTTCCATAACATCAGCGGCTAATTCCGGAGGAGTTTCCGACAACACCAATTTAATTGCCTGAATTATTTCTTTTAAGGGCGCACTGATAGCTTCAGCCACTTCATTAGAATTAATATTAATATTCTTAGGCAGCCCTTCGGTTAAATCTAACCCCTTAATTTCCAAACCGCTTTTTTCTTTGGTAACCAAAGCTGATCCGATTTTAATTTTTATTTCTTCGGCGCTTCTCTCTCCGATAGCCAAATTGTATTTTCTTTTTATGTAATCGGCAATAGCTTCATCCATTTTATTTCCAGCTACCCTGACCGAAGCCCACGAAACAATTCCCCCTAAAGAGATAACTGCCACTTCTGTAGTCCCTCCGCCAATATTAACAATCATATTGCCGGCTGCCGAATTTATAGGAACACCTGCTCCTAAGGCGGCTAAAATTGGCTCCCGGGCAACATAAGCCTCTTTGGCGCCAGCTTCCCTTGCCGCGCTAATAACTGCCCTTCTTTCCGTGGAGGTAATGCCTACGGGCACGGAAATTATTAAATCCGGTTTAAAAATCTTCCAAGAACCAATAGCTTTATCTATAAAATACTTTAACATAGCGGCAGTTACTCGATAATCAGCAATAACGCCGTCTTTTAAAGGTTTGTAGGTTTTTATCATTTCCGGAGTTCTGCCTAACATTTCTCTTGCCTCAAGCCCTATAGATAGAACCTTGTTATCATCAAGAGAAATAGCTACCACCGAAGGTTCGTCAATAACAACCCCTTTTTGAGGAATAAAAACCAAAGTATTGGCTGTACCCAAGTCTATGCCTATTTTTCTAATAATCATAATAAATAACAAAAAAAGAAACCAAGAATTCTAACTCAAAAATTCTAACCCATAAAATCAATTATTGCAACTTTTCCCTTTTTATATCCGCCCCTAATTTTTTTAATCTTAAATCTATATTTTCATAGCCCCTGTCTACCTGATAGGCATCTTTAATCACGGTTTTCCCTTTGGCTAAAAGAGCGGCGATTAAAAGGGAGGTGCCTGAACGAATGTCAAGCGAATTTATTTCCTGACTATAAAGCGGAGTCGGGCCGGTAATCAAAGCCCGATGAGGATCAGCAATAATGGCATTGGCTCCCATTTTTATTAACTCATCTATATACTTCAATCTTCCTTCAAACATAGTGTCAAAAATTAGACTGGTGCCTTCAGCTTGAGTCGCTAACACTCCAAAAGGAGGTTGCAAATCAGTGGGAATGCCGGGATAAGGTTGAGTTTGAATTTTAAAACCTTTTAAACGATAAGAAGGTAAAACCATAATATCCTTTAAATTGTTTTTTCCAGCAATAATTTTTATCCTCGCTCCAATTTCCTTCAATTTTTTTATAACTAAATCCAAATGTTCTATTTTTACATTTTTTACCAAAATTTTTGCTCTTAAAGCAGTTCCTAAAATCAAAAATGTCCCTGCTTCTATGGGGTCGGGAATAATTGTATGACGCGCTCCTTTTAAACTCTCTTTCCCTGTAATTTCATAAATATGAGGAGATTTTACCTTTATCTTCGCTCCCATTTTTTTCAAAAAACAAACTAAATCTTCTATGTGGGGCTCTAGGGCTGATATTTTTAAAATTGTTTTACCTTTTAACAAAGCCGCCAGCATTAAAATGTTTTCCGTGGCAGTAACGCTAAATTCCCCTAAAACCACTTCGCCATTTTTTAAATCGCTGCCATTATAATGATAAAAAGAAGGAAAAGCTTTTATCTTCACTCCTAACTGGCAAAGGGCGTCCAAGTGAGTATCTATTGACCGGGCACCTATCAAGCACCCGCCGGGCTGGGCTAATTTGAATTTTTTAAAACGATGAATTAAAGGAGCAATAAGCAAAACCGAAGCCCTGAGCTTCTTTACGGAAGACTGATTAATATTTTTTAGGTTTAAATTTCCGGGAATAATCTTAATTGTTCTTTCTCCCAACCATTCAACTTTTCCGCCCAAGCTGATAATAATTTCTAAAAACCTTCTTACATCTTCTATTAAAGGGAGGTTATCAATAATAGAAGGTTCTCTGGATAAAAGAGAAGCCGCTAAAATTGGCATTGCGGAATTTTTTGCTCCCCTGACTTCAATTTCTCCTTTTAAAGGCTTCCCGCCGTGAATAATAAAAGCTTCCATAATAAGATAAATTTAAGCTAAAATTTTAAACAACATCTCTATCTATGTATTTCTATGTATTTCTGTAAAAGCATCCCAAGAAATTCATAGCAGTTAGCTTCGCGAAATTCATTGAAATTTATTATTACTTATCCGCCAGCCGACGGATTGTTTTTCCATATCTTTGCGAAGACAAAACTCCTTTATAATAAGCTAAATTGCCGTTTATAATAACTGTTTCTATCCCTTCAGGATATTGAAGAGGGTTTTTAATGGTAGTTTTGTCTTTTATCTTTTCCGGATTAAAAATAACCACATCAGCGAAATAGTTTTCTTTTATCAATCCTCTGTCTCTTAACCCTATTTTTTTGGCAACTTTACCGGTAATTTTAAAAATCGCTTCCTCCCAAGACAACAATTCTTTTTCTTTAACATATCTTTCCAAAAATCTCGGAAAAGTCCCAAAAAGTTTCGGATGAAACCAAGTGCTTTTATTGGGATTATAAAATTCTCCATTGGTGCAAATAAAAGAATACGGATTCTCTATAATTTTATCTATGTCTTCCTGATAAATGTTTTCACCGAAAATGATTATCTTTTCATCGCAAACTTCAGCCACTTTTAATAAAGATTCTTCGGGGCTTAAATTGAAACTTTTTGATATTTCCTCCAAAGATTTACCGGAAAACCACCATTGCCGGCCGCTATCTGTAATCAAAAACTTCTTATAAAGATATTTTTTCTTTTTTAAGTCTTGGATTATTTTTTTTCTTGTATCTTCACCGGTAATATTTTTTAAAAAAACCTTTCTGCCTCCGACTGCTACCCACTCCGGTAAAACTGAATAGATAGCCTGAACTTCGCTGTTATAAGGAGAAATATCCAAATTAATTAATTCTTCGCTTTCGTTATAATTTGACAGCGTCTCAATGATTCCATCAAGCAAATTTGAATTCTCCCGGCCTTCTGCTTTAAAATGGGAAATTTCAACGCTTAAATTCCCTTCTTTTGATATCTCAAAAATTTCATTGACACTAGCTAAAAAATTTTCTGATGAATCTCTTAAATGAAAAGACAGGTATCCTCCTTTGTTTTTTACCAACTCGCCTATGGCCAAAATTTCTTTCTTGCCTACACCCTTCTCTGCCGGATAGCCCAAACCAAAAGAAACTCCCAAAGCGCCTTCTGCTAAGCTTTTTTTAATTAAAAGCTTTAATTTCTCCATCTCCTCCTTTGTCAAATTCCTAAATTCGCCTTTGCTAAATTCTGTTCTTAAAGTTCCCCAGCCAATAAGCATGCCAAAATTAATGCCTATTTTTCTTTTGTCCAAATTATCGAAAAAATCTTTAACGCTTCGCCAGTTAACATTTATGTCCCCAAAATCCGACCATCTTTTTATATAATCCAAAGAGCCGGAAATCAAAGGCGCCAAAGAAGCTCCGCAATTGCCGCCGATTGCAGTCGTAACGCCTTGACGAATTAAATTTTCCGCTGAAGAAGAAAATAAAAGATTCAAAGAATGGTCGGCGTCATTATGAATATCAATAAAACCCGGCGCAACAAATTTACTTTCAGCATTTATCTCTGTTTTTGCTTTTTCATTTTTCAAATCTCCTATAAAAACAATTCTGCCGTCTTTTATTCCTAAATCATTCTTTTGGGCAAGCTGATTATCGCCTTTAAATAAAGTTCCGTTTTTGATAATAATATCGTACATATACTAATAATATACTATATAAAAATTTTATTTTAAAGCCCGCCACATCCAGAAAATCTTTATCGGTCCTATCTTAACTCTATTTTTGCTTCTAAAATATTCTTTGCATTTTGAACAAGGTAATTCCTAAAATCTTCTTCAATTCTTTTATAGAAAAAATAGCTTTCTTTTTTGTATTCAACTAAAGGATCTTTGCCGCCGTAAGCCCTCAAAGAGGTTGAATCGCGAAGAAATTCCATCTTCTCAATATGGTCTATCCATAAAGTATCCAAAATTCTTAAAGCAATGCCTTTGAATAAATCCATTAATTTTTCCTTGCCGATAATTTTTTCTTTCTCCTGAAAAACGCTTTCAGGAAAATCTTCTCCTGTTTCTCTGAATAAATCCTTTAAATAATCAAAAAAGGTTTCTTCTTTCTCGGCAATTAAAATGCTGTCTCTGGTTTTATAAAAAGACATTCTCTGTTTATTAATCACATCATCATATTCCAAAATATGTTTCCTCATATCAAAATAAAATCCCTCAATCTTAGCTTGAGCCATACCAATTGATTTAGTGACTAAAGAATGTTCTATGGGTTGATCTTCGGGCCAGCCTAATTTTTCCATAAAACCTGATAAATATTTAGGTGCAAATAATTTCATTAAATCATCTTCCAAAGAAATAAAGAATTGAGAAAAACCGGGGTCACCCTGCCTGCCGGCTCTACCCCTTAATTGGTTATCTATCCTTCTGGCTTCGTGGTGTTCGGTGCCTATCACATAAAGACCGCCTAAAGCTATCACTTTTTCTTTTTCTTCCGGGTTTGGCGGATTGCCTCCTAAAATTATATCCACTCCCCGGCCGGCCATATTAGTCGCAATGGTTACTGCTCCTAATTTTCCTGCCTGAGCGATGATTTCGCCTTCTCTTTCATGATATTTGGCATTTAAAACATTAAAAGGAACGCCCTCTCTTTTTAAATGCAAACTTAGCCATTCATTTTTCTCCACCGAAGGAGTGCCGACTAATACCGGCTGGCCTCTTTGATGCCTTTCTTTTATTTCTGAAACCAAAGCTTTTAATTTAGAATCTTGAGTGCGGTACACTTTATCCGGCAAATCTTTTCTAATCATAGCTTTATTCGTGGGAATCGCCACTGTTTCTAAGCTATAAACTTCCTTAAATTCCTCTGCCGAAGTCAAAGCCGTGCCCGTCATTCCTGATAATTTCTTATACATTCTGAAATAATTTTGTAAAGTAATTGTCGCCACGGTTCGGCTTTCTTTTTGAACAGGAACTCTTTCTTTCGCCTCTAAAGCTTGATGTAAACCGCCGGAGTATCTTCGTCCTTCAAGAAGTCTCCCGGTAAATTCGTCAACAATAATTACCCGGCCCTCTTTGACAATATAATCCCTATCTTTTAAATAAAGATAGTGCGCCTTAAGGGCATTTTCCAAGTGGTGAACATAAAGCAATCCTTTTTCATTGAAGATATTAAAACCAAAAATTTTTTCTAATTTATTTAACCCTTCTTCGCTTAAAGAAACAGATTTATCTTTTTCGTCCAACAGAAAATCTTCGTCTCTTTTTAACTGAGGAACAAGATGGGCAAATTCCTGATAAAGTTTAGCGGCTTGTTCATCAGGAACAGAAATAATAAGCGGCGTCCTTGCTTCATCAATTAAGACGCTATCAACCTCATCGATAATGGCATAAGCGTGACCCCTTTGAACCTTTTCTTCAAAAGAAGAAACTAAATTATCTCTCAAATAATCAAAGCCAAATTCCGTATTCGTTCCATAGGTAATGTCTGCCAAATAAGCTTCCCTCCTTTCTACTGGTCTTAAAAAATCGCTAATAACCTTAAAACTTCCTAATTCATCTCTTTTTTTATCAAGATCTTCTTTTTTCTCGTTTTTGGAATTTTGGCGATGGGAATCATAAAGATAAGCCCCTTCCTGAGTCAGGCAACCCACAGTTAAACCCAAGTAATCATAAATCTGCCCCATCCAAACAACATCTCTTTTTGCCAAATAATCGTTAACTGTAATAATATGAACGCCCTCGCCTTTTAAAGCGTTTAAAGTTGCCGGCAAGGTCGCAGCCAAAGTTTTGCCTTCGCCTGTTTTCATTTCCACCACTTTTCCTTCATGCAAAGCTATCCCTCCTAAAATTTGAACATCAAAATGTCTTTGTTTAAGACTTCTTTTGCTGGCTTCCCTCGTTAAGGCAAAAACCTCCGGAAGAAATTCGTCAAAAGAAAGCTTTTTTTTTATTTCCTCTTTTAAAAAATTTATTCTCTCTTTAAATCCTTCCTGTTTCATTTGGCCAACCTTTTCCTCTCGTTTTTCTATTTCAGCCAAAAGCTTTCTATTCTTTTTAAGATAGGCGGCGGCCGGCTCTTTGAATAACAATCTTGCTAAATCCATAAGTTTATATAATAAAATTTATCGTAAGATTTGTCTTAAATTTATTTTCTTATACCCTAAAATTAAATTTTTCTTTAAGCAATCGGGCCAATCTTCTAAAACGACTTTGTTTCGTTTTCCTGTTCTCAACCATCAATCTTCTTAAATTGAGTTTTAATCGGTTGGCAATTTCTTTTATGCTGGAGCCTTTTACTTTGCAAACGATATCTTTTCCGGGGATGGAAAATTTTGCTTCGGCAAAAAAAATTTCTCCGGTTTCCTGCTGGGGGAAAATTTTGCCGACGGTAACAAAAAGATCGTTTTTTTCTCCAAAAGGTTTGCTGAATTTGGCTAAGCCCTTCAGTTTCTTAAACAAATAATCTTCTTGCTGACTCAAAAGATTAATATTAACTGGAGTAATTTTTATATCCATAAAATTAATATTTTAAGCCCTTTTATCTTTATTTATATGTTATATGAAAAAAAGGCATAAAGCAAACGCTCTTTCAGCTTTAAGCTGAAAGAGCGTTTTAACCTCGCTAATCTGCTAAAAACCATTTACCTTCTTGACCTCTTGACGGTTTTCTTGGCTTTTTTTGCTTTTTTAGCAGGGGCTTTCCTTTTTTTTGCTTTTACCATTTTATTATTTTATTTTTTTATTCTTGAGCAGCCGACCGCCCTTTTTTATTTTGGTTTTTTCTAAATTTTGGTCTTAATATTTTCGGGCCGTCCTTTAAGGACGCTGCTTGTATTTGGATAATGATCGTTTAAAATATTTATTTAAAAATTTTTAAAAATAAAAAATCAAATAATTATTTTCTAAATCCTCTAATCTAATTTTAACTCAGCAGAAACTTGTGTCAAGTGTTGATAACTATAATTTCCTCTTTTAATTGAATTTTAAATTTTTTATAAACTTTTTCTTTGCAGAGATCTATTAAAAATAAAATTTCTTCGGCTTTTGCTTTGTCAAAATTTACAATTATATTGGCGTGAAAATCAGAAATCATTGCCCCGCCGATTTTTTTCCCTTTAAGACCGCACTGTTCAATAAAAAATCCGGCGGAAACTTTCCCAGCCTTAACTTCAACTTTTTTCCCGTTGATGAAAACAAAATTTTTTTTAAAAAATTTTGAAAAAGGCGTTTCGTCAATTTTTATATTCTTAAAAACACTGCCGGCTGAAGGATATTTAAATAATCCTTTGCCTATTTTATATTTTATAAATTCTTCTGCTTTCTTTTTTAATTCTTTTTTATTGCCTTTTTTTGTTATTAATTCTGCTTCCCAAATTATTTCTTTCTTCTCTTTAAAGCCGCTTCCCCGATAAACAAATTGGCAACCTTCTCTGTTGTATTTTTTTTCTTTCAAAGAATTAATGTCTATGGTTTTTACGTTTTTAATAATATTTTTTATTTCTTCGCCAAAAGCACCGGCATTACCATATATTGCTCCGCCCAATGTTCCGGGAATGCCATTGGCCCATTCTAAACCAACCCAACCGTTTTTTAAAAAAATATTGGACAATTCCGGCAGTAAAATTCCCGCTCCGGCAATCAAAGTCTTTTTTGTTTTTCTGATTTTCTTGTTTTTTATCTTTATCACCAAACCCTTAAAACCTTTATCAGAAAACAATACATTAGAACCATTGCCTAAAATAAAAAAAGGCAAATTTTTTTTCTTTGCCCAACGTAAAACTTGAATTAATTTTCTTTTTTGGGAAATCTCTATAAAATAATCGGCTTTGCCTCCTGCTTTAAAAGTCGTTAAATCCTTTAAAGAAACATTTTTTCTTAATCCAAGCATACATTATAATTAATTTTAAAACAAAATAATGTTAGGATATTCGTTGAAATACTTGAAAATTCATTGAAATACAATAAATCTCAACGTATCTCTATGTATTTCTATGTGTCTCTTGGTTATTAAACTGGGAGATTGCGCTCTTCTGGCCGGCGGAGCGCAATGGCAAATAAGAAGTGGGCCTTGGAAGGGTTTACTCCATATGCTATTTGTTATTAAGCGAGTGCTCAGCCTCCAAGACCCAAATAAATTTTAGAACATAAAAAAATAATAATCAAGGAGGTCCAATAAAAATTGCAATAAATATAAAGACCGAGCACTCAGGATAAATCCTGAGTGCTCGGAAACAAATAGCTGGACGCGAAGAAAGAAATTTTTTCAACCTTCGCAACAAACACTCGCTTAACTCTTATTATATCTTATTTAAAAATAAAAGTCAAAATTTTTTAATCACTCAATTTTATCCCTATTAAAGCACCACTAAGGGATTTATTGAAAGCAGGAAGAAGCGCTTTTTCAGTAATATTAGCGCAACCGCTAAATGGGAAGATAGCTTTTTTTCTAGTTAAAACATAGGGATTAATTGCTGCCAAGAGAAGAAATTCTTTTTGAAATAAAGTTTTTAAATCTTTAACAACGGGAGTTGGCTTAATTAACTTAATTTTTTTATTTTTAATAAGTAATTTTGCTAATTTTTGTTCTGGTGGAAAATCAGAAAATTTTTTTGAGCTTCTTTATACTTTATTAAACAAAACACTAATTAGATTATGAATCATTTTATTATCTACTAAAAAAGGCTTTGGTTAAAATAATTATATAACCAAAGCCCGTATTTTAAAACCTGCTTTTTTTGCCTCCTATAATTTATTTATTTTTAGTCTCGGGGAACAAGCAAACAAATTCCTCCTAACCCAACTTGGTCAGGTCTTGCTCTTATTCCTTGAGATTCAGCAAAAGCAACAACATCTTCTGCCGTATAGGTTCCTGCCTCCCAAACAACCATTTTGAATTGCTGGTTTTTTGAAAAAAGCGCATCCTGATTTGGGCTTTCAACGCTACAATTAGAAAGGAAAATTACAGCTAAAAAAATTATAATCAGCAAAAAAGTGTTTTTATTCACTTTTTTATACCTCCTTGATCTCTTTTATTTAAAAGGACTGCTTAATCATAGTATAATTATACCAAATCATCTTACATCTTGTCAAGAGAATCTTCCCCTACCTTTTAACCGCTCCCCACAACGATCCCGGCAGGACAGGAATGATTTCCCGCCACCAAGGAAGGTTG
>DJVL01000003.1 GCA_002440845.1 Patescibacteria group bacterium UBA6257
TCACTTGCGATACGGCCAGTTCGGCGCTAAGCGGAAGCGGAACCACTACCGGAAGAACTATAACGACTTCAACGGGTACGGGAACTGATGCGGCACTAAGAAAAACGCTCACTGATGCCGGTTTTTCTATTAAAAGTTCTGGGAATTGTTCAGATCGCAATAATTCCAGATGCACCAGTCTTGATGGAATGGAAAATAATGCCATTAGTGAGATTATTGCAGTTAAAAACGCCTGTGGCATAAACACCATCACAGGAGCAAATGAAACTGGACATTCATCTCATAATGGACTAACTTTTGATGTAGAAGCAAGTTCAACCCAAGCACAATGCGTCTATAATAACAGCAGCCAGCTAAATGTAGCTCAACTTTGTACAGATAGCGCAAACTCTCGACTCAGAAAAAATTGCGACGGTTATAATGAGCCCAACGGCATTCTTCATATAAGATTTAATAACTAAAAAGTGTCTCTTCTTAAAAAACTTTTTTTTGCGTCTCTTATTATTTTCATCGTTTCTATCCTTTTTTTGGGCATTTATCGCTTGTCTTTTTATAAACCCAAAGAAATCGCCCCGACCGTTAAAAAAGAAAATCCCGCACAGCCCGTTTCTGCCACTCAACCGGAAAAAGATACCGCTAAAATTTCTGCCATTTCCGATGAAGCTGTTTTATCCCCAGTTCTTTCCCCCAACGGACTGTCTATTAAATATTATTCGCAAAAAGATGGCCATGCCTATGAAATTGATCTTGACGGAACAAACAAAAAAACTCTTTCTGCCAATGATTTAATTGATTTAAAAAATATTCTTTGGTCGCCAGATAAAACTAAAGTTATTTCAAAATTTTTCCAATCTGATAGCAGCACTCGATTTTCTTCTTACAATTATTCGGCTGGAAAAGGATATTCCCTTGACAAAAATATCCGCGAAGCTGTTTGGAACCAGTCAAGCGACAAGATCTTCTACGTTTATATTGATCCCAAAAGAAAAAAGGCTACGCTTAATATTTCAGATCCCGACGGAAGCAATTGGAAAAAACTGGCTGACTTGGCCTATTTAAACGCTTCTGTCGCACCAATTCCTCAAAGTGGAAGCGTTTCTTTTTGGAACAAGCCTGATAATATGTCCCAAACCAGCCTAGAATCAATTCCGACTGTCGGCGGCCAAAAAAAATCCCTGTTTAAGGAAAAATTTGGAGCTGACTATCTCTGGGACAATTCTGGAAATAACATTCTTATAAGCCACAGCGACGCCAAAGGCGGATCGAAAATACAACTGGCCATTGTGAACTACAATGGGGGAGAATATTCAAACCTGGGCATTCCTACATTTGTCTCGAAATGCACCTGGTCCAAAAACAATAAAATTTTATATTATGCCCTACCGGGAAACCTTCCTGAATCCGCCATGTTTCCCAACGATTACAACAATGGAAAAATAAAAACCAGCGATACTTTCTGGAAAATGGATATGGCATCCCGGCAATCAGAAAGAATAATCGAACTTTCCGAGCTCCAAAAAATAAACGCGCAATTCGACGCATCTGATTTATTTCTGTCCCCAGATGAAGGATTGCTATTTTTTATAAACAAGCTTGACGGGAAACTATATCAAATAAGCTTGTAGAATATTATAAATAAAACTTCATTAAGCGCCCTGGGAAAGCGTTTTTTATATTTTAAAAATCAGAAAATTCAGCCAAAAAATTATCGCCAGATCATTTTTGAAATAATTCGTATCAATCGCTCCGTGGATCAAAATATAGAACATTATGCTAAAAGCGATAAATTTAACTATGCTGTCGCTTTTTTTAATAATATCCTCAAGCCAAAAACCAAGCAGAAAGATAAATCCCAAAAATCCCAAAACTCCTCCGTAGAGCCAAAAAGCTAGGTATAAATTGTGCGGGTGGGGAACCGCCCATTCGAGATAAGGCGGGTAATATTTTTGATACTCAAGATATTTTTCCTGAAAATTCCCCGGTCCGATTCCAAAAACCCAGTTATTCTCCAACATTTTTTCAGCTGATTTCCAGATTATTATCCTTGATTCCAAGGAAGATCGATTATAATTTTTAAGATTAATTAATTTTTCACTATTTAGCTGGATTATAAATAACGACGCAGCTAACAAAACTAAAATGATTATTGTTTTATTTTTAACCAGCGCTTTGTTTTTAATAATAGAAACCATAATTAGGCTCAAAATCACAGAAATCCAAGCAGCGTAAGAGTAAGTAAAATAAAAAGTAATTAATATAATTGATCCGGATAATAAAATCAAAACTTTTAGCTTTTCAGCCATAAGCTGATCCGCCTTCGATGGAAAACTTTGAACTTGCACCAACATTATCAGCGCCGGCGCAAGGTACATCGCCAAATAATTCGGCGAATTGAAAAACCCCTGCAATCTTCCATCATATGTAATATGCCCCGAAAACAAATATCCCAAAGATATCAATGAAACTAAAAAAGCGGATAAATAAAGGGATTTATAAACATTTATTATTTTTTCTTTATCTAAAATCTGACTTGCCAAAAAAACAAATAGCATTGGAAAAAAGAACCAGCTTTTGATTATGCCAAGGCCTGCCGCATACCCCCCGTTAGCTAATGTTGAAATGGCAAGCCCTAGAAAAATAAAAAATATCGGTATAATATATTTTTTATAGCCTATCGCAGAAGCGCCATGCCTACTGGCAGGCAGGTAATTTATCGCGTCTTTTTTAAAATTAATAATCCACCCGATAAAAATAAATAAAATCAGCATTTCCAAAATATTAGTCGGGATACCAAATATTTTAAACCGGATAAGATATGCCGGCAAAAAGATAACTGTCAGATAAATTAGATTTTCCATGTTAAATATTTTCTTTCCGCCAAAGGCGGATCCGCCTTTGGCGGACATTTTACTCTTCAACATTTGTAAAACTTATTATTACCAAAAGCAATATCAGTACAACCGGTGAATAAATAGCCGTTTCAACCAAAGAATGGGCAAAAAAAATAACCAGACTTATCGCCAGCCAAAAAAAGAAAGGCTCTTTTTTCGCTTTTTTTATAAAAATAAAAGCGGAGCCCGCCAGAAGCGTTATCCAAATAATGGCATTGGCTATTCCTGTTTCCACAGCAACATCCAAATAGGTATTATGCGCATAAATAGGATCGCGATAACTGGCGTCAGGTTTGATTTCAAGGGGATAATTGCCAATCCCCGTTCCAAAAAGCGGCTTGTCTAAAATAATTTCTCCGGCTCTTTGCCACATCTCAATTCTTCCGGCATTTGAACCTTCATTCAGATGCAAACTAGAAATAAATCTGGTTGAAATCGGACCGGGGATAAGCAGAACGCCAGCTATCATCCCTGCTGCTAAAAATAAAGTTATTTTATATTTTAGGCCGAATTTTTTCCAAAGTGAAAAAAACATTGCCAGAGCTCCCGCTAAAAGCCCAATATATCCGCCTCTAGAAAAAGTTAGGACATCGCCAACAAATAAAACTGTGAAAAAAAACAGGTATAGCGGTTTTTTTGATTTTAGAAATAATCCCAGCGACAAGGGAATCAAGATTCCTAGAAAAAAAGCAAGCATATGGGGATCTGGGAAAGTAGAAGTTGCCCTAAGAATCGTTTTTCCTGAAATATTCACAAGCCAGCTGGAATTTTTAAGAACCGCTTCGCTGAAATTGTTTCCCAAAAAAGGCCAGATGATGAAATTCGCCCAAATTTTATAAGTTTTTTCAAGACCTATCAAAAATTGTAACAAAAACTGGATGATTCCCAAAAAAGCGGCGGCGCTCCCGCTCCAGACTAAAACCTTTGCCGCTTTTTCCATCTTATTTTTATCGGAAATGATATCAGAAAACACAAAATAAACGGGAAAAATTGAAAAAAGAAACAGGAGCTTCCTTACTGACCAGTCTAAATTTCCCGAAACAGCGATTGAAATTAAATTAAAAGCTAGAAAAAAAATAATTAAAACTGTGCTCGAATTGTTCTTTATGAGCACCTTTTTATTTTTGAGTCCCCTGGCTAGCCATAGCAGAAAAAGGAGGAGGATAATAACCCTGATTGAAGCCAGATCGATACCCTCGGTTGGATTAAGCGCCAGCTGAAAAGGCAGGTAGATTAAGAAAAGCAGGATAAAATTAAACATACAAAAAATTCCTGATTGATTTTATAATCCAAAACTCAATTTTTGGCCGGTTTTTTTTAAAAAAATATTCTTGTGAATCATAATAATCCTTTTTTTGAATCTCCCTCCTTTCATAGCTTCCGCCTTCTAAATGTCTCGCTTTAAGCTGGGGAAAATAAACAATCTTTCGGCCGATTTTTCTTATTCTTCCGCATAAATCCATATCTTCAAAATACATAAAGAATTTTTCATCAAAACCGCCGATTTTTTGAAATAAATTTTTCTCGATAATCATAGCCGTTCCAGATACCCAATCGGTTGTAATTTTTTTTTCACTTTTCCAAATTTTCCGGCTTCTGGAAAAACCTAAGTTATTTTTAATTAAATTTAAAAGGCTTGTTTCGATTCCCGCGCTCCATTGCTGAGTTTCTCCGTTTTTTTTAAGAAGTTGTCCCCCGATAATGCCTATTTTCGCATCTTTTTCCATCTCAAAAATAATTTTTTTAATATCGCAATTTATTATTTCACAATCCGGGTTTAAAAAAAATAAATAGCGCCCCAGCGCCTTTTTTGCGGCCAAATTATTAGCCGCTCCAAAACCGATATTTTTTTCGCATTCAATTAATTTTATTTCTGGAAATTCAGCTTCTATTTCTTCCAGATTTTCTTTTCTGTCGTTATTGACAATTATTATTTCACTTATTAATTCAGAGCTAATCTTGTTTCTAATCGACAGCAAATTTGATGCCAGATATTTCTTGCTTTGAAAATTGACAATTACAATTGAAACTTTATATTTTTGAGCGGCTGAAATCTCCATAAGCTTTTTGGACAAATTTGGCTTGTTTATTCGTCCTAAACGCAATATCAGCCAAATTTTTTAATCTGCGGAGACAAGTATATATTAAAATCCAATATTTCATAAAAGATCGTGCGTTTTTTTTGAAAAAAATGAGTCCGGAAAGCACCAGCCAGTATGTCTTCATGTTGGATCCGTTTTTTTTTCTTTCATAATGGTCTATCCAGCTCGACATGGCCACTCCCAGCTTAAATCCAGCTTTTTTAGCTCGAAAACTAAAATCAGCATCTTCCCAATAAAGAAAAAAGTCTTCATCTAAAAGTCCGATTTTTCTAAAAACCTCTTTTTTTACAAGCATCGCGCAGCCGGAAATAAAATCTGTTTCGAAATTATCCGCTGTTTTGATTTCAGTTTCATGGACAGTTTTCATCCTAAGCCAGTCTATTTTTCCTCCGGAAAACCAGACTTTTCCCGAATATCCGTCAAAAATCAACGGGCTTAAAATTCCTGTCAGAGAATTTTTTTCAGCTTCTTCGATAAGGCAATCCAAGAAATTTTCTTTGACATTGACATCGTTATTGAGCAAAAGCACATAGTCTGCCATCCTTTCCAGCGCGTATCTTATGCCTTTGTTATTTCCGGCGGCATATCCCAGATTCTCTTCGTTTTTAATAAAAATAAACCGGGAATATCCGGTCATAGCCATTTCTAAAGAACCGTCTTTAGAATTATTATCCACCAAAACAACCTCAAAATTAGGATAGGTGGTTTTATAAACGCTATCCAGGCATTTTTTTAAAAAATCCTTCCTATTATAGTTAAGAATGACGATAAAAACTTTAGGATATTTCTTCATATTCTTTTATTCCCCGTTTGCTGATAATGCTCGTAATTTCTTCTGTTTTTACAGCCTTAAAAACCCAAAGAAACAGCATATAAGTTGCCACTGACATGAAACCTCTCGCAAAAAAGCCCGCGCTTTCAGAAAGATAGAGCACGAGCCCCATGAAAAAGGCAGCGCCAGCTATGCCTAAAAATTTTTCCGCTTTTGGCATATATTTTATTTTTTTAAAAACCAAAAGAAATGTCCCGGAAGCTACGAAAAATTCCGTGGCAACTGCCACCCAAGCAGCCCCGAAATAAGAAAATTTTGAAATCAATATATAATTCAGAGAAACATTGATAACCGCCGCCAATGCTAGTATATACATAAGTTTTTTCTGCTGATTTCCGGATATCAAAATAGCATTAAAGAAATTGCCAAAGAAAATAAAAGCCAGAGAAAAAACCAAAATCCTAAGAACATTAGCTGATTCGAAAAAACCCGCCCCACCGATAAGGTTTATTATCCCATCAGAAAGAAAAACGGTTCCTACAACCAAAGGCAAGACAAAGATTAAAAAAACCTTGAATGTTTTATTGGAAATATCCTGAAATTTCTCCCTATCTGAAAAAATGCTATGAGACATTATTGGAAAAATAAGCCCCATTATCATGCCTGGAAAAAAAGTAATATTCTCGATAATTTTATAAGCGGCATTATATATGCCCACATCAGCGCTCGTTCGCATCAAAGAAAGCATTATCGTGTCTATTTTGAAATAAATGAATGTGATTATCGTGACTGCGCCTATCGGATAGGATTCTTTAAGAAATTCCTTCCAATAGCCTATATTAAACCTCAGCCTGATTTTAATGTATTTTTTCGACCAAAAAAATATCATCAAGAAGCTGGCGATCATATAAGCCAGCAGTGATGCAATAATCCAGTCAAACCCCAGCCCGAATTTTATCGCTAAAAATACTCCAGAAACCTGGATCAGTTTCCCGATAAGCTCTGAAAAGGCTATTTTATCTATCGCTAGATTCTTTTGAAATACTCCGTTTAAGATTTGATAAGAAGAGGAGAAGAAAAAAGCCAGAGCTGCGACCAAAATACCCCTTTTTACCTCTGGGTCATAAGGAAAGAAAAAAATTATTGCCGGAGAAACAATTACAACCAGAAGGGCTGTTGCAACGCGCAGCGTGAAAACATTTCCCATTATTTTTTCTTCATCCGCCCCATTTCTTGAAATCTCCCGGGTAGAAATTGATGACAGCCCCAAATCAGAAAGCGCCGTAAAAAAAGCAAAAAAGGCAATTACCGTAGAATAATTGCCAAATCCATCTTTGCCAAGATATCTTGTTATCAGCCCAATAGAGACCAACGCTAAAACTGTGGCTAATATTTTTGATATAGAACTAACAAGAACATTGTAAGCAATTTTACGAGCTATAACCATAAAAATAGAATTTTGAATTTAGTATTTAGAATTTAGAATAAAACTACTAAAAATAAACTGGGTTTTAATTTCCTTCAAGATCTAAGCTCCATATTCCCATTCTAAATTCGAAATTCCCAATTCTAAATTCTTTTAAATAAGGTCTATTGGCTTGATTACAACTCTTCTGTCTTCACCCTCTCCTATGCTTTCTGTTTTAATCCTATCGTCTTTGGCCAGTTCAAGATGGACAATTCTGCGTTCATAGGGGCCCATAGGACGCAATACTACGGCTTTCTTTTCCTGAAGAGCTTCCTCAGCCAAATTTTTAGCCAATTTTACAATTGAATCATTTTTATCCATCCGATAAGAATTAATGTCAATAATAAAATTAATTCTCTCCGAAATTTCTTTTCTGACCAGCATCCGAGCGATGTGCTGCAGCGACTGCAAATTGATTCCATATTGTCCGATTAAGAAATTGGATTCTTGTGTTTTTACATTGCAAACATATGATTTTTTTTCACCTTCTTCCTTCTTTATTATTTCCACGCTTCCTTTGAACCCCATTTTTGAAATCATCTCTTCAATAATTCTTTTTATTTTTTTTTCCATTTCAAGATCTTCATTATTCTTTTCCATGTATTTAGAATTTAAATATTATCTTTGAATTATTTTTCCGCTTTTTCTTTTTTAAGCAGAAGCTCTTTCTGCTGGATTATGGCAAAAACCGTTGAAACAAGCCAATAAAGCGCCAGCCCTGCCGGAAACTTTATACCAATAAACAATGTAAGGAGAGGTCCGAGATAAAGCATCTGCTGGGTCATAATTTGGGAAAAATCCTGATTATCCGCTTTTTTGACCACCGCGGGCTGGCTCTTCATCAGCATTTTTGTCTGATAATATTGAGCAAACGCGGCTAGGACAACCAGAAGAATATGCGGCAAGCTCTCAAGCGTAAGGCTACGGAAATCGAGCGCTTTTGACAAATCCACAATACCCAAAAAATATTGGTTTATTTGGCCTGGATTTTTTACAAAAGAATAAAGAATGTTTTGTTCAACTACTAGACCCCCTTGGGATATATTGAACAAAACTCTGTAAATAGCTATTAAAAAAACTAGCTGGAAAACGACAGGCAAACAACCGGAAAAAGGGTTGACTTTGTTGGTTTTATAAAACTCCATGAGCGCTCGACTTTGTTTTTCTTTGTCTTTTTTATATTTTTCCTGTATTTCCTTTATTTTTGGCTGGAGATCTTGCATTTTTTTCTGAGATTCTATTTGCTTCCGGCTCAAAGGAATAAGAATAAATTTTATAATCAGGGTAATTATAACAATAGCAATTCCAAAATCGTGAAGAGGGATTATATCATATACAAAAACAAGCAAATTATATATAGGCCTATAAACAAATTCGTTAAATAAAAAAACCATAATTTATTTTTTTAATTTTAATCGATTATCAAGTTAGCTTTTTGCAAAATTTTTTCCATTTTTTCCCGCTTTTTTTCTGGCTTTTCCGCGCTATTTTTGTCTTTTTTAACAATAACTACAATATCCATCCCTTTCTTTATTTTTTTCAGATTATCCTTAAAAAATCCTCTGAGCTGTCTTTTTATCCTGTTTCTTTCTGTCGCTTTCGAAAAATATTTTGCTCCTACTGAAAATCCAATTCTGGATTCATCCAGGCCGTTTTTTGCATATTTTAGGGAAATATTTTCAAAACAAAAAAAATTGCCGTATTTGTACACTTTTTCAAAGTCTTTTCTTTCAGTCAGGCGATTTTTTTGCGGTAGCATAGCTAAACAGTTAACCTTTTTCGGCCCTTTTGCCGCCTTCTTTTGACAACTTTTTTTCCGCATTTGGTCATTTTTCTTTTTCTAAATCCGTGTTTTTTCTTTCTTTTCAAGCTTTTAGGCTTATACGTTTGGCTCATAATATTGTTAGATAAATTATTAATACATCCGTCAATTCAATTAAAAGTTTATCAGTTTTTAGGGCCAAAGTCAATGAAAAACTTGCCAATCATAAATGCGTCAGGCTTTACTAATGCAAAAATTACCAATATGCTATTTATTAATCGGGGGAGTTGCCTGCTTTGCGTCAGTTATCACAGATTATCAACAAGTTTATCCACGTTTCTCTATTCTTTTATATTTCGGGTATGGTATACTTAGGCTAGCGAGTTTTCTAGTTTATGAAATATTTATGACTAATACAGAGCTTTGGCAAGCTGTCCTTTCGGAAATTGAGCTTTCTATTTCCAAGGCCAACTTTATAACCTGGTTCAAAAATACGTCAATTTTTTCCAATAAAAATGGTCAAGTAATCATAAGTGTTCCCAATGGATTTGCCAAGGAATGGCTTGAAAACAAATACAACCTCTATATCCTGCGAGCATTGAGAAATATCCAGGAAGACATAAAAACGGTTTCCTGCATCATCGCCGCTAACCAAGAATCGACAGAAAAAAAGATCTCTATGGTTGATGCCGTAGTTCCTTCAAATAACGCTTTTTTTCGGGAAAAAAGGGCTCCTATAAATCAGGAAAGCAATTTGAACCACAAATATACTTTTGATAATTTTGTAGTAGGAGGCAGCAATGAACTTGCAAAAGCGGCTTGTTTTGCTGTTTCTCAAAACCTGGGGAGCGTTTATAACCCTCTTTTTATCTATGGAGGCGTAGGCCTGGGAAAAACCCATTTAATCCAATCGATTGGCAACGAAATACTAAAAAACAATCCTGAACATAAGATAAAGTATATAACTTCAGAAAGATTCACAAGTGAGCTTATTGATTCCATAAAAACAGGAAAGATAAGGGATTTTAAGGATTATTACCAAAAAATCGACTTATTGATCATTGACGATATCCAATTTATATCAGGAAAGGAAAAAACGCAGGAAGAATTTTTTCATATTTTCAACCATTTATACCAATTAAACAAGCAAATAGTTCTTTCTAGCGACAGAGCACCCAAGGCCATACAAATATTGGAAGAAAGGCTTAAATCGCGCTTTGAAGGCGGCATGATAGCTGATATTATCCGCCCAGATTTTGAAACAAGAGTGGCCATATTAAGAAAAAAAGCTCTTGACCAGGAAATGGAAATTAACGACGATGCCCTAGAATTTATTGCCGAAAACATAAAAAACAACATCCGCGAACTAGAAGGGGCTTTTAATAGGGTTTTTGTTTCCGCCCAGCTTTCTAAAAATAAAATTGATCTCAATTATGTAAAAAAAATGTTGTCGGAAATTATTTCCAGTGGCAAAAAAAAGGGAGTAACCCATAAACACGTCATAAAAACAGTGTCTGCTTTTTATGATATAACTGAAACTGATTTAATAGCTAAAAACAGGAAGCAGGAAGTCGTAAAACCAAGACAAATCGCAATGTATCTCATGAGAAGCGAGCTTCAATATTCTTTTCCCAATATCGGGGATCGAATGGGAGGCCGCGACCATACTACCGCCCTTCACGCTTACGAAAAAATAGCTGAATTAATAGAAAGGGAAGAAAAAATAGCCGAGGAAATAAACTATCTCAGAGAACAGCTCTATTCTATAAATTAATTGCTGATTCCAGGTTGTTTTAGTGGATAATTTGTGCAAAACCGCTGGAATAACTCTGTGTAAAATTTGTCTAAAATAATTTCTCTGTCTGTTTCTGGCTTGTGTCTTACTTTTTTACTTAATTAATTTAATATTTTATCAGCGCTCTCCAGTCATATAAAAATAAAACTTATCCAGTATATATCAACACTTTATTTGCTTTATTTAAGTCAAAAAATGGGCTTATCCACAGAAACGAGCCTGTATAATAAATAGTAGTAACTTTAAATAATTTTATTAAACTATTATGAAATTAATTTGTACTCAAGATAATTTTAAAAAAGCAATATATAACACAGAAAGGATTGTTTCCAAGCAAAACACCTTACCTATATTGAATAATATTTTATTTGAAGCAAAAAAAGGTTTTTTAGTGCTTTCTGCGACAAATTTAGAAATGGGAGCTCAGGTAAAAGTGGGAGTTAAGGTAGAAAAAGAAGGTAAAATAACTATTCCAGCGAAAATAATTAGTAGTTTTTCTAATAATCTTCCTCAAGGAGAAAATGTTTTAATAGAAGGTATTGAACAGGGGATAAAAATAAAAAGTGGCTCTTTTAAGGCAATTATAAAAGGGATATCAGCTGATGATTTTCCATTAATTCCTAAAAAAAGCAGTGAATATCTATTAAATATTAGCAGTATTGATTTAAAAAATATTTTATCTAAGGAAATGGTGTCTGTGGCTCAAAATGAAACCAGGCAAGAACTTACTGGGATAAACCTTATTTTAAGCCAAAAAGAGATATTTTTTGCTTCAACCGACAGCTTTCGTCTTTCTGAAAGTAAAATTAGTGTAAACAAGGAGAATATAAACAAAGAGGTTTTTGAGGCTTATATAAATAAAAAAGACAGTATTATTATTCCATTTGGAACATTAAATGAAGTAATGAGAATTATTTCTAATAATGAAGAATGTGATGTAAAAATAACAATTGAATCCGGGCAAATATTTTTTGAAATAGAAGAGACTAAAATTGTTTCAAGGTTGATTAATGGAAAATATCCTGAATATAAGCATATAATGCCAAAAGATTATAAAACCAGGGTAGTTTTAGAAAAAAGCGTGTTTCAAAACGCGGTAAAAATGGCTAATATTTTTGCTTCGGGAAAATCAGGAGAGATTTCAATTAAAATTGACTCTGGAGCAAAGAAAATTTTTATAGGCGCTAGTAGTGCGGAAACCGGAGAAAACTCAACAGAGCTCAAATTTGACGTTTCTGGACCATCTCAAGAAGTAATTTTAAATTCAAAATATCTTTTAGATGGAATTAATAGCATCTCAACTTTCAACGTGGCTTTTCTTATGAACAGTGAATCAACACCAATCGCTTTAAAGGAAATAAATGAACAAACCGGCGAAGTTTTACATGATTTTACCTATATCGTGATGCCAATTAAGAATTAAGAAGAAAGAAGCAAGAAGTATGGAAAATGAAATAAAATATAATCTAGTTATTATTGGTGCGGGACCGGCGGGACTTTCCGCTTCTATTTATGCTTCCCGCTACGGAATAAAACACGCTATTATCGGGCAGATTTTGGGCGGACAGATCTCTGAAGCTCATTTAATCGACAATTATCCAGGCATCGAAAACCTGACTGGAGCTGAGCTTGGAAAAAAACTAGGAGAACATGCTAAAAAGTACGGCGCAGAAATAATCCCAGGCTTGGTTAAAAATATAAAAAAAGAGGAGGAAGGGAGATTTATTGTAGAACTAGAAAATAAGGAAGCCTTAAAAGCTAAAACTGTGTTACTAGCCACTGGCATGAAGAGGAGAAAGCTGGACATTTTAGGAGAAAAAGAATTTATGGGAAAAGGCGTTTCCTATTGCGCCACTTGCGACGGTTTTTTCTATAAAAACAAGACTGTCGGAGTGATTGGCGGATCAAATAGCGCGGCAGGCGCAGCATTGTATCTGGCTGATATCTGCAAGAAAGTTTATATAATTTATCGTAAAAGCGAGCTTCGCTGCGAGCCTTTTTGGGCTGATTCAATCAAGAAGAATGAGAAAATAGAAGTTATTTATAAAACCAACGTAGTGAAAATATCCGGCCAGGAAAAGCTGGAAAGGGTTGAACTGGATAATCCACATAAAAATAGCAGTTTGCTTGAAATAAGCGGACTCTTTATTGAAGCCGGATCGGATCCATATATAAATTATGCGGATGATTTGGATATTGAAAGCGACAAAGACGGGTATATAAAAATAAAATCGGACGGCTCCACTTCGGTTTTTGGCATCTTTGCGGCCGGGGACATAACCGACGGATCAAACAAATTCCGCCAAGTCATCACTGCCGCGGCCGAAGGCGCCATTGCGGCGAGGAGCATTTTTAATTGGTTGAAAAAATAATATTAAGTCCAATATTCATCTTCCTTTTGTTTTTCTGATTCTTTTCCGGCACCCTTCCAGGCCAATTCAAAGAGAAATTTCATATTTTTGGCGATTTCATTGCTTTCTACAATCAGTCCGAGCGATTCAAAAAAACTCATAAACGCTAACTTGTTGCCATAAATATTCATTTCAATGGAAAATGGAAACTCTTCCTTTAAAACAAGCCTTGTTTCTTTCAGATCCTTTTGGTCTGTTTTTTTATATTCTTTTATTTCCTCTGTGTCCGGCCCGATAACGCGCACGGTTATTTGGGACTTAACTCTCTTGGCCTTATATTCATCAGCAAAATCATGTCCGAGCTTGGAAATTATATTTTCTGTAACAAAAGCGACTAATTCTCCATTGTATTTCAGGGTATCCCGATAAACCTCTTTTATGCCTTCCGGACCTTCGAAGTAGCGGATTATTGGCTTGGTTCCGCTGGTATTTAATAATGATTTTAAGGCAGGCATAATTTCTTGGAGCTTATTCTTCTTTTCTTCCAGTATATTTTCTAGATTTTCCGGACCTTCGGCCAAAAAAAGCCTTTTTTTGCCTTTTTTGGTCTGGCTTAAGAGCCCCTTTTTTTCCAGTTCGATCAGCACATCATAGACTGTAGTGCGCAAAACACCGGTCTTTTTAGCTAGATTAATA
>DJVL01000007.1 GCA_002440845.1 Patescibacteria group bacterium UBA6257
CTGAAAGCATCTAAGCGCGAAGCCTACCTCAAGATTAGGTATCATTTCCGTGAAATAACGGAGGGAGATTCCTAGGAGATGACTAGGTTGATAGGCTTTAGGTGGAAGTCCGGTAACGGGTTAAGCCGAGAAGTACTAATAAATCGAAGCAACTTTTCTATCTTTAACGAAAAGAATATAAAAGTTTAAGGACTACCTAAAGTTTTAAAAAATAGAATTAAAATTTTACTCCGATACTAAAATAATAAAATAAAATTGCTGGTAGCGACTTCCCGGTGATTTAGCTGTTTGTGTACCACCTTTTTACATTCCGAACAAAGAAGTGAAAGCAGACAGCGCCGATGATACTCTTTTGGGGAAAGTAGGTTTTGCCGGGAAATCATTGCCAGCAATTTTATTTTAAAAGCAAAATCGGAGTTTTTTATTTATAAAAGGTTTTTGTTTTTTCTCTCGCAATAAATAAAAAAAATTGCTATAATCAGATTATAAGTAGAGTCAAATATTAAAAATCAATGGAAAGAAGATTATTTAAACAAATAATTATCGGTTTTTGTGTCATTTTTATTTTTTCTGGCCTTGGGTGGAAAATTTATTCTCTTTTCAAGCTTCCTCCCTCTTGTTTTGACAATAACAAAAATCAAGGAGAAGAGGGAGTTGATTGCGGAGGGCCTTGTATTCCCTGCACCCTAAAAAACAATCCGCCTATTTCAGTTTCTGAAGAACCGATTATTTTGCCAAATCAGGAAAAAAAATTTGATGTAATTTTTAAATTATCAAATTTAAGTCCGGATTGGGGGGCAAAGATTCTGCCTTATAAATTAATTATCACTGGCAAGAGCGAAGAGAAAAAGGAAATAACAGGAACAGGTTTTATTTTGCCCCAAGAATCCAGAAGATTTATTGAGCCATTATTAGAGCTTGATTTTAATCCGGTTAAAGCGGAAATAGAAATTAATAAAAATGCTATTATTTGGGAGAAACCTTTAAAAGGAATAAACCTTGGTTTAGACGAGCCTTTTACTCTTACTAACGTTAGGCTAATTAAACCTCAACCTTCTCCTGATGCGCTTCATAGAAATGTTTATGTTTTTTCTAAAACTTTAAAATTAGGGATGGAAGATCCCGAGGTTTATAACCTGCAGAAAGTTTTAAGCTTAAACCCCGATGTTTATCCAGAGGGTAAAACTACCGGTTATTTTGGCAAAGCGACAGAAGCTGCCGTGAAAAGATTTCAGGAGAAATACGGCATCAGAATCACCGGCGAAGTCGGGCCTCAAACAAGGGCTAAACTTCATGAACTTTACGGCCCGACCAAGACAGATCCTTTTTCTTATACCTTTACTTTGACTTTGAAAAAGGGGATGGAGGGAGTGGAAGTATTAAATCTCCAGAGAGCTTTAATGCTTGATGCCACGGTTAGTCCCAAGGGATCGGTAAGCGGTTATTTTGACAAAGATACCGAATCAACGGTAAAAGAATTCCAAAAAAAATATGGCATTCCGGCAACGGGTGAAGTTGGAGCTCAAACGCGGGGAAAATTAAATGAATTATACAGCAAGCCAAAAGAAACCACCCCTCAACTCTTGGAAGATTATTTTGAGTCTTATGAAGGAAGTTTGGAGGTGAAAGGAGATGTTTACAATAATACTCTTTATAATTTCGCCAAGGGGAGTATCGGGATAGTTATTTGCGACGAAAAAAACAAACCCGTTACTGCCGGTTTAGCGTTGATAGAGGATGTTTATTCTGAAAAAACCAGGTCTTTTGCTATCCGCTGGCGTCAACCGTTAACGGAAAACGTTTCTGTCTGCGAAAAAATATCCAATATTAATATTTTAGACGTCGAGAATGTATTTCTTTTAAAGTAGAAAAGCTTAGGAAGGGATTTTTTTAATAATTTTATGCTAAAGAAGGATACTTTTCTTTTTTTTGCTTTGGCCACCATAATAATTTTAGGATTGTTAATCTTGGGAAGTATTTCTTTTCATGATTTCCCAGTTTTTTTTTCCTTAAAAAAACAGTTGTTTTTTTTAGTTTTGGGAATTATTGCTTTTCTGTTTTTTTCTTTTGTTGATTGGAGAATTTTTACTTCTTCTTCTTTGCTTTTATTTTTATATTTGATTTCTCTGTTTTCCCTGATTTTGCTTTTAGTTTTAGGAAACAGAGTTAGAGGGGCGGCCGGTTGGTTTAATTTTGGTATTTTCAGTTTTCAACCTTTGGAAATAGTCAAAATCATCTTGATTTTATTATTAGCCAAATATTTGTCCTCAAGAAATTTAGAAATTTGGCAATTTCGCCATTTGGTAGGTTCTGGTTTTTTTGTTTTGCTTCCTATGGCGCTTGTTATGGCTCAGCCGGATTTAGGTGGAGCAATGATTTTGGGAGCAATTTGGTTTGGTATGGTTTTGGTCAGCGGAATCAGATTAAAGCAGATTTTTATTTTAATAATTGTTTTTTTGTTAGCGGCGGCTTTTATTTGGTTTTTTGTCCTGAAACCTTATCAAAAAGCAAGGATTATAAATTTTGTTTATCCTCAAGAAGACCCTTTAGGCGCTGGCTATAACAGGGAACAAGCTTTAATCGCCATTGGTTCAGGAAGAATTTTTGGCAAAGGATTAGGTCGGGGTTCTCAAACCCAATTAAAATTTTTGCCTTTGGCTAAAACCGATTTTATTTTCGCCTCTTTGGCTGAAGAATTGGGATTAGTAGGCGTTTTAATTTTATTTGTTTGTTTTCTGATAATTTTCTACCGGCTGACTTTTTGGGCGAATATTTTTTCTTATAATTTTTGCCGGCTTTTTACCATTGGTTTTTTGGTAAAAATTTTAGTAGAGTCTTTTGTTAATATTTCAATGAATCTCGGTCTCTTGCCTATTGTAGGCATTGCCTTGCCTTTTGTTTCTTTGGGTGGCTCTCATTTCTTGGCTAATTTTATTGGGTTAGGAATTATTAACAGCATGATTCAGCGCGCTTAAAAATTTTAATCCGATTTTAATGAAATTTAACCAACAAAAGAAAAATACAATTTTATTTTATTCTATTTTTTCTTTTTCAATTTTATTAATATTTGCCTATTTATTGTTAGTTAATTTTCCTGTCAAGCTTGGTCGGGAAAATATTTTTGTGGTGACTAAGGGAGAAAATTTGAAGGCCATTGCTGCCCGTTTAAAAAAAGATGGCTATATCAAGAGCGATTTTCTTTTTCAGCTTTTTATCAAGATTAACGGCAAAGAGAGAGTGATTAAAGCCGGAACCTATGTTTTTCCGCCGCATTTAACCATAGGGGAAATTGCTAAAATTATTACCGGTGAGGAAAAGGCAATTAATAATTTTGTTATTCAGGAAGGAGAAACCTTAAAAGAAATAGAAAGCCGCTTAAAAGCTGAAAAAATAATTTCTTCCGAAGCTGATATTTTTTCTTGGAGAATAAAAGATTTTTTAAACGAAGAAAATAAAAAATTTTTTGAAGGAGCTGATGTCGATAACAATTTAGAAGGATATTTTTTTCCCGATTCTTATAATTTGCCTCAAGGCTTAAAAGAAGAAGAAACTATTAAAATTTTTCTTAATAACTTTTTTTTAAAAACCGGAGAAATTGTTGATTTGGCGGCTAATCAGAATGAAAATAATTTTTATGAAATTCTGACAGCCGCTTCCGTAATAGAAAAAGAAGTGAAAATTTTTGAAGAAAAAAGAATGGTAGCGGATATTTTTAAAAGAAGATTATTAACGGATATGTCGCTTCAGGCAGACGCCGCTATTTGCTATGCGCAGTTTAAATCTTTTAAAGATTGTAATTTATCTTTGGAATCGTTTAAAATAGATTCGCCTTATAACCTTTACAAAAACAAAGGTTATCCCCCGACTCCAATAAATAATCCGGGTCTGGAATCAATAAAAGCTGTTTTAAATCCTTTGTCTAACAATTATTGGTATTATTTGACTGATAGAAGCACAGGAAAAACGATTTTTTCCAAAACTTACGAAGAACACCAATCCGCCCGCCAAAAATACCTCTAAAATTGTATGATGCATTCTATATCTTGGATGTTGTTGCGAGGGGCGAGATTCTTCGCGGAATTTACACTAAAAACAAAGCAAATGTGCTCAGAACGAGCTCCGCAATCTATTTAACCCCCATTTTTTATTTAGCTTTTTGTGTGGTATTATAAAATTAAATAGAATGATCAATAGTTTTATAAAAAAATCGGAGAAATTAAATGTTAAAAAGACAACAAAAATATTGTAATATATTTTAAATAGAATTATGGATTATAAAAACGCCTTTGAAAACAAAATAATTTTAGTAACCGGCGGCACCGGTTCTTTTGGCAACGCGGTGGTTGATAAGCTATTACAGTATAATCCCAAAAAAATCATCATTTTCAGCCGTGACGAGAAAAAGCAGTTTGATATGGGTAATAAATATCATGACGATAGATTAAGGTTTATTATCGGCGATGTCCGAGACAGGGACACGGTTTTTCACGCAATGTACGGTGTGGACTATGTTTTTCACGCTGCCGCCCTAAAGCAGGTTCCAAATTGTGAATTTTTTCCCTGGGAAGCGATTAAAACTAACTCTTTTGGGGCTTATAATGCTATTAACGCAGCAATTGAAAACGGTGTAAAAAGATTAGTAGTTTTAAGCACCGACAAAGCTGTTTATCCGATAAATGTGATGGGAATGACTAAGGCCTTGGTGGAAAGAATAATGATTGCAATTTCTCGGGAAAAAAGAGGTAAAACAATTTTATGTGGTACCCGTTACGGCAATGTAATGTATACCCGGGGTTCGGTTATTCCTTATTTTGTAGGTTTAATAAAAGCCGAAAAACCATTAACTGTTACCAATAAAAGTATGACTCGCTTTATGATGTCTTTAAATCAATCTGTTGATTTAGTCCTTTACGCCTTAGTTAATGGCAAGGATGGTGAAATTTATGTCCGAAAATCGCCGGCAGCCACGATTGGTGATTTAGCTGAGGTTTTAGTGGAAATTTTTAATTATGACAAAGGCATTCAGGAAATTGGCATTCGGCCCGGCGAAAAGATACATGAAACTTTAATTTCCAAAGAGGAAACGTTTCGGACAGAAGATTGCGGAGATTATTATAAGATAATTCCAGAAGTTCCGGGAATGGATTACCGGCAATATTATTTTAAAGGCCAGAAAAATAACACTCTGTCGCATGAAGGATATACTTCGGCTAATACGAAAAGATTGCCTAAAGAAGAACTTAAAAAATTACTCCTTTCGCTTGATGAAATAAAGGAGGAGTTAAAGAATTTTAAAAAGTGAAACAATGAGCGAAAAACTAGAGATTAAACGAGACGAAAGAGGAGATTTAATAGAAGTTTTTAAAATTCCGGGAGTCGGTCAGATTTTTTATGCGACAACTAAACCGGGAGCGATTCGCGGCAACCATTATCATAAAAGAAAGGAGGAATATTTTTGCATTATTGAAGGCGAGGCGAAAATCAAATTAAGAAATAGGGACAATAATGAAGTAGAGGAACATATAGTCTCGGGCGACCAGCCGGAAATTATTGAAATGAAAATTAACTGGACTCATAATATTGAAAATATCGGTGAGACGGAGATGAAATTATTGGTTTGGACGAATGAAATTTTTAATCCCGAGGACCCAGATACCTACGCCGAAGAGGTTTAAATAATAAAAAATATGAAAAAAAATAAATCTAAAAAACTTAAAATAATGACCATTTTCGGCACGCGGCCGGAAATTATAAAGCTTTCGCGGATTTTCGCTAAATTTGACCAGTATGTTAATCACATTATGGTCCATACCGGCCAGAGCTATGATTATGAGATGAATAAAATATTCTTTGACCAACTCAAAATCAGAAAACCAGATTATTTTTTAGGAGTCAAATCTGATACTTTGGGTGAGCAGATTGCCAATATTATTTCAAAAAGCGAAAAGGTTTTATTAAAAGAAATGCCGGACGCGGTTTTGATTTTTGGAGATACTAATAGCGCCTTGGCGGTCATTATTGCCAAAAGACTGAAAATGCCGATTTTTCATATGGAGGCTGGCAATCGTTGTTTTGACGAAAATGTTCCAGAAGAAATAAATCGCAAAATTATAGACCATATTAGCGATATCAATCTTCCTCTTACGGAGAACGCTCGGCTTTATTTAATCCAAGAAGGCGTTCATCCGGGAACGATTTATGTTACCGGTTCGCCTACCGCGGAAATTTTAGATTATAACAAAAAACAGATAGAGGCGTCGAAAATTTTAAGGGAATTAAAATTATCACCACGAAAATACTTTGTTGCGAGCATCCATCGCGAGGAAAACGTTGATGGTTTTGAACCATTGACAAAATTAATTGATTCTTTGAATGCCGTAGCCGAAACTTATAAGATGCCGATTATTGTTACTACTCATCCACGGACCGCCAAAAAACTTGAAGAATACAGAATAAAGGGAAATAAATTAATAAATTTTCATAAACCATTCGGCATATTTGATTATATAAAATTACAGAAAAACGCCTTTTGCGTTTTATCTGATAGCGGCACTATCCAAGAAGAATCTTCAATTTTAGGATTTCCAGCTATTCAAGTAAGAAATAGTTCAGAGCGGCCTGAGGCTTTTGACGAAGGAGTTTTGATTCTTTCCGGCTTGGATAAAGACATTATTTTGCAATCAATTGAAATTACCGTCAAGCAGTATGAGACTGGCGAAAAATTCAATGTGCCAAGAAATTACCAAGATAAAAATGTATCTAGTAAAGTCTTAAGACTTGTTGTGGGGTTAACAAAAATTATTCAAAGAAAACGAGGATATCAAAAATGAAAATTATAATTCTTGCAGGCGGAAGAGGCACAAGATTATGGCCATTGTCGAGAGAAAAATATTCAAAACAATTTCTCAAACTTGTGGATGGCACTCCTTTGCTCGAAACTTCTTATCAAAGAGCTTTAAAAATTGTTAATCCCACAGATATCGTTACGGTTACTAATAAAGATTATTATTTCTACACAAAGGAAATCTGCGAAAAATTTTCGAAATCTTTGTCGCAGAATATTATTATTGAACCAGAAGGCAAAAATACCGCACCGGCTATTGCGCTTTCAGTGCAGTATTTGATTGATAAATTGAATACAGTTAGAGATGAAATTATTTTTGTTTTTCCTTCAGACCATATAATTAAATCTCTTGAAAAGTTTATTACATATATAGAAGTTGCAAAGAAGGCAGCAAATGAAGGTTATCTTGTTACCTTTGGAATAAAACCGACAAAACCTGAAACAGGCTATGGATACATAAAAAGAGGAGAAAGTCTTGGTAGTTTTAGTTTAGTCGATGCATTTATGGAAAAACCTGATTTGGAAACTGCAAAAATGTATCTTGATTCTGGAAAATACTTTTGGAATTCTGGTATATTCGCCTTTAAGATTTCCACTTTTCTTGAGGAATTAAAGCAGTACCAACCAGAAATTTTTAAAAACATCCAAAAAGGTTTTGATACTTCTCTAAACAATTTTCAGAAGATGCCTTCAATTTCAATAGACTATGCAATGATGGAAAAGTCCAAAAAAGTCATAGTAGTTCCAATGAATATATTTTGGAGCGATATTGGGTCTTGGGATTCATTTTATGGTACTAAAAATCATAATCAAGATGGCAACGTTTTGGTGGGAGATGTGGAAGCAATTAATGTAAAAAACTCCCTGGTATTTAGTAACGATAGATTAGTTGCCGTAGCTAATGCGGAAGATTTAATAGTCGTGGAAACCGATGATGCTTTACTTGTTACAAAGCGCGGAAGTAGTCAGACACTCAAGAATGTTATTGAAAAGCTGAAGAAGAAAAATAGAAAAGAAATAATTGAGCATCGAGAAATCTTTAGGCCCTGGGGTAGCTATAAAATTCTTGAGGCAGGCGATAGATACAAAATAAAAAGAATTATTGTAAAACCGGATGAATCTTTAAGTCTGCAAATGCATCATTACAGAACCGAACACTGGGTTGTTATCAGAGGTACAGCGAAGGTTTTCATCGGAGATAAAACATTTTTTGTTTATGAAGGAGAGAGCACTTTTGTTCCAAAAGCTACCTTACACAGATTAGCCAATTTTAGGAAGGTGCCACTTGAGATTATTGAAGTACAAAACGGGGAATATGTTGAAGAAGATGATATTATAAGATTCGAAGATAAGTACGGAAGAGTAGATAAAATAAAAAAATAAATATAGATAACGCAATTTTTAAAACGAATGATATTCGTGGAAAAAATGGGATAAAAATAGAGTTTTCCGATGGTTGGAGTTTAGTTTGTACAAGTAATACTTAGCCAGTATTAGTAATAAAATTTGAGGTCGTAACAAAAGAAGCATTGAAAAAATATGAAGAAAGTTTTAAAATAAATGTATTAAAATAAAATGTATGAGAAAAGAAAAAAAGAAAACTGCCCTAATTTCTGGAATCACGGGGCAAGACGGTTCTTATTTAGCTGAGTTTCTTCTTAAAAAAGGATATGAAGTTCATGGTATTAAAAGACGGGCTTCTTCTTTTAATACAGAAAGAATAGATCATATATTTCAAGAACCCTACCAGAGAGAAAGAAGGTTTTTCCTTCATTATGGCGACATGACTGATGCTACTAATTTGATTCAGATTGTCCAGAAGGTTCAACCTGATGAGATCTATAATCTTGCTGCTCAAAGTCACGTTAAAGTTTCTTATGAGACGCCAGAATATACTGCAGATACAGATGGTTTAGGATGTTTGAGATTATTAGAGGCTATCAGGATTCTCGGTCTAGAGAAAAAGACAAAATTTTATCAAGCCTCAACCAGTGAATTATTTTCCGGCAAACCGGATGAGGCGCCGCAGAATGAGGATACGTCTTTTCACCCAAGAAGTCCTTACGGGGCAGCTAAATTATATGCTTATTGGATAACTGTCGATTATAGAGAGGCGTATAATATTTTTGCGTGCAACGGGATACTTTTTAATCATGAGAGCCCACGTCGTGGGGAGACCTTTGTTACTAGAAAAATTACTAGAGCAGCTGGTAGAATTAAATTGGGCCTACAAAGTAAATTATATTTAGGTAATCTTGATGCTAAAAGAGACTGGGGGCATAGTAAAGATGCTGTTGAAGCGATGTGGCTAATGCTTCAACAATCAAAGCCAGATGATTTTGTAATAGCAACAGGTAAGCAGCATTCAGTCAGAGAATTCTGCCAGTTTGCTTTTAAAGAATTAGGCATTGATTTGAAATGGCAGGGAAAAGGATTAGATGAAAAAGGAATAGATAAAAAAACTAATAAAGCAATAGTAGAGGTTGATCCAAGATATTTTCGTCCTAATGAAGTAGAATCATTATTAGGAGATGTTGCTAAAGCAAGAGAAAAATTAGGATGGAAGCCAAAAATAACCTTTCAGGAGTTGATAAAAGAAATGGTTCAATTTGACTTAGAAGAAGCAAAAAAAGATATTCATCTTAAAAATGGTGGTTTTAAAATAAAGAATAGAGAAGATAATTATTAATTTAATGATAAAACTTATCAAATCTACTTTTTATAAAGAAGAAAACACTAAAAAAGCTTTAATTCAATTTATTTCTTCTGCAAAGAAATTAAGTTTTGGTCAGGAATGCGAAAAATTTGAGAGAAATTTTGCTCGTTATCAAGAACGAAAATATTGTATTTTTTTTAACAGCGGTAGTTCAGCCGATCTTGTTCTTATCCAAGCCCTTTTAAACTTAGAAAGATTTCAAAAAGATGATAAAATAGGATTTTCAGCAGTTACCTGGCCTACAAATATCATGCCTTTAATTCAGCTCGGGCTTCGGCCAGTTCCTATTGATATTGAATTAGACACTCTAAATATCTCCAGTCAAACTTTACAAAAAGTCCTTCAGGTTACTTCCTTGAAAGCTCTTTTTATAACAAATTTACTTGGTTTTTGTGATGATATTGATGCAATAAAAAAAATTTGCGATGAGAAAAATATTATTTTAATTGAAGATAATTGTGAATCTTTAGGTACAGTCTATAAAGGTCGTAAACTTGGCAATTTCGGTTTAGCAAGCACATTTTCTTTTTTTGTAGGCCATCATCTATCTACCATTGAGGGAGGCGCTGTATGTACAGATGATAGAGAACTTGCTGAGATGTTGAAATTGGTGAGAGCGCATGGATGGGATAGAAATTTAAATAACTATCAAAAAAAATTACTGAGAAAAAAATTTGGCATTCATTCAGATTTTTATGAATCCTATACATTCTATGATCTGGGTTATAATTTTAGGCCTACAGAAATAAATGGATTCATAGGCAATTATCAGTTAAAGTACATAGATGAGATATTACAAAAAAGAAACGCAAATTTTATAAAATTAGCCCCTATCCTTTATAAAAAAACAAAACAATATTATCCGATTAAATTTGACCACATAGATTTTGTTTCTAATTTTGCTGTACCTTTAATTTGCAAAACTGAAGATTTTCAGGGGAAACTCAGAAAAAAATGCAAAAACAAAATTGAGATTAGACCAATTGTTGCAGGTGATTTAACCCAGCAGCCATTTTTTAGGAAGTATATGCCATTTTGTGCAAACAATTTTGTTTATCCCAATAGTCAAATTGTTTATAAACAAGGATTATATTTTGGTAATAATCCGGATTTGACAGAAGAAGAAATAAAAGAAATTATTTATGTTTTTACTGAAAAATAAGAAAATATTATTAACTGGAGGAAATGGTTTTTTAGGCCATTTTGTGTCCAAAAAACTTTTAGAAAATGGGGTTAAAGAAAATAATATTTTTATTCCCAGGACAAAAGAGTGCGATCTAAGAGAGAAGGAAAATTGTTTAAAAGTCACAAAAAATATAGACATAGTTATTCATCTCGCCGGTAAGGTAGGAGGAATTTTATTTAACAAGAGTCACCCCGCGGAAATTTTCTATGACAATGCGGCAATGGCTTTAAATATTATAGATTCTGCTTACGAAAACCATGTAGAAAAATTTATTGGTATTGGAAGCGTTTGTGAATATCCAAAATTTACACCAGTTCCATTTAAAGAAGAAGATTTATGGAATGGTTATCCTGAAGAAACCAACGCTCCCTATGGATTAGCAAAAAAGTTTATGTTGGTCCAATCTCAAGCTTATCGTCAACAATATAATTTTGATGCCATTCATCTTCTTTTATTAAATCTTTATGGTCCGGGAGATAATTTTGATTTACAATCCTCGCATGTCATACCAGCTTTAATTAGAAAAGTGGATGAAGCAAAACAAGAAGGTAAAAAATATATTGAAATCTGGGGAAGCGGTAAAGCGACCAGAGGATTTTTGTATGTAGAGGACGCAGCTGAAGGAATAATTATGGCAGCTAAAAAATATAGCAAATCAGAGCCATTGAACTTGGGAACTGACTTTGAAATTTCTATAAAAGATTTAGTAAATTTAATTTGTAAATCAATGGATTTTAAAGGTGAAATTCGTTGGGATACAACAAAGCCTGATGGTCAGCCGAAACGCTGTCTTGATACTTCAAGAGCCCAAAAAGAAATCGGTTTTAAAGCGGCAACATCGTTTGAGTTTGGGCTGAGAAAAACCATAGAATGGTATAAAATGAAATTTAATCAAATTTNNTAATAAGAATATTCCAGTCATTATATTATGCGGCGGCAAGGGAATGCGTTTACTTGAAGAAACTGAATTCAGGCCAAAACCAATGATAGAAATAGGAGGGAAACCCATTCTGTGGCATATTATGAAAATATATGCTCATTACGGATATCGTGATTTCATTTTAGCTCTTGGCTATAAAGGCGATTACATTAAAGATTATTTTTTAAAACAAAGATATTATGAATCAGATTTTTGTCTTAAGACGAAAGATGGAAAAATTTCCAATATTATTCCAAATAATAATTTTGAAAAAGATGAATTTAATATAATTTTCGCTGATACTGGCTTGGAAACTCCTCATGGCGAAAGAGTCTTAAAATTAAAAAAATATATTTTAGGAAACTTATTTATGGTAACTTATGGTGATGGTGTTGCCGATATAGATATCAATAAATTAGTAGAGTTTCATAAAAAGACCGGCGTGATAGCAACAATAACCGGCGTCCACCCTATTTCGAGGTGGGGATTAGTAAAAGTAGATAAGAATAATATTATTACTAGTTTTGATCAGAAACCTATGTTGTATGATTATGTAAACGGAGGTTTTATGGTTTTCAAGAGAAATTTCCTAGATATTTTGAAAGAAGGAGATATGATAGAAGATGCTCTTTCAAGATTAGTTCATCAGAGGCAGGTAGCTTTATATAAACATGAAGGTTTTTGGTATGGAATGGATACTTATAAAGATTTTGTTTTTCTAAACAAACTTTGGGACGAAGATCCTAAATGGAAAATTTGGGAGAAAAAGAATTAAATTTTTATGTTTATGGAGAATCTTCAGAAGTTTTTTAAGAATAAAAAGGTTTTGATTACCGGACATACTGGTTTTAAAGGTAGTTGGTTGACCCAAATTTTGCTAAATTGGGGGGCAAAAGTTTCAGGAATTGCCCTAAAACCAAATACTAAGCCGAGTTTATTTCAAATTCTTGGATTAGAAAAAAAGATTAGAAATCATTTTTGTGATATCCGAGATTTTAAAAAAATATCTGAAATTATAAAAAAAGAAAAACCGGAAATAATTTTTCATTTAGCTGCCCAGCCCTTAGTTAGGGATAGTTATGATAACCCTTTATACACCTTTGAGACGAATATTATAGGAACTGCCAATATTCTTCAAGCGATTAAAGAAACAAATACAGTAAAAGCTGTTGTAATAATCACTACAGATAAAGTCTATGAGAATAAAGAATCAGGTCTTCCTTTTAAAGAAAATGACAAACTGGGAGGTTATGATCCTTATAGCGCCAGTAAAGCAGCTGCTGAAATTGTGATAGGCTCTTATATTAGATCGTTTTTTAACCCAGTTGATTATAATAAAAAGCATAAAACTTTAATTGCTTCAGCGAGAGCTGGCAATGTTCTTGGAGGAGGAGATTGGCAGAAGGATCGATTAGTGCCGGATATAGTAAGAGCAGTTTTTGAAAGAAAAGAGAAAATAATAATTAGAAATCCAAAGGCCATAAGGCCTTGGCAGTATGTTTTAGAACCGCTTTTTGGCTATTTGCTGTTGTCAGAGAAACTTTATCAAGGAAAGAAGGAACTTTGCGGAGCTTGGAATTTTGGACCAAAAGAAAGCAATTATTTAACAGTTGAACAATTAACAAAAACAGCCATAAAGATTCTTGGTCAAGGTTCTTACGAGATAAAAAGAGATTATGGTAAGCACGAAGCTCGGTTATTGAAATTAGATAGCAATAAAGCTAAAAAACTTTTGGGTTGGCAGTCTCAATTAGGTATAGAGACAATTTTAGAATTCGCTTGCGATTGGTATAAAGCTTTTTATGGGAAAAAGAATATTATTGATTTAACTAATCAACAAATAAATTATTTTTTTAAATCGTGGCTTTGAAAGAAAAAAAGAAAATTTTAATTACTGGAGGAACTGGTTTTATTGGCTCCAATTTTGTTTATAAATTTTTAGAATTAGGTCACGATGTTCATTTGATAGTAAGACCAGAATCAAATTTTTGGAGAATAGAGCCAATAAAAAATAAGCTAAGATTACATAAGGTTGATTTAGGTAATATAGAAGAGTTAGAAAAATTTATCAGCAATTTAAAACCTGAAATTATTTTACACTTTGCTACCTACGGTGCTTATCAGGGACGGCAGCAGGATAATAAAGCAACAATTGATACTAATTTATTAGGAACAATAAATTTAGTAAATGCTCTAAGTAAAATAAAATTTGATTGCCTAATTTATACAGGAAGTTCCTCTGAATACGGAATTAAAAATAAACCAATGAAAGAAACTGATTTACTGGAACCAGATAATCTATATGGTATTACTAAAGCAGCAGCTACTATGTATTGTCAGCATATGTCAAAAAAACATAATTTGCCGATTGTGACACTACGGCTGTTTAGTGTTTATGGATATTTTGAAGGAAAAGAACGACTTATTCCAACTATAATAAAATCGTGTTTAGAAAATAAAAAACTAAAATTATCTTCAGCAAACCCAGTAAGAGATTTTATATTTATTGAAGATATAATAGATGCTTATTTGGCAGCGATAAAAAAAATTCAAAAAATTAAAGGCGAAATTTTTAATTTAGGAACTAGTAAACAAGCTAAAATTGCTCAGGTGGTCGATCTTGTCAAAAAGCTTACTCATTCGTCGATAGAACCACATTATGGAGAAGTAATACCGGTTCAAACAGAGCCTAAAACTTGGGTAGCTGATATTTCAAAAATTAAAAAACTATTAAGTTGGCAGCCAAAATATAATTTAAGAAAAGGACTTGAAAAAAATATAGAATGGTTTAAGAAAAATATTTATATTTATGAAGAAAAACAATAAGATGAATGGAGAAATGAAAGTTTCTGACTATATAGTTAAATTTCTTGAAAATATGAATGTAAAATATGTTTATGGATTCATAGGCGGTTCCATTACTCATCTTTTTGATTCATTGAGCAAAAGCCAGAAAATAAAGTTTATTCACTGTTATCATGAGCAAGCTGCAGCTTTTGGAGCTTCTGCAAGCGCCAAGTTAAGTGGAAATCTTTCAGTAGCATTAGCAACAAGCGGACCGGGGGCAACAAATTTAATAACAGGCATCGCAGATGCTTATTTTGATTCATCACCCGTATTGTTTATAACAGGGCAAGTTAATACTTACGACTTCAAATATGATCTTAAAGTAAGACAGAAGGGTTTTCAAGAAACTGATATAGTTAAAATAGTAAACCCAATAGTAAAATATAGCGTTTTAGTTGATGATTCTAAAAATATTGAATCAGAATTAAAGAAAGCAGTATCCATAGCTTTGAATGGCAGAAAAGGTCCTGTTTTATTAGACTTACCTATGGACATTCAAAGGCAAATGATAAAAGTTTCTTCTTCCTCTTTTACAATAGATACTCAAAAAATTGAGTGCTTACTTGATGATAAAGTTATAAACGATATTTTAAAGCTAATTTCATCGTCAAAATCTCCAATTATTCTTGCTGGAGGGGGTTGCAGTATTTCAGATTCAAAGAATGAGCTTCTAAAATTTGCAGAAAAATTAAACATTCCAGTTGTTGTTTCTTTAACGGGGAAAGATGCCTTTCCACATAATCATAGATTATTTGGTGGATTCATAGGGGCTTATGGAAATAGATATGGCAATATATTGTTGGCTAAAAGTGATCTTTTGATAGTTATTGGTTCAAGGTTAGATTCAAGACAAATAGGTAATGAAATAACTCCGTTCTTGAATAAAAAGATAATCCGAATAGATATAGACAAAGATGAAATAGAATCATCAAGATTAAAATATCATACGAAATTAATATGTGATGTTAAACAATTTCTTAAATTGATGAATCTTATTTTAGAAAGGGAAAAAGTAGTATTGCCTAAGAACGAAGAATATATTTTGAACATCCAAAAATTAAAGAAACGATTTGATCCTATCTCGGAAATGCGCAGAGCGCATGAAGAGGATTGGCATTACAGAGTTATGAAAGGTATCTCTGATAATTTAGCAGATGATGATATAGTGTGCGTAGATGTTGGGCAAAACCAGATGTTAGCTGCGCAAGTTTTAAGCATTAAGAGAGGTCAACGATTTATAAATAGCGGTGGTATGGCACCGATGGGCTATGCTCTTTCGGCAGCTGTCGCACTTTCAATTGAAACAAAGAAAAGGGTAATAGCTATAACTGGAGACGGTGGAATGCAAATAAATATTCAAGAATTAAATAACGTTGCCTCTTATAAACTTCCCATAATAATCTTTGTATTTAATAATAAAAGTCTTGGAATGATAAAGCAATTTCAAAAATTGTATTTTAATTCAAATTACTTTGCAACAGACGAAAAAAGTGGATACAATTCTTGCAATTTTACTGAAATAGCAAAAGCGTATGGAATAGAAGCAATTCAGATGCATCAAAACGAAAATGCAATTTTAGAAGTTTCAAAGATACTTCAAAAACCTAAAATGCCTCTTCTAGTGGAATTTGTAATGAATTATCAGTCTTATGTGTATCCAAAACTTGAATATAACAAACCCATAGATGAAATAGATCCACCCTTAGACGATGAAGAAAAAAATTTTCTAAAAGGAATCTTATAGGTTATCCCTTAAAGCCACCTACTAATCCTTCCTTTTAGAAGAATAGCTTTGCCCGATGAGTTTTGTAAAGAGATTGGAAATCAAGAATATCTAAGAGAACAAAATAAATTGTCAGTCAATAAATGGCATATTACATTTTAAAACAATTCGTAAAATGAAAAACGAAAAACAACTTAGAAAGGAAATTTTTGAGAAGGTTAAAAAGATTTATAGATTTAAAAAAGAGACAGAGAAATTTATTCTTGGTAAGACCAGAATTGATTATGCTGGCCGAATTTATGACGAGAAAGAAATGATCAATTTAATTGATGCCTCTTTAGATTTTTGTTTGACTGCTGGAAGATATGCTCGAAAATTTGAAGAAGAATTTGCTAAGTTTTTAGGAGTGGAATATTGTTTATTAACTAATTCCGGTTCCTCGGCAAATCTTTTAGCAATTTCTTCTTTAACCTCGCCAAAATTGGGAGAAAGAAGATTAAAGCCAGGCGATGAGGTAATTACTACTGCCTGCGGTTTTCCAACAACCCTAAACCCTATTTTGCAAAATAATTTAATTCCCGTTTTTGTTGATATAGACCTTGGTGTTTACAACATTCAAGTGAATAAAATTGAAAGAGCAATTTCCAAAAAAACAAAAGCAATTTTTATTGCTCACACTCTTGGTAATCCTGCTAATCTTGAAAAAATTTTAAAAATAGTGAAAAAATATAACCTTTGGTTTATTGAAGATAATTGTGATGCATTAGGTTCAAAATACAAAGGAAAATATACTGGCACATTTGGTCATCTTGCCACATTCAGTTTTTATCCGGCCCATCAAATTACAATGGGGGAAGGAGGAGCAGTAGTTACAGATGACCCATTACTTAAAAAGATAGTTGCTTCTTTTCGCGACTGGGGAAGAGATTGTTGGTGTGAACCCGGTCATGATAACACTTGCGGTAAAAGATTTAGTCAACAATTCGGAGAATTACCGTTTGGTTATGACCACAAATATGTTTATTCCCATATTGGTTACAATTTAAAAATTACTGATATGCAAGCGGCAATAGGGGTGGCGCAACTTAAAAAACTGCCCTCTTTTATTAAAGCCAGAAGGAAAAATTTTGACGAGCTTTACAAATTTTTTAAGAATTACCAAAATTATTTTTTACTTCCACAGCCAGAAAAAAACTCTGCACCTTGTTGGTTTGGTTTTCCTCTTTTAGTGAGAAAAACAGCGCCTTTTACCAAGAATGATATTGTTCAATATCTTGAAGATAATAAAATCGCTACGAGAATGCTTTTTGGCGGTAACTTGACAAAACAACCAGCTTATCAGAATGTAAAATATAGAATTTTTGATTCTCTAAAAAACACGGATTTAGTAATGAATAATCTTTTTTGGATTGGTGTATATCCGGGGATAACGGGAGGAAAATTGACTTATGTAATCAAGGTGATAAATAAATTTTTTGAAGAAAAATGAAAATAGTTCCAATACTTCAACGCTATGATTATGGTATCAAGTCTCGTGGTGACTCATTAGATTATAAAGCTTTGTATCCCGCCTTTAAACAGATAACGGATGAGGTCTATCCATTTTGGTATGACGAATATTTAACTAAAAAGGATGAACTACAAAAACGCGTTATTAAGTTTGTTGATGATGTCCGCCCCGACATTGTTTATTTCACTTTAATGAAAGATGAATTTTCATTTAAAACATTAGATTATTTGAAAAGCAAATACACTACCATTAATTGGTTTTGCGATGATCAATGGCGTTTTGATAGTTTCACAAAATATTATGCTCCTCATTTTTCTTATGTTATTACTGTAGATAGGTTTGCTTTGGATAAATATAAAGAGATCTCATATAAAAATGTGATTCTTAGCCAGTGGGCCTCGTTTGGATTTAATAAAGATATTGATTTTGACAAAATATATTATAGATACGATGTCTCCTTTGTCGGGGCAACCAGTGGTTATAGAAGATGGATTGTTAAAGAGTTGTTAAAAAAAGGAATAAAAGTTGTATGTTTTGGATATGGTTGGAAAAATGGAAGAGTTTCTTTTGAGAAGATGGCTGAGATTTTTAAGACCTCTAAGATAAATTTAAATATTTCAAACAGCGTTTCTTATGATATCCGATATATGTTTTCTTCCATTAGAACCTTTAGGGAATTTTTAATATCAAACAAAAGAGCTGAACAAATTAAAGCAAGGAATTTTGAAATACCGACTTTTGGTGGATTTCAATTAACTAATTATGTTCCTTTTTTAGAAGATTACTTTAAAATTGGTGAAGAAGTAGCGGTTTATACTTCACTTGAGGATTTATTGTTGAAAATAAAATATTATCTTGAAAATGAATCAGAGAGAAAAAGAATATTAGTTAAGGGTTATAGTCGAGCTATAAACGATCATACCTATTCACACAGATTAAAGAAAATCATAGAAGAAATTAGGATTAATTTATGAAGAAAGCAACTTTTTTTACCAGTTCATTTTATTTAAGCAACAGACAGTTTGATATCTCGGATGAGATTGCCAATAGAGATAATTGTCTATATGGGCCTTATTTACTTAAGAAAAATTTTGCAGAAAATGGTTTTGATTTAAATACCCAGGATATTAATTTGCCTAAAGAATCCCAATTTATTATTTATAATGAAATGCCTAAGACCAAGGATATTTCTTTGGATAAGGATAATTATTTATTAATTTTTGAATCTGAAATAATAAGACCGGATAATTGGAATCTAAAAAATCATAAATATTTTAAAAAAATATTTACCTGGAATGATAAATTTGTAGATAATAAAAAGTATTTTAAGATAAATTTTTCAAGCAAAATACCCACGGATTTGAATTTTGATTTGAATAAAAAAGATAAACTTTGCACTATGATAGTAGCAAATAAATTTAAATCTCATCCCTTGGAATTATATACAGAAAGAGTAAAGGCAATTCGCTGGTTTGAACAAAACCATCCGGAAGATTTTGACTTATATGGCATAGGCTGGGATGGGCATTATTTTAAAGGTATGCTATCGAAGTTAAATAGATTTGACGCTTTGACAAAACTTTTAAAACCAAAATATCCGTCGTATAAAGGTTCAGTGAAATCAAAAAGGGAAGTGTTGCAAAAATACAAATTCGCTATTTGTTATGAAAATGCAAAAGATATCCCGGGCTATATCACCGAGAAGATATTTGATTGCTTTTTTGCCGGTTGTGTTCCTGTTTACCGGGGTGCTTCAAATGTAACTGAACATATTCCCGAAGATACATTTATAGATAGAGGAAGCTTTAATACTTATGAGGAACTTTATAGTTATCTTAAGAATATGCCTGATAAAGAATACCAAAATTATCTAGAAGCAATAAAGAATTTTATTAAAAGTGATAAAATATATCCGTTTAGCGCAGAATACTTTGCAAAAAAAATATTAAATGAGATACTAAAAAATATTAGAATTTAGAAATCACTATGCCATCTCAAAAAGATAAAACATCCGATGTAATTTTAATCTCACCGATAACGAGAGCATATTGGACATATTTACCATTCGCTTTGTTATATTTATCGTCTTATCTAGAATCATATGGTATTTCCACGAAAATTATTGATTTAAAGATTAGAAATAAAGAGAGATATATTGATTTTAAAAATAGATATATTGATACTGTTTTGAAAAGCATAAAAGAAAGCAAACCTTTATTAATTGGACTGACATGTTTTACTTCGGAGTATAATTTAACAATGGAGTTAGCACAAACTATAAAGAATAAAACAAATATTCCGATTGTTGTAGGTGGCGTCCATTCAACCTTAAGACCTCAAGAATTTATTTTCCCCGGAAGCCCTATTGATTTTGTTGTAATTGGAGAAGGGGAAACGCCACTATTTACATTGGTTAATGTATTAAAAAATAAATATTCTTTTGAAAAATTAAAAAGCGCTGCTTATTTAGGAAATAATAATAAGATACAGGTCAATGGTGTTTGTAATGTTGAAAAGGACCTAAGCAAATTTCCAATGCCAAATTATGATAAAATTGATATGAATTTTTATGTTCAACCATGCACAGGACATATCAGAACTTTGTTATTATCGGGCGTCCAGATTATTACGAGTAGGGGTTGTCCATATAGTTGTGATTTTTGTGCAAATAATTATCTTCGTTCAAAAAACAAAGATTGTCCTAGTGTTCGTTATCGCCCAATAGATCAAATAATTGAGGAGCTTGAATTATTAGTAAAAAAATATAAAATAGATGGATTTTATGTGATTGATGATTGTTTTATGATTTTAAAGGAACGCACTGTTGAATTTTGTGAGAAGTTGATTAGAAAGGGATTAAACTTAGTATGGGGCGCGGAAACTCGCGTTAATTTTGTAACTGATGAAAAATTATTAAGATTAATGAAAAAATCTGGATTAATTCAACTTGATTTTGGTGTGGAATCTGGCTCGCCAAGTATGTTAAAAGAAATAAATAAACAACAAACGGTAAAACAAATCGAGGCAGCTTTTAAATTATGTAAAAAGGTTGGTATACGAACATTTGCAAATATTATGTTTAACTTACCGAATGAAACTGAAGAAGACGTAATCCTTACTGAAAAATTACTAAATGATATAAAACCTTCAGTTTTAGGCATGGCTTTAACCGTGCCGCTTCTAGGCACAAAAATTTATGAAAAATATGTTTTTCCTAAATTAACACCGCCAGAATATGAGTTATATAATAAGTCCCCATACTATAAAATTGTTGATGACAGATTTATGTTGGCAAAGCATACTATAGATTTTAAAAAATTAATGGCTAAATTAAGATTAAAATATGGGTTATTCGGAGGTATATCACTTAGTCCAATTTATTTAAGAAAATTAATAAAAAGTAAGTATTTACGGATATATATTATTAAATTTATTAAAGAACGAATTAAGGATTTAATTTATCTGTTTAGTGATATAGACAGAGTATATATCCATAGTAAAATTCGGAATCTTGTTATGCCGATTGTTCAAAAATTTAGAAATTTGAAAGAAGCAAACTGACGATAGGAAATGCTAATAGTAAAGATAATACCAATATGAAACTATCAGTTGCAATTCCAACTTATAATGGTGCTCGTTATATTCGGGAAGCTTTGGACGGGATTATTTCTCAATTAGGAGATGTTGATGAAGAAATAGAAATTGTCATTTCTGATAATGCATCTACTGATAGAACGCCGGAAATTATAAAAGAATATCAGAATAAATATCCATTTATTAAGTATTTTCGTAATGATGAGAATTTGGGCGCAGATAGAAATTTTGATTTAGCAGTAAGACACTCTACAGGAGAATACATTTGGCTGTTTAGCGATGATGATAAAATGTTGCCTGGTGCTATAAAGAAGGTTCTTGATGTAATAAAAAATTATCCTGGATTAACGGCGATTTTTGTAAACTGGAGCAATTACAGCACTGATTTAAAGCGATGTAATATTGGTCGCACTATTAACATTCAAAAAGATATATTTTTCAAAACAGCTGACGATTTTTTATCAGTGGTTAAACTTAATGCTGTATTTGTTTCCTCAAATATTGTTTGTCGCTCTTTGTGGGAACAGACCAATTTGGATAGCTATATAGGATCTAATTGGATGCATTACGCCGCTTTGCTTGCTTTAATTGTAGGACACCCTTCCTATTGTATTGCTGAACCTTATGTTATGTAT
>DJVL01000015.1 GCA_002440845.1 Patescibacteria group bacterium UBA6257
GGATTGCTCCTTTACCGAACACTCAAAATTGAGCGCTCAGACCATTGGGTATTACCCCGCCTTTCGGCAGACTATCCCCATCTTAAGGGTATGTACCAAGGTATTACTAACCCGTTTGCCACTAACTTCGTGCTCCGCGCGAGGAAATCCTAAATCCAAAACTCTAAATCTTAAACAAATATAAAACTCAAAATTCCCAACCTAAACAAATGTTTTGAATTTTAGGTTTTGGAAATTGGAATTTATTTAGAGCTTAGGGTTTAGTGATTAGAATTTCCTTGTGCGAAGCACAAGGTTCGTATGACTTGTATGCCTTATCCACACCGCCAGCGTTCATCCTGGACCAGGATCAAATCCTCAGTAAAACCTGCTAAAATTTTTGTAAAAAAGTTTTAGCAGGCAAAACCTTGGAATAACCGGAAAAAATTGAAATTTTCAAGGTGCTTTCTTTTCTACCATATCAAACATTTCCTCTAAATTTAATTTCGTTCCTCTGCCTTGTGGCAGAAAAAAATAACCAAGCAAATTTTTCTTTTTTATCTATTTATCAATTGAAATGATATTTAGACGAAAAATGCGTGGTTATTTTTTCAAGACAACAAAAACAATTAACAGGAATTTCTTTACATATTTTAAAGTTAATAAAACTTTAGGTTTTATCTCCCATTATACACTAGATAAAAAAGATTTGTCAACTCCCCCGCCATCGTTCTTAGTCCCCCCGGGAGGAATCGAACCTCCATCTTCGCCTTAGGAGTGCGAGGCTCTATCCGTTGAGCTACGAGAGGAAATATAATTATCAATCATTTTCTAAAAAGGGTTTTTAGCGCTCGCGACGGGATTTGCCTACAAGTAATTCGCCTTCGGCGAATTCTCGCAGGCCGCCCCTCGCCATGCTCCTCGCCAATGCTCGTCGCATATGGCTGCGGTCTTCAAATCCCCGACGCAAACCAAGCAGTTGGTTTGCTAATTTATTTTCTAGAGTTTTCTTTATTTGTTCAGTATCTTTGTCTTTAGCGCTCGCGACGGGATTTGAACCCGTGATCTCCTCCGTGACAGGGAGGCGTGTTAAACCGGGCTACACTACGCGAGCTCTCTTTACAAATCATTAATCCTTCAACAAGCTGACTAACGCTATGGTGCCAGGGATGGGAATCGAACCCATGACCTTAGCGTTATGAGTGCTACGCTCTTAACCAACTGAGCTACCCTGGCCCTTCACTCGTTTGAATTCTCGCTTCTAAATCTAAGGTAAGTTTTAGATTAACGCTGTTCCGCCTCTGGCGGAAAGCGCTCTTCCCCGGGCAATTAATTTTATCAAATTTCAATTTTTAATTTTCAAATCTTAAGAACGAGGAGAGATATTATTTTAAGAAACGCTCAAGCGACGAGCGGGCAAGGTCCCCTTCTTTTTGAGCGTTGCGCGAGTCAAAAATCCTCGCCGGGGATTTTGGATGTTTTCAAAAGGAAATATATCTCCGAGTTATTGTTGCGGGGGCCGGATTTGCACCGGCGTCTCGAGGTTATGGGCCTCGCAAGGTACTGCTCCTCCACCCCGCGGCTAAAATCTTGTAGAGACAAAAATTAAACCTTTTTTAAAAATAGGCTTAGCTTCCAGCTTTAAAGATTTAAATTATAAATAAAAGTGGATAGCTCCCTTTGCCTCTTATTTTACAAAAAAATTATAAAACAAAATTAAAATAAATTCAACAGATAGTCAAAATCTTACAAACTATTCACTAATTCGTCTCTGAATTTTTTAAGAATAGCAACGATATTTTTTGCTTCTTTTTGGCTCAAAAAATAATCTTCTTTTTCTGCAATTTCTTTTTTTATTTTATATATTTCTTGTAAAACTTCCAAGTTTTTATATCCTCTTAATTTTAATTCTTTTAATTGTTTTTCAAAATCTTCTTCAGGATAACCCATAGTTCTTAAAATTTTCTCCACCAATGTTTCAGCTTTCATAACCGCCAATTTCCAAGAAGACTGATAGGGCTCTTCTAATAAATTTCTTATTTCCAGCCACTGCTTTTTATCGTTAAAAGAAGATGGCGGAAGCCTGAAATTAAAAAAAGTTAAACATTTTTCTTTCCAAGAAAGAAAAAGATTTAATTTTTTTAAATAGTAAATTATGCCTATAAAAAATAAAATTCCAGCCAAAAAACTGACAATTTTTAATATAAAAAACAAAATAACAATAAATTCTTTTACGGAAAACATTCTGTCTTTGAAGTTATTTAATAAAATTATTTTTTAATCCTGCTTTTAATCAATTCTTCTATTGCCTTGGCTATAAAAAAAACTCTGTTATCGGCAAATCGAGGCCCGATAATCTGCATACCAATCGGAAGTTTATCTTGAGACCAGCCAATTGGCAAATTTATAGCAGGCAAACCGGCGATATTGGCCCCTACGGTGAAAACATCGGACAGATACATCTTTAAAGGATCTAAAGATTTTTCTCCTAATTTAAAAGGAAGAGTTGGTGTGGTGGGAGTAATGAGAAAATCAACTTCCTTAAAAATTTCTTCAAACTCCTCAATGATAAGCCTTCTCACTTTTTGGGCTTTTTTATAATAAGCATCGTAATATCCTTTAGAAAGAACATAGGTTCCTAAAATGATTCTTCTTTTTACTTCTTTGCCAAAACCCTGACCTCTGGTTTTAAAATATAAGTCGGATAAATTCTTAACTTCTGATTTTAAATTTTTGATTTCAGCATAGCGAATGCCGTCATAGCGAGCCAAGTTTGAACTAACTTCGGCCGGCATTATTATATAATAACAAGGTAAAGCATAGGAAGTAAGGGGTAAAGAAACCTCTTTAGTTTTTATCCCTTCTTTTTCAATCTTCTCCAAAACTAATTTTATTTCTTCTGATATTTCCTCATCCAAACCTTCAATAAAATATTCCCGCGGCAAACCAAAACGAATATCTTGTATCTTGTATCTTGTATCTTGTATTTGTTTTAAATCACAAGAGGTAGAATCCATTTTATCTTGACCGGCAATAACTTGAAACACTATTTCTGCGTCTTCTACCGTTTGGGCTAAGGTGCCAATCTGGTCCAAAGAAGAAGCCATAGCTATTAATCCAAAACGAGAAACAACCCCGTAACTTGGCTTAAAACCAACTATACCGCAAAAAGCCGCCGGCTGTCTGATAGAACCTCCTGTGTCAGAACCTAAAGCAAAAAGCGCCATTCCGCTTGCCACTGAAGCCGCTGATCCTCCTGACGATCCTCCGGGAACTGTTTCCAAATTCCAAGGATTTTTCGTAGGAAAAAATGCCGAATTTTCCGTAGAAGAACCCATAGCGAACTCGTCCAAATTGGTTTTTCCCAATATTATAGCACCTTGCTCTTCTAACTTTTCTACTACGGTAGCGCTATAAGTGCCGGTATAATTTTCTAAAATTCTTGAGCCGGCAGTTGTTTTTATTCCTTTGGTTAAAATATTATCTTTGACTGCATAAGGAATTCCCTCTAAGATTCCAATTTTGTCCCCTCTCTTGATTTTTTCGTCCACTTTCTTTGCTTTTTCTAAAGCTTGTTTTTTGGTTAAAGTCAGAAAAGCCTGAATTTGAGAATCTTTTTTCTCAATAATCTTAAAACAACTCTCAACCAACTCTTGAGCAGTAATTTCGTGATTTATTAATTTATTATGAAACTCTTTAATCATACCCATTATTAAATTTAAAATTCCCATCTCTAAATTCTAAACAAATCGCAAATTCTCAATCACAAATTACAAACTGTTTGGGATTTGATGCTTGGGAATTTGTTTAGGATTTAGGATTTCGGATTTAGGATTTTTATTCGAAGATTGGCGGCACTTGGAAATAATCGTTTTCCAAAAAAGAAGCGTTCTTTTTTAATTCTTCTGATGCATTTTCTCCGTTTTCCTTTTTTTCTTCTGCTTCGTCTTCTCTAAAAATATTTTCCGGCAAAACGCCTCCATTTATAGGCTCTATCTCTCCGGTTTCAATCTCTTTTAATTGTTCCACATAAGATAAAATCCTCTCCAAATCTTTGGGGATTCTTTCTTTTTCCTCGCCAGTTAATTCTAATCTGGCTAATTCTAATAAATGATTAATTTCTGAAAAATCCATAATATTAAATTCAAAAGTCAAAAGTCAAAATTCAAAATAATCANNGTCATCCTGATCCGCCAGCTGGCGGACGCCAGTCGGCGGATGAAGGATCTCTGAGCTTGTCTCAGAATAATTCTCGCATTCGCGAGAAATTCCTCGCTAACGCCCGGAATAACAATTTAGAAAATTAGAAATTTAAAATCTAAAATACAAGAGACAAGATACTGGATACAAAATACTGGTTTTAATTTTTGTTTTATTTTTATTCGTATATTCGTAAAGGATTAGTTATCCGTTGATTATTTTTAAAAACTCTTTTTCAGCAATAATCTTTACTCCCAGTTTTTTGGCTTTATCGTATTTTGCTCCCGGTTCTTCGCCGCATACCAAATAATCGGTTTTGGAAGAAACGCTTTCGCTTACCTTCCCTCCCTCTTTTATTACCCTGTTTCTCGCCTCTTCCCTTGTAATTGATTTCATTGTTCCGGTAAAGACAAAACTTAAGCCTTTAAGCTTGCCTTTTTCTTTAACCATTGAAAGAGGCAATAATTTAATGCCGGTATTTTTAAGCTTTTCCAAAAAAATTATAGTGTTTTTGCTTTTTTCCCAGCCAATAATTCCTTCCGATATCTTGGGCCCGATAGAAGGCACTTTTTCCAATTCTTCCTTTTTTAATTCCAAAAGCGCCTTAATCAATTCTGGAATTTGAATTTTTCCTTTGTTTTTTTCCTGTA
>DJVL01000029.1 GCA_002440845.1 Patescibacteria group bacterium UBA6257
ACAGACATTTTGCACTCATAATCTAAGGGCTTGGTTAGGAGTTTTTCCGTTAAGACCACAATGTTTTGTATTGTTGTATTCCGTATTCCAGATTCTTAATTTATATTTTAGTTCTTCAAACGATTTAAAATGTGTCTGCTCATAGAACTTCTCCTGGTCTTCTCTATGAGATCTTTCTACAAAAGCGTTCTGCTGCGGTTTGCCAGGGTCAATCAGATAATGAGGAATTTTTAGTTCGTTGCACAAAACATCAAACGCATGCAATCTTGGATTCAAAGGGTCTGTCGACTTATTGTAGCCGGTGTATCTGTTGGTAAAACAGGAACCGTTATCTGTTTTTATTGCTTGGATTTTAAAATCAGCAGCGTTTATTAATTCTTTCAGAAAACTAATCGCGCTTACATTATCCGCATTCTCGTATGCCTGCAAATATCTCCACCTGGAAGCACAATCAATGGCAGTGAATTGATAATACTTCTTCCCCTCTATTTTATCAGGAACAAACTTAACATCTATCTCCACTAATTCACCTCTCTTAAAAGGAATTCTAACATATTTCCAATTAATCTTCCTGGTTCTGTAGCGACGAGTAAGTCCTTCTGCCTTAAGTATTTTACCAATGGTACGGTGATGGATCTTAATACCTTCGTCTTCTAGCTCCCAGCCAATCTTTAGCGCACATCTTTTCTTTTCCTTTCTTAATTCGAGGATTCTCTCTTTAATCCGGATTGGTGTTTCCTTGGGGTGAGTCTTGGGACGCGTGGACCTGTTTCGAAGACCTTCTATACCATAGCTTCGGTAGAGAGCTAACCAGTATTTAAGAGCTCTTTCTGAGAAGGGACAGACCTTAGCCATATCCTTGATAGTTATCTCGCCTTCTAGTATGGGTTTAATCCACCGAGACTTTTCTTCTTGGGTTGAATTGGGCATAGTTTTCATACGTCCTTAGGTTACCAGAAAAGTGCAAAAAGTATGTGCACATTACCGAATGCGCTTGACAATTTATTATTTTTTGTTATTATAATAAATAAAACCTTGGCACCTTGATAATTAAAATAAAGACAGAAAGGAGGGGTAAAAGAAAAAATTGTTTTTTAGCTAAAAAATTAAGACTAAAATTTAAAGATTAAGGAGGAGTTAAAAGTGTGTATTTCTTGTCCATTTGAAATTTATTGTAAAAATCAAAGCAACGGGAACCACCCTTGGTTTGAAATTCCTCAGGAAGCAAAAAATGTAATAAAAAGCTGTTTTTATCCCTGTGAAGGAAAAATTTATTTCAAAAAGATAAATCGCCGGAAATTATCAATAATTTTTAATACTCTGCCGGCGCGCGCAAAAAACCAAAAAAATTGCCTGATTATCAAGTTCCTCAAGGAAACCCTAAGCCAAGAAGACCTTTCTCCAATCACAATTTCCTGATAAAAATAAAATTATCAAGGGAGCTTTTGCTCCCTTTTTTATTGGTTTTTATATTAAAACTAATTCCGGTTTTATCTTAAAAACCATTTGCCTTTCTATTGACAAATATAAAAATATTTGTTATTATTTATATAGGCTGCAAGTACCTTTAAAACATCATTTTCCCAAGGAGGAATTTTTTTGAAAAAAAGATATTATCACTTAGGAGGAGGTTACACCGGAGAGCTTTTTGAAGAGGAAATTCTTGGGCCTTGGAGAATAGTTTGCCAAGGATATTTACCTTATTCTCAGGCTTTGGCTGAAGTTATAAAAAACCAGCCAAGGAATTGGAATCCTTCAGACCCGCCAACGAGAATCGCCAACGATCTTCATGCTTTGGTTGCTATTAATTTAAACCTTGATGATTGGTCTTTGCTAAATTTATTCTCGGCTAGAGGGTCAAGCTTTGATATTTTCCATGGTGTTGATGCTTTTTTTATAATCAACAAAACTCTTTGCACCCTTGATTTAACCATAAGCAAAAAAGAAAGGGCTAAAGCTGACCTCGTTATCCGCGACGAAGATATTTTTGAAAAAACAGCAATGGAAAAAACGTCCAAAAAAATATCAGAAATCCTTTTTTCAAAAAAGCCCGTTATTCTAAAGGAGGCGATTGCTTGATAAAAAACCATAAAAAAAGAATTCTATTCTTTTTTGACTGTCCAAAATGCGGGTTTTACACAGTTTCCAAAAAAAGTTTCCAGCATTTTTTGCTCTCTGAAGAATGGGAAAAATTGGAAGAAAAAATATTAAAAGAAGGGGCAGTGGCAGGAAAAATTAAATTCTCTAATCATTGCCCCAAATGCGCTCCTTATAAATCCTATATCTGCAAGCCAGTGGTTATAAGGAAGCTAAAAAAATAGTCGGCCGGATTTTGACCGACTTTTTTATTTACTCGTATTTGATTTCGCTGCTGTTTGTCCGGCTAAATATCCTGTGCTCCAGCAAAGCTGGAGGTTATAACCGCCAGTCGGGCCATGAAGATTTATAATTTCCCCGGCAAAAAACAAGTTTTCAACCAGTTTTGATTTCATTGTTTTTGAATCTATCTCCTTCAAAGAAACGCCCCCTAAAGTAATTATTGCCAGATTAAAACCCAAAAGCGAAGAAACCGTCATTTCCATCCCCTTTGACAGTCTAACCAATTTTTGTCTTTCTTGCCGGTTAATTTTATTTACTCTTTTCAAAGGATTAATACCTGACATCTCAATGATAACAGGAATCATTTTTTGGGGAAATAAATCCGATAAGCAATTTTTAAAAAATTTGTTCTTGTATTTGAAAAAATCCGATTGGATCCTCTTGTCTAAAACTTGAAAGTTTAAAGCTGGCTTTAAATCAAGCGACAGTTTTACTTCGCCTCTTTCTAAAAGCTCTCCAATCTCTCCGCTTAAATCCAAAACCACAGGGCCGCTTAAGCCAAAATGAGTAAAAAGCAGTTCTCCAAAACAGCTGTCTTTCTTTTTGCCATTCTGAAAAATAGTCAATTCAACATTTTTTAAAGATAAGCCTTGAGCCTTTTTTGGCCAATCTTCTTTAATTTTTAAAGGCACTAAAGCCGGCCTTGGTTTAACAATAGTATGCCCCATCTCTTTTAGCCATTTATAACCATCGCCGGTTGAGCCGGTGCCGGGAAAAGATTTGCCACCGGTGCAAATAATATAATTTTTAGCTAAAATTTCTCTATCATCTTTTAAAACAATTTTTGAAATGCTTTTTTTATGTCTTATTATTTCCTTTACTTCCGAGTTAGTCATTATTTTAACCTGATTCTTTTTTAAATAATCAAATAAAACATCCAAAACATCGCCGGCTTTATCGCTTTGAGGAAAAACTCTTTTTCCTCTCTCGATTTTGGTTTTTAAGCCTTTTTTCTCAAAAAAATCAATGGTTTCTTTGACCCCAAAAACAGATAAAGGAGATAAAAGAAAACCTCCTTCTCTTCCATATTTTTTAACTAATTCTTTCGGACTAAATTCCGCTTTGGTAAGATTGCTTCTTCCTTTTCCCGTCAATAAAAGTTTTCTGCCCAAAGTATTGTTTTTTTCCAAAAGCGCCGCTCTCGCTCCTAATTCTCCGGCTCTAGCCGCCGCTATCATTCCGCTCGGCCCTCCACCAACTACTGCTACATCAAAAATTTTTTCTTTTTCCTCAGGCATATTAGAATTTTTAATTTTTCTTTTTCTGTCCTCTGGTTAAATTTAGCTCTTTTGATTAAATTTTACAATTTTATAAAAAGAAACAGCCTGTAAACGGGCTGTTTCTTTTGGTTAAAATTTAATTTAATTTATCTTGTTTTTTTGCCTTCTTTAAAATTTTTTAGCTTTTCTATTAAACTATTTAATTTCAAAAGGCAAAACGCTTACTAAAACATCGTTAATATAAATTTTATATTCGTATTTCCCGGTAGGTTGAGCCAAAGGTTCGCAACCGATGCTGTTTCCCGGACCCAGCGCCTTGGGAAATGCTCCCATCCGGGGCTGGATATCCTGTTTTGCGTTTACATCATAAACGGCATTGGATAGAGTGTTGGCGGGGATTTGTTTTTTCATATCAAAATTGACGCAAAATTGCTCTCCGCTGGTAAATGCTTTTGTTTTTATGATTTTCGTCGGATCAAATTCTGCGCCAGCCGGAAGCTTAGCCAAATAAATTGCCGTGAAATACTCATTAAATTTGCCCTGATTTGGCTGTTCTGACAAACTTAAAACATTTTCACCTTCCAGCGATTCAGATTGGAACAAGGTTGTGGTCGGCGATTCCTCAAATGAAGCCGGATTGCTGGCAGAATTATTCCTTAAAAATAAAAATAATCCTCCACCGATAAAAACTATAGCTAAAACAGCTATAATAATATACAAAGTTTTATTGCTCATTTTTATTTTAATTTAAGAAATTAAATTTGGTTTTATTATTTTTATTCGACCTTTTAAACTCTATTTTTCCTTAACTGTTTCTGTTCCAAAAAACAGCGTCTCCTTTTTAAGGTTAATTTATCATAACCTTGGCAAAAAGTTAAAAAACATCCGCTTTATCTCTTTTCTTTTACTCTCCTGTGTTCTAGTCTCTTGGCCAAATCCCAATGACGAGAAATTTGTTTTGAAATTTTCAGCGACTTTTTCTTTGGCGGATTTTGAAAATTTTGTTTTTTAAAATATTCTTTCATAATTTTTGATTTTAAAAACTTTTTCGCAGTCCATAAAATAATTTTATCAGAAAATCATCTTGTTGGCTGGTGGTCGTGAATGGTCTTTGAATCTTAAGTTAGATAAAAATATTCAAATATCACTATTTTCCTATAATTACAGCGTAGTCAAGGAATGGCGAATCTTTTCAAATTGGTTTATAAGAGCGTCCCGATTAAACTCCGAAACAGTGCCCTCGGGATAATTACCGATATTAGTAGAATGTATGAAATAGCGCGCGGCAATACAAGGATTAGTTCCCGGAATTGCCCAAACTTTTTCTTCGTAACGGTTGCCGGCAGCGCCTTGGGTCGTTGACGCAAAAGAATAGTTATTGCCATTATCGGTTACAGTCTGAACATTGATATTCTCGTCCAGAAAAAGGCCCGCATTGCAATCTTGGACCGCAGGAATGATTTCCACCGAAACGCCAGTATCAAAGCTTGATAAATTGGTGCCAGTGGCAAGGTTGGACGGAATAGTGAATTTTACACCGCTGATATCTTTACCCGGACCAAGCGCCTGATATTTATAGGAAGTATCTATTGAATAATCAGCCGGATAACGAATTGAAAAACCAACCGTACCGTCTAAATACACTCTCGGCAATCCTCCGGGGTCTTTAGCTAATATAATGCATCCTATATAACTTTTTTCAACGTTATTTTCCAATACAAGCGCTCCATTCCCCTTGCTCCAAAAAACGAACGATTCATCGCTATTGGCATAACGCGCTCCGTCAGCGGAAAGAGTTTGGGGGAAGCTAAAACTTCGCCCGTCGCTTAAAACAATTTTTACGCTTCCCGAAGGAATCGGCGGTTCACCCGGCTCTACCGGCTTGGATTCCCCTTTATAAAAAGCGGCATCTATTGTTTTGTCGCCATTACAAATATAAGCAACTTGAGCTACGAGAGATGGAGATAGCGAGGGGGAGGGAGAAAAATTTTTATTCCCTTTGTTATCGGCATGCCATATCCCCGCCCCTGCAAGAATAATTACTGCCAGAAAAATAAATATAAGATTTTTTTTCATACTTTACTTGTCAATACTTGTCAATTTTAATTATCACTCTATTCTACCAAATTTACCAAAAAAAATCATCTTTTTTGGTGACTTTGGCATATTCCGCTTTTTGTAAAAACTGCTCCTATATTGACCTTTTGCTAAAAGGAAGAAAATGGAAAAAATCTCCGGACAAAAAAACGTTCCAGCGGTGATTATTAATAATGAGGAAGTCGTAGTTGGTTGGAATTAAATAATTATTGAATCAAAAACTTCGGCATTAATGCCGAAGTTTTTGATTGGTCGGGTCGGTCGGATTTAAACCGACGATCTTTTAAATTTTGTATTTTAATGTCGGGGACGGCGGACTCGAACCGCCAATCTTCTGGTCCCAAACCAGACGCCTTACCATTAGGCCAGTCCCCGAAAATTTTGACTGACAAGAAAAACTTACTTGCCCCCTAAAAAATCGAGAGGTTTCCTTCGAGGCGCTAGTTGTTACATTTCTTTTTTGTTTGATTAAACCCTGACCCTTTCTTATCGCGTCTCCTGCAGTAAGCTCTCTATCATTATCGTTTTTATTCTCATGGAGAAACTCAAGTACCAGATAATCAGCAATGTCGCTGGCGACTTGTAGCCAATAACGGCGAAAAAGTTGCAGCGAGCGAGGCCTATGTCTCACGACAAAGCGCTCTAAATTCGGCACAACACGTCAAAATTCTGGCGGCTTCAGCAACCATCGTGGATAATACCACATCGGAGCTGGTTAGAAGATTGCTGAACAAGTAATCTTCCGTCAAAACCTCGCTGGCTTTTCAGGGAGCTTTTTTATTACTATATCCAAAAAATTCTTTGGCAATATGCGCTTATGCCAATTCCGTTAGTGTAATTAGTTTGTACTCTGTAAGTTGGTTTTCCATCAACATAAATCGCATAACCAACATCGGTTAATTTATCCTTTTTTGCTTCAACGCTTTTTATAACCTTTAATTTCTTTTCTACTGGTTTGTAAATTATCACATCAACAGAATTAACGATTATCACATATAAATCATCGTCATTACAATCGGTGATAAAATTAAGAAAACCTATCTTCTTTCCTGTGGGTAATGAATTAAAAGCGTTAAAACATAATTCGTTTAATTCAATTTGGTATTTTCTGCCATTTTCTGTTGCCCATTTTAACAATTTTTTATTTCTTTGCACTTTCTTTTTTATTTTTTCTTGTGGGGTTTCGTGGTCGTTTAAATAATTTCTTAATTTTTGCCACATTTCCTCATATTGTTTAGAAAAATCAACGCCGAGAAAACTTTTAATTTGTCTTGCTCCTAGATTCTTTAATGTCCCGGTACCAGTATTTGCAATGGATTTTATAGAAAATCTTGTCTTTTGCTTGTTAATATGTTCAGCATCAACATCGGAAGTTGTTTCTATAAGCAAATTTCTCCCAACCCATATTACTCTTATAACTTTACCCTTTTGTCCTATTTCATAATCCAAAATTTCTTTAATCTTTAGTTGTATTTTAATAAAATTGTCATTTTGAAGTTTCAATCTTTTTTTACCATCGGGTAAAACGAGAATTTTATTCGATAACTTGGCCAAATCTTCACTGTAAGAAAAAGTCACATTGTATAAATGACAAATATACTGACACGCTAATAATTCAAAATAATCGGCTTGAGCCCTATTGGATTTTACTTTTCTATTTTTCATAATTATGTGATATAAGAATTAACGATTTGGTTTATTCTTTTTTGTTCCGAAGAAAAATCGTAATCTAAATTACTTTTTTTCTTTTCGATTATATTTTTGGCAACTTTGGCGATTTCTTGAATATCCTCTTTTTTGAAATCAAATAAAGGAAGTTTTTTAATATCTCTTATTTGTATTGAGTTTGTGTGGTTTAGTATTTTTATAATTTTGTTATACAAATCGCTATTTAAAATCCCTATAAAAAACTCCGGTGGGTATTTTTTCGGATCTTTGGGGAAAAAACACATTGCCTTATTACTTTCCCATAATGCTCCTTTTGTAGCCAAGCGCGCTGATAAAGTCGAGCAAACGCCAGAAATCAAAAACCCTTGTCTGTTATCATTCAAATTAAAATTTTTAGGCATTTTATAATTTTTAATTGATTCTTCGTCCCACTTTATACAAAATTCCGCTGGTAAATAATATTTTGTATCACCACCTTTCTTGTGATAAAATTTCCACCCGCCTTTTTTAATTTCATCTATGGATACGATATTTTGTATTCCATTTTTTGCGTATTTTACTCCGTTGTAATCAACTATGCCTAAAAATTTAATATTATTAGTAGTATGCATTCCTAATCCGCCCTCAACAAAATCTACTAATTTATTAAATTTTTCTATTTTTTCAATCAATTTTCCATTTCCGTTGAAATCAAAAATGTAATCAGGATAATTTAACAAATTACTTTGATTTATAAAATATTCTTTGCCGTTATAATTCCCAACTTCTAAATTACGACAATCATTAAACAAAACAATATCTTGTTTGTTCGGTTTTTTATTGACTAAATTTATAATACAAGTATTTACCAAAGCCCCCACATCTTTGAATAAATCCGGCGGGCACAAAGTTATATTTTTAATAATGAAATTCTCCAATAAAAATTTTCTTAATTTTTTGTGAATGCCCAATGTTAAATAGGTATCACTTGTAATAAAACATAGTTGTCCGTTATTTTCTAAAAGATGACAACAAAGATAAATGAAAAGCGCATAAGTATCGTTTGCTCCAATCTCATCATAAATTTTCCTTAATTTATTTTTATTCTTTTTAATATAACTACTTTGCTTGTTCAAATATGGCGGATTGCCAACAATATGTGTAAATTTTTTAATTTTATTAAATAAATCTTCTTCCTTAAAAATTGTTTCCAATAATGAATCTTTTAGTTCAAACGCAACGCCAAATTTCTCTATATAATTTTTAACTTCCGAATTTATGTCCCATACCGTAATCTGGTTTGGTTTTAATAATTTTTTTTCTAAAATGGCAGATACAAAAGCCCCATCACCACCGCAAGGTTCAAGCAATTTACTTTGCTCATTGAAACCCGACAACAAACCAAGCATGTAATTTACAACATGTTTCGGAGTATAAAATGCACCTAAATCTTTTTTATTCATAATCACTTTATTAAATCGTCTACTCTAACACCCAACGCTTTGGCGATTTTCGCCAAAGTTTCTATTGTCGGGTTCTTATTGGAGCCGGACTCAATTTTAATAATGGTATTATAGGTAACATCGGCAATTTTTGACAATCTATCTTGCGAAACACCCATTTTATTACGGTATTTTTTGATATTATCGGCTATTGTGGATTTATTGTTTAACTTCATTGCAATATATTACTATAATTAAAGTAATAGTTGTGGATATTAGTTAATCTATTACTATAATATCAAAAAAATAAGAATTGGTAAATTAGGGAGTTCCTGTGTGTCGCCCGCGTCGGGTTGGGCGGGACAAAGGTGACTATTTTGCCGCCCGCCCGCCCGAGCGAGGCGGGAAACTCGTTTTGTCCTAAATGGCTGCGGGGTTTGGATTCGAACCAAAATAAACGGCTTCAAAGGCCGCTGTCCTACCGTTAGACGACCCCGCAAATTATAGAATCTTAAACCTTTAAGTACTTATTAATTGCCAAAAAACTGCTTATGGCCGCAGTTATCAGACTAAAAACTGTCTGATAAAGAAAAATGTACCAGAAATGAGACCAAAAATACAAACCGATGCCCAAACCGGAAACCATATATTCTATTTTCGGGTCAAGCCAAAATATCAAAGGCATAAAAACCAAAGTTGCCGCTAAAGAAGCAATCAAACCCTGAATAATTCCTTCCATAATAAAAGGCCCTCTAATGAACCAGCTGGAAGCGCCCACTAATTTCATAATCTCTATTTCTTCTTTTAATGAATAAATTGCCATTCTGATAGTGTTGAAAGTAATGATGACGCTTAAAGCTGTTAAAACAAAAATGAGCAAAACAGAACCCAATTTTATTCCCTGAGCCAGCAAATTTATTTTTTCAATCACTTTTTGATTTTCCGAAAGATCAACTGTTATCAGCTTGTCTTTAAAAGGCGAATTATTGGCATATTCAATGATCTTTTGATAATCGCTGGGGTTTTTTGCCTTAATATTCAAATGAGCTGACAAAGGGTTCTCTCCCAACCCCTCTAAGGCCTTTTGAATAGTCGGGTTTTTTTGACTTTTTTCCTGAAAATTTTTTAAAGCCGCTTCTTGAGAAACATATTCAATTTTCGCTATTTCCGGCCTGCCTATAAGTTCGTCCCTAATTCTTAAAATATCTTCAGAGGGAATATCCCTTTTAAAATAAAGGCTGATATCGGCTTTGTCTTTTAATATGGTAATCATTTTGTTGGCGGTGTTAAAAAAAATCAGAACCGAACTGAAGATTAATAAACTGATAACCATCATAGCAATGCAAGCAAAAGACAGCCATTTATTTCTTACTATTCCCTGCCAAGCTGTTTTATAAATTCTTTTTATAGTATTAAACATAATTAATAATGAGTTCTTTATATTCAAATTAAAAATTTAATTTTGTCTTTTGATTTTCTCTAAGAATTCCTGTGAATTTCGCAAAGCTAATTTCTATGAATTTCTATCTCTTATTTTGCCTTTATATTAAGTATTTCCCTTCTTTTTCATCTCTAATTATCTTCCCGCCTTCCAAACTTATCACCCTTTTCCCTAAAGTATTGACCACTTCTTTATCATGAGTAGCTAAAATAATTGCTGTTCCAAATTCGTTAATTTTTAATAAAAGTTTAATGATTTCCCAAGTATTAATAGGGTCTAAATTGCCTGTTGGTTCATCGGCTAAAATTAATTCCGGTCGCTGGGCTAACACTCTGGCGATAACAACTCTTTGTTTCTCTCCAGCTGATAACTGATAAGGAAAATGGTTTAACCGATTCTCTAAACCGACTAATTTTAAAAATTCCGGCACATCTTTTTTTATTGATTCATAAGAATAACCAGCTACTTCCATAGCAAAAGCCACGTTTTCAAAGGCAGTCCTATTAACCAAAAGTTTAAAATCCTGAAAAATCATTCCTATTTTTCTTCTTAAATAAGTAAGCTCTTTCGGCTTCAACTTGGCAATATCTTTATCGTTGAAAAAAACTCTTCCTTTGGTAGATTTTTCTTCTTTTATTAAAATTTTAAACAGAGTCGTTTTGCCCACACCTGACCTGCCTACCAAAGAAATAAATTCTCCGGGTTCCATTTCAAAAGTTACATTCTCCAAAACAAAAGAATCATTATAATCTTTTGAAACATTTTTTAAATAAAGCAACGACATAATAAAAATAAATAAAAAATCAAAATAAAAAATTATTTAATTAGATCTAAATTGCCTTCCAAAATCTCTTCGGCCTGAGGATATTTTTTGCCGGTTTTTTCGTCCCGCACCATCTGATAAGGATGGAGGATATAAGAACGAATTTGGTTTCCCCACTCAATTTTTATTTTTTTGCCTTTCAGCTCTTCTAAAGTTTTTGCTTTTTCTTGTTCGGCTAATTGACGCAGTTTTGCCTGTAAAATTGTCAAAGCTTTTTCTTTATTTTTAAATTGGGTCCTCTCTGACTGACAAGCTGCTGATAAACCGGTTGGCTTATGAATAATTCTAACTGCTGACTCAATCTTTTGGACATTTTGTCCGCCAGGACCAGAAGACCTGAAAGTTTCTGTTACTAAATCCTCCTCTTTTAAAGAAAACTCCTGACTTTTGATGATAGGCAGAACCTCAACCAGAGCAAAAGAAGTATGTCTCAATTTGGCGTTGGAAAAAGGAGAAATCCTGACTAAACGATGGACTCCGTTTTCTTTTTTAAGCAAGGAATAAACATTCTCTCCCTCTATCTCTGCGGTAACATTTTTAATTCCCCCTGATTCATTTTCTCTTTTGTCCAGTAATAAAAATCTCCACCCTTTTTTATCTGAGTATCTTTGGTACATCCTTAAAAGCAGCTTTGCCCAGTCTTCGGCGTCTTTGCCGCCAGCCCCGGCATAAATTGATAAACTTATTCTATTTGCAACAAGATCTTCAAGCATTTTAGTATTCTAACAAAAAAAACAAAAAAAACAAATAAAACTCCAAAAAAAATTTAAAAATCGGCTAAATCAACCAATTGGAAATCCAGATAATCCCCCCAAAAAGTTTTGGCCAGTTCCTCAAACCGCTGAGATTCGGCTGTGATAAGAAAACTCCTTCTCCCTTGTTTTCCTAAATTTTCTTCTATTTCCGGATGACGCAAAAGGTATTCTTTTAGTTTCAAAGGGACGATTTCGTCCTCGGCAACCAACCTAACTCCTTTGCCAATATGCTTTTGAATTTTATTTTTAATCAAAGAATAATGCGTACAGCCCAAAATCAAAGCTCCTAAATCTTTCCTCTTTAAATTTGCTAAATATTTATCCAAAATTAAATCAAGACCCGACCAATCAATTTCTCCGGCTTCAATAATTGGAACAAGCAAAGGACAGGCCTCTTGGTATATTTTAAAATCTGGTTTTAATTTTAAAAATTCTTTAGGAAAAATACCTGAATTAACAGTAGCTTCAGTGCCAATAACTCCCACCCTTGTGTTAAAGGATTTTTCTATTGCCGATTCCACTGACGGTCTAATTACTCCCAAAATCCTTCTTTCCGGATAATTCTTTGGCAAATATTCCTCTTGCAACTTCCTTAAAGCATTCGCCGAAGCAGTATTGCAAGCTAAAATAACTAACCGAGCTCCTTTTCTAAATAAATAATCCACTCCTTCGTAACTATATTGATAAATAATTTTAGAAGAACGGGCGCCATAAGGCACTCGGGCATTGTCGCCCAAATAAACATAATCGTATTTAGGCAATTCCTTAATGATCGCTTTTAAAATCGTTAAACCCCCCAAACCAGAATCAAAAACCCCAATCATAAATTAAAGATTCATATTAATTTAATTCTCTAATCATTTTCACCCTAAAACCTATAATAAATTTCTTTAAGCTTATTATAACAAAATAAAAGAGGGGGCAAAAAGCCCCCTTTGTTCTTGGTTTAATTATAATTATTTTTTTATTGAGCATGGCGCGAAAAAAATCCAAGCTCTTTGGTGAATATTGGAATAATCGCTTTTATGATTTAAAACAGTTTCTTTAATGTCTTTCTTTTCTCTTATATTAAACCTTCTTAAAACTTGCTCTTGCATTTCCTCCAATTCGTTAAAAGATATTCCAATCTTTGCAAGCTTATTATCTAAAAATTCCTCAAAACCTCTTGTCTTTCCCTCTGAGAAGAAATAATTGCCTTCTTTGAGCCATCTTCTAGTATTTTCTAACAAAGCATCGAAAGAAAGAAAGAAATCTCCCATCTTGTCTTCCTTGTTAACCATCAAATTATAATAAGAATTCTTTAAAATCCTCACCTCTTCTTTCAATATCGGCAAATATTTTTTGTTGCTTTTGTATCTTTGTCTTATTAAATCAAACCAATCAATGACTCCAACCAAAAAGAAAAAAACACAAAGAATCGCTAATACTAACCAGCCCATTATTCCTCCTAAAAAATCAATCCATTGTTTCTTTGCCATTGCCATTTTTCCTTTCCTCCTTTAATCTTTTTAATTTTAAAAGAACTAAACCCTGTTAAATTTGTTTTACAACTATTTACAGGGCAAACCTTTTTAAAAGGTCTTTATCTTATAACAGATAAAAAACTCTATGTCAATAAAATAACCTTAGATATTCAACAATAAAAAACTATTTATTTTAGCAGGGGCACCAGGATTCGAACCTGGAAGTCAGGATTTGGAGTCCCGCAGTTTGCCAGTTAAGCTTATGCCCCTAATGTAATAATTTTAATTTTTAAACCCTTTAAAGCGAACTTTTTTTGAGCAACATTATTATAGAGCCAAATCTCAAGAGCGAGGAATATATTTTTCTGAAGCTATCCGCAACTTAACCCTTAAAAGCAAATCTTTTCTTCTGTGAATGCTTTAGGAAGGGACCATCTATTTAGGGGTCTTCTTTCGAGCAAAGCGAGAAACAAGGTTCTGAGCGAAGCGA
>DJVL01000004.1 GCA_002440845.1 Patescibacteria group bacterium UBA6257
TATGCCAGCTCGAGTGGTTCTTATACTTCTTTAAGCCGATGTCAAAATGAATGCCAAGCGCCAACTTTTGATTTTTCGCTTTCTAATAGCGGTGATATCGTTGTTTATAAGCCAAATTCAGGAAGCATAAACGTTTCTAATGTTATTTACGCTAATTTAATTAGCGGTAATTCTCAGCTTGTTAATTTTTCGCAAACCGGATTGCCGAACGGCGTAAGCGCTGATTCTCTTTCTTCCTGCTCTCCAAATTGCTCCCGGAATAATAATTTAATAATTTATTCTTCTGCGGCTATAGGCAATTTTCCTGTCATTGTTACTGGTTTTTCCGAAGGTATAAGCCGCACCACTTCCTATAATTTAATTATCAAACCAAATTATCTTAACCCGATTTCTGTTTCTTGTTGGGCTTCTCCCAGTTCCACCCAAGTTAACCAGTATGTTAATTTTTACAGCAATGTTTCAGGCGGCAGCGGCAATTATTATTATAGTTGGTCCGGAGTAGCTTCAGGCAACTCTTCTACCTATTCAAGGTCCTTTAGTTCCAGCGGTTATTACACAGCTTATTTGACGGTTACTGATTCCCAAAGCAATTCTGCCAGCGCTTCTTGTTCAGTAAATATTGAAGGCGCTACTTCCCCTACTTTGAATTTTTGGGCTGACCGATACTCTTTAAATCAAGGTGAATCAACCTATCTTCGCTGGACTTCGGAAAATACCAATTATTGCACAGCTTCTAATGGCTGGAGCGGAAATAAAAGCACTTATGGCTATGAAATAGTTTATCCTAACGTTAACACCACCTATGATTTGATTTGTTACGGCAACAACGAGCAAGTAAGTCGTTCTTTAACTATTTATGTTTCTTCTTTTTCTGGCAATAATCTTAATCTTACAAAATTAGGAAGGAACTTATCCAGCGGGGAAAGAATTTATAGTAAAACTATTCGTGTAACCAAAGGAGAGGTAATAGAATTCTTTTTGACAGTTGCCAGCGGCAATAAAGATTTGCAAAACGTGGTTGTCAAAGATATTTTGCCATCTTCTTTATCTTATATGGCTGGCACTACCAAAGTTGACGGAGTCCTTCAAGCCGATACCATTACTACTTCCGGTCTTGTTTTGGGCAATTTAGCGCGAGGCACGACAAAAAATATAACTTTTCAGGCCTTAAGCAATGATTCTGGATATTATTTGAACTTTACCAATACTGCCGAAGCTACAGCAACAGGTGAAAATAAAGCTACTGATAGCGTTTCTATCACTTTCAGTTTAGTGGCTGGAGCTTCCACGGTAAAAACAGGAGCAGAAGAAACTTTTATGATTTCTTTTATTGTCAGTTTAATTTCATCTGTTTTTCTTTGGTATTACTTTAAATTTAATTCAAAAGGAAAAATAGTTTTTGCCGGCTTGGAAAATAAAATAAGAGAAAGAAATTTAAATTCTCTGCGTCGCAAAATGATAAAAAAATAAATCCTCATAAATTCTAGAAAGAGATAAAACAAAAACTGCCTTTGAAAAATCAAGGCAGTTTTTGTTTTGGGGTGACCGACGGGACTCGAACCCGTAACCTCCAGAGCCACAATCTGGAGCTCTGCCAATTGAGCTACGGTCACCATCTATGAATTTATTAAAAAATTTTTTCCCTGTAAATTCTATTATAAAGCAACTTTTCTTTTCTTTCAAGAAAAAAAATGTTAAATTATAAACTAGTTTTTTAGAATTGAACGAGTTGTGTTATACTAAAACAATACGGCTCCTCTTTATTTATAAGATAAAACTAAAAAAGAAAATTATAGCAATAAATTTACGGAAATCAGGGTAAAGTTATAGCGAAATACAAAAAATTAAAAGTTTCAAAGGGGATTTTAAGTGGGTGGCTTTGTGATGTTAAATTAAAACCAGAGCAAGAAAAACGGCTTTAGGGAGAAAAGAAACAAAGAAATGCTTATAGGTTGGCAAAATTTAATCAGAAAAAGAATAGAAAGAACTAAACAAATCATAAGCGAAGCCGAGAAAGAGCTTAGATTACTTGCCAAGAATTCTTTATTTTTACCGGGTTTAATGTTATATTGGGCAGAAGGAGATAAATCTGGAAGCAACGAAGTGGTAAAATTTACTAATTCTGATTCAGTAATGGTTAAATTAAAGAAAAAATCAATTATATAACGGAACTTGTGCTATCAAAGTAAATAGTGTTTTTCTTTAGAAGAATTAAAGGATGGAAACTAGAATTTTTTAAAAAAATGGGCATAGAAATAAAAGAAAAAATATGCCCCTGTAGCTCAATTGGAAAGAGCGAGGGGTTTCTAACCCCTAGGTCGCAGGTTCGAGTCCTGCCAGGGGCGCCAGAAGTATATACTATACTGAGCGTCTCAATTTATTTCTACTTATTTTCTTTTATATCTTTCAGTGTTTTTGTATTGGGCTGCAGCGTAGTGGCTTAACATGCTTGCTTTGGGATATTGAAATATGGGTTCAAAATTGTTCAATGTTTATATGAAAAAGAAAACATGTAAATATTGTATAAACGTTATCCAGAATCAAAATTTGGTGTTGTTTTTATAACTAAAAATAAAGTCTAGTGTAACAACTGGTACTCCGAAGGAAGACCTTATCGGGCCTATGGTTTAATGGCAGAATACGACATTCGCATTGTCGAGGTGGCGGTTCGATTCCGCCTAGGTCCACCAAATTGAATTAGTATCCTCGCTCGGTTGGGATTTGCCCAGCCTCGCGGAAAGGTTTTTGTTCCTGCCGCGCTTCGCGCGGCAATCAAAATTCGCAGTCCGGATTTTCGTCAAAAAAAGTTCGGATTTCGTCTAACAAACATCACCAATTGTGACTTTTTTTGTTTGACAAAAGAATTGTCTTAAGTTTTTTCCGTCCGGTTTTATGGATTTATAATTTTTTTATTTTTATATTCACCTGACTATTAAAACTGCAGGAACATTAATTATATTTGACAAATTATAAATAGTATGATACGATTTAATTATAAACACCCACCGGTTTGCGAAAAGCGCTGATTTTAAAAATCAGCGCTTTTCGTTTAAGTTTAAAGAGTAAATGTTGATTTAATTTGTTTCACGTGAAACAAATTGAGTTGTAAAATGTTTCACGTGAAACATTGTGTGAAACAAAGTGTGAAACATTGATAAATAAAGGGTTTTTAGGTTTTCCATAAAAAAATAGCTTAACCATGCGGAAACTAACCGTTCAAGGTTAGTTTCCGCTTTATTAAGCCAAAAAATTTAGAAAATTCAATTTTACATTGTTTCACGTGAAACAAATTGAGTTGTAAAATGTTTCACGTGAAACAATGTGTGAAACAAAGTGTGAAACAAAATTATTTTTAATATTTAATAAAGACGTCTTTATAGTGATTAATAGATAAATGCTCTCCGGCTAAATCTGACTTATAAATTTTTATTGCTATTAAATCAAACCGCCAAGGTTTATTTTCCAAGTTATTTTTACTTAAATAACTTAGAAATGCCTTTTTCAATCTTTTAATCTTTTTCGTAGTTAATTCTTCTTCAGGCAAAAGAGAATCTTTGGTAATTATGACCCTTGTTTTAACCTCAATAAAAACATGCCCTTTTGTTTTTTTATCAAAAGCAATGATATCAATTTCACCCCATTTTTTCTGAAAATTTCTCTCAATAATTTTATACCCATTTTTTTCTAAAAATAAAACAGCTTGTTCCTCGCCCCAAATACCAATGTCTTTGTTGTTTTTTTCTATATTTTCCATTACTTTTGTTATTTATTATACCTTAAAATTATGATAACGGATAATTGAAGTTTGTTCTTGACAAAAATAGAAAGAAAATGTATATTAAAAATAATTGAATATTGTAACTTGAAAATTTAATATAATTTTTGAAAAGGAGGACTATGTGATGAAAACACTTAATTTAGACTCTAAGAAAGTAAACCAGAGAAAATATGAATATAGCTATACAATGGATAGTTCTACGGTTCTCAGAAATGATACATTGATTGTTAAAGATAACAATGGTTATATTATCTATTCGCCATTTACCGGTATTATTACGAGAGTACCCGAATTTCCTAAAGAAGGAACTGCCATCGAGGATACTTTAAAACGAAAAGGATTTTTTAAATCAGTTTCAAATACCATTCATCAAGATACTAAATGGTCAGGATTTACATCGCTTACACTTTTACTTACTAGAAAATGTAATTTGCGTTGTATTTATTGTTATGCGTCGCCATCAGTTGATGGCCCGAGCATGTCCTGCGATCTTGCGATAGATGCACTCAACTGGTTTGTGCAGCAAAGCCAGAGATCAAAAATTAGGATAACTTTTCATGGAGGAGGCGAACCTACATTAGAACAAGCACTTATTCAAAAAATAGTAGGTCGGGCAGAGGAAATTAAAGGAAATCACTTAGTTCATTATTTAATTGTTACAAATGGTACTACTACAAGAAGTTTTTTGGATTGGATGATGGATCATAAATTTGCTATTACTTTTTCTATAGATGGACCTCCGGAAATTCAAAACAGGAATCGTCCTTTTATTGATGGATCGCCATCAAGTCAAGTTGTTGAGAACAATATTAGATATCTTGTGGCAAAAAATTATCCTGTGGGAATAAGGCTTACCTATTCATCCAAAGATGATATAGTTCAGATAGTTCGATATTTTGGCGAGTTGGGTATTAAAAAAATTCATCTTGAACCACTTTTCCCCTATGGGCGTTATTACAATAGAGTTGAATTTGGAAATAGCAGTGAATATAAAGTATTTTCGCCAGAGACAAACGACTTATTAATCAAATTTTTAGAAGCAATGGATATCTGTAAAAACTATGGAATGAAGATTTATAATGGGCATATTATGCATTTTAACAAGGGGGTGGGGTATTTTTGTGGAGCCGCTAGTGGAAAAGCAATGGTTGTTACTCACGATGGTTTACTTACGGGGTGCCTTGAGGTTGTTGATTCTAAAGATAAGGATATAAAAATATTCAAAATTGGTAATTGGGTTCCAGGCGAGAAAAGATTTGAGCTAGACATGGATAAAATTTCTATTTTACAAAAAAGACATGCTGATATTTTATCTATCTGCAAGAATTGTTTTGCACGATATGTTTGTGCAGGTGGCTGTGCGGTTAAAGCAGTGAGAGCAAATCAAGGATTCTTTGGAAGAGATATCTCTTATTGCGGCTTTACTCGGGCTTTTGTACCAATTCTTGTTAAGAGAATAGCTGCGATTAGCAAAATTTAGCCTTAAATTTAATCCAAAAAGGAGGTGTGATTATTATGATTATGCAAATTAAAGTTTTAAAAGCAAAATTTCCAAAAGAGTTGGCTCTGGACATCATGGCTATTGGTCCCTGCCCCGGAGACGATTGTAATACTGATACAGGGGGTTGTTTACCAGCAGATTCAAGTTGCGGACAGGATTGTTCTTGCCCAAGCGACTAGTGGTAGTTATCGTTACGGCTAACAACGAATAACTATTTATTATCATAGGACTAGATCATAGAATATGGTCTAGTCCTTTTTTAGCCATTTTGACCAATCCTTCTGAATTTCTTCCAATGATTTTTTAAATATATCTAAAGAAATTTTATCTTGATTTCTTGCTGCTTTTTTTAATTTTTTAAGAAATAAAATCATTTTTTTCCAGCCATATCTTTTAACCAAATACTGAATAATGCTTCCTGCTAAAGGATATAAATTTCCAGGCATATGCTTTCTCCATTTTTTCCATGGTGTGGCTAGAGTTACCTCAGAAAAATTTAAAGAAAGAGTATGCTTTCTTTGATTAGTTTTTGTGCCATTAAGATATGTGCACAATCCTTCTTGCCATAAACCATTTCCCGGCAGATTTTTTGAATTATTAATTTTTCCGACAAGAATATGAGTTAATTCGTGTCCTGGCGATTGATTAAGATGGCCGTGGATTTCTTTCATTTTTATAAAACAAATAGTCGGAATAATTCCAATCTTTTTTCCTATTTCTATTGATGGGTAGACAAAAAAATTAACCTTTGGTGGTTTTACTCCCAGTATCTTGGCGTTTTTTTTGTAAATATTAAGACGCTTTTTAAACCATTCATCATCAATTTGAAAATCAGGATAAATGAAAAAAGTTATAAGACCAAAATTTCTTTTTGTCCAATTATTATAAAACCCTTGCTCTTTTAATTCTTTGGCCCTTTTTTTTGTTTTAATCGTCCAATCAGACATATTTTTTTCTTCTGTTTATTATTATTATTATTATTTATTATACCTTAAAATTATGATAACGGATAATTAAAATCTATTCTTATTTAGGTTCATATATTATCTTTCATTAGCTTTATAATTCTTTATATATTTTTGAGAGCTGGATTATATTATGCCATATGGTATAGCGCGCCAGTTGCATAAGCCTAAATACATAATGGAAAATTCAAGGAAATGAATAAATGCAGGTTTTAAGAAAGTTTTACGGCGTAAAAGGTTCTTATTTGTTTTCTTTGCCTTCCAAATCAGCCAAAGATTTCTTTAAGAAATTAGAATCAGTTGCTTCTTTCAAGATTAAAGCTGTCCAGACCGACAATGGATTAGAATTTGAGAAATACTTCCGAGACCATTTTAGAAGAGAAGGATAACTCACCTCTGAAACTATCCCAAACACCCTCAAGTTAAATGTCAAGATAAAGAGATTTAACAGAACCCTGCAAGAGAATTTCTTGATTACAATATGCATTTATCCTATGATTTAAATGGACTTAAATCAAAAACTGATGGATTGGCTCTTGCTCTACAACATCAAGAGACCCTTCCATCCTTTTAACGATATTCCACCCCTAAAACGCATAATTAACGCCTTTGGCTTTTCCAATATGTTGCGGATTTATACACCAGCTTGACAAATATATATAAAAATGATTTGATTAATAAATAAAGAATTAGCACCTTAAAATTTAAAAAGGAGAGTGGGTTATCGGGTTTTACGACAGCTCAAACTTAAAAATGATGAATGTTTTTCTTTTTTCACCAATGCCCTCCAAAGACAAGCTGGAAGAATCAAGCAAGATTTTTTATGCATTTGATTACCATTTAGCTTTAGCCGTTTTTCCTCAAGAGAGGAGTAAAGTTAGAGTCATAGCGTATAAAAAGGCAGAGGATGAATTGCAATTTTTTGAACAATGGGAGCTGTTTAAAGAAGAAGAGAACGTGGTTCCAAAAGATTCAAAATTCAGACAGGCATTTACAGAGTGGTTGGAAAAACAAGCAGGACCTGAAGAAGTAATTTCAGAAAATATGGTCAACTTTATGTTGCTTAAAGGGTTTGCTATCACTAAAGTTATTGTTGGGAACGGGACACAGACAAAATAAAAAATTCTAAGTATGGAAATTGGTAAAGATTGTTTGCGATGTCAGATTATCATAATTTGACAATTTTTTTAAAAAGGTGTATACTAAAAATAGTTCATTAATAATTATATACTAAAGAAAGGGGTTGAAAAGAAATGAGAAAAAAGGTGTTTTTTGCTGTTTTGATGGTTGGTTTTTTGGTGTTTTTGTGCATGGAAAATGTTTTTGCTGAAGAAGGGGCAGTTCAAGATCCTTGGCCAAGTTATCCCAAGGTAGAAATTACAGAGGAAACCAAGGAAATCGGTTTTTGGCCGATTATTACTCCGGAAGAAAAAGCAGGACCAGTAATTGACGCTTTTACTATTACCTATAACAATGAAATTTATTTGGTTTTGGTAAAAGATGGAGCAAAGGGATATCTTTTGCCGTTCTTCAAAATTATTAGAATAAAATAAAAGCAAAGGATGTATTTTAAACCACCACAGGAGGCAACAATGAATCAAGCAAGGTTTTTAGTTTTTTTAAAGAGGGTATGAAATTATTATACCCTCTTTTTATTATTTATTTTGATATTCAGGAGCTCCTTGACTTGACATATATTTTTCGTATTGTAAAATGTTATTAATAGCAAAGGCGGATTAAATGTTTTTTAAATAAAAAATTAAATTGTATTATGGATAAAAACAAAAAATTTTTTATCATTGCCGGAGTTTTATTAGTCTTTTTAGTCGTTTTTTTGGGAGTTAATGAGTATCAAAAGCAACAGAAAGAATTAAGCAAAGAAGAATTACCTGCTCGTGATTTTAGCAAGCTTGTATATTTTTATGATGAAGGCGAGCTGGCTAATTTTATGAATAATACTTTTAAAGTTCTTTTAGAAAGCCAGTTTAACGCAGTTATCTGCGAATTAGAATCTAAAGAAGTTGAACCCGCTTGTTATGCTTTAGAATCAATTAACGGCTTATTGGCTGATCAATACACCCATATAGCAGTGAAGGTCTATAATTTAATTCAAGAAAGGTTTCCTAATTATTTAGAAGAAAAGAATTTTGCTATTTGCGATGTTTCTTCTCCTTCCATTAACGAGCATTTATTAGATTCCCAGCTTATGGCAGATACTTTTGGACTTGGTCAGCATCTTTATTTTCCCGAAGGAACAATTTCCTGCAATTTAATTGATGAATTAAAACCAGAGGCAGTAAGTTTTTTTATTGGCCGGGTTCCTAATTCGGAACAATTAAACCAATATACTGCTAAGATTTATCTTGTAAATTCGGAAACAGCTGACCAGGTAATGAAAGCCAAGAATTTTGAAGAAGGAGTAAAATTTTTCAATAATCAGCCTTTATTGTGGGAATTAAATTTTCCCATTGATCACTAATTATTTTTCATATACAGAAGAGAAGGAAAAAGAGGGTAAAAGCCCTCTTTTTTAGAAATAGTTATTGATGACCGGATTAAATAATTTGACAATTTTATAAAAAGATTATATACTATTATTTAGTTCTTTAAAAATAAAAAAGGAGTTGATTAGTTATGAGAAAATACTTAATGTTATGGTGCTTAGTATTGGTTTTGGTGTTTTCTGCTGCAGGATATGTAAAAGGTTCTCCCGGTTCTATTCTTTATTCAGATGGCCAAGACGCAATTCTGTATAATTTAACAACCCAAGAGAAGAAAAACTTGACAGAAGATTTTGATCCTCTGGTAGAAAAACCCGTAATGGCTGGAGGCATTTTAATTTGGCTCGCTAACGGAGAATTCTATATCAAGGATTTTGGAACTCAGAAAATTCAGAAGTTAGAAGACAGAATAGGAGAAAAAATCCTTCTTCCTCTCATTGAAGACGCTAAACCAGCTTTGTCTCCTGATGGCGTTTTTTTAGCCTACGAAGGTTCACTAAGAGGTCACTTATTTGAAGACAAAGAAATGAATAAAAAGAAATTAGAGTCAGCAGTAACAATTTGCATAATAAAAGATGCTTTAACTGATTATGATGAAGTGTCAGGAAGGAGGCAATTTTTTTTCGTTCTACAGGACCTATCAAAAAGTGCAAAATCTCCAGTTTGGTTTTTAGAGCATAATGAGGATAATAATTTATGGCTTGGCTGGTTGGGAGGAGAAGATGGTAGAGTTTTTACGACAAGAAAGTTTGTCAAAAAAGAAGGTGGGCAGCATTATAAAACTTTGAATAAAATTTATTCATTAGTACGGCCATTTTATAAAGAATACGGTTTTTCTGTTCCCGAGAGAGCAAAAACATTTCAAGAGTTTTCTTGGTCAACAGAAGGAACTTTATATGTTGTAAGCAGTAATATGATGTACAAGTATTTTGATGAGCCAAAGTACGCCTTTAAAAAGTTTATTGCCGGTACTCGTCCTCAATTTATCACAGAAACTCAGTTGCTTTTCTTAAAAGATCAAGAACTTCTATTTTACGATGCTGAAACCAAAGCAACCACTAAAATTCTTGATTTTCCGTATGATTGGTACATTTATTTATGGAACAATTAAATTCTAAAAGGGAAAGATTAATTATCTTTCCCTTTTTATAATTGACTTTAATTGGTTATACTATGTTTTTTTATAAAAATTTATTTAAAAAACATTAACTTGCTTTTTATTTTCTAAATCTTTATTAAAAAGATAAAGGGTTTTTTATTATTTTCTCCTTTTTTATTTAAAATAATCCCTAAAATCTTTACAAAGTTTTTAAAAAGAATATAATAAAACGCGACAATTAAAAAACAGAGTTATGCTCGCCGAAGATCTTTGGGCCTAAGCCAAGCAAAACGGCGAGGTTTTTTGATTTTAGAGTTTTTGGAATTTTTTTAGGATTTTATAATCATTAGGGAATCATTATGGAAAAAATATTTAAACTTCATTCTGAATATCAACCAAGCGGCGATCAGCCTCAAGCCATAGAAAAGTTAATTGCGGGCTTAAAAAAAGGTTATCGCTGTCAAACCTTGCTGGGAGTGACTGGCAGCGGTAAAACTTTTACCATAGCTTCGGTTATCGCCAATTTTAATAAACCGGTATTAGTCATTGCGCCGAACAAAACTTTAGCCGCTCAGCTTTACCGGGAATATAAAAATTTTTTTCCGGAAAACTCGGTAAATTATTTCGTTTCTTATTATGACTATTATCAGCCCGAAGCTTATCTTCCAGTTTCTGACACTTATATTGGCAAGGAAGCGATGATTAACGAAGAAATTGATCGTTTAAGGCATCAAGCTACCAGCGCTTTGTTAACCCGGCGAGACGTAGTTATTGTTGCCTCGGTTTCTTGTATTTATAATTTAGGCGTTCCTTTGAACTATGCGGAAAATACTATTCATTTAAACAAAGGCCAAGTGATTACGAGAGGAGATTTAATCCGTCAGCTTGTTAAAATTCAATTTGAAAGGACCAAAGGAGAATTAAAAAGAGGGTTTTTTAGGGTAAGAGGCGATGTTTTTGAAATTTTGCCAGCTTCTTCGGAGGTCATAAATTATATTGAGATAGCTGACCAGAAAATTTCAAAGATAGGTTTAATGGATGTTTTTAAAAAGAGTTTTTTGAACGAGCTAGAAGAAATCGTAATTTTCCCGCCTAAGCATTTTTTAAGCAACGCTCCTCAAAGGGAAGAAGCTATAAAAGAAATTAAAAAAGAACTAAAAGAAAGATTGGAATATTTTAGAAAAAGAGGAAAGTATTTGGAAGCGGAAAGATTGGAAAGGAGAACGCGTTATGATTTAGAGATGTTAAAAACGATCGGCTATTGTCACGGCGTTGAAAATTACTCGCGGTCTTTGGCTGGCAAATTAGCCGGGGAACCGCCGGATACTCTTTTATCCTATTTTCCCCAAAAAAATAGCCAGCCGGATTTTATTACCATTATTGATGAATCCCATATTAGTTTGCCCCAGATCAGGGGAATGTATGAGGGAGACAGAAGCAGAAAAGAAATTTTAGTGGAATACGGCTGGCGTCTTCCGTCGGCTTTGGATAACCGACCTTTAAAGTTTAATGAGTTTGAAGAAAGAATCGGCCAAGTAATTTTTACTTCAGCGACTCCGGGAGCATTTGAAAAAGAAAAATCTTCTCAAATAGTAGAACAAATTGTGCGGCCAACCGGTATTACCGATCCTCTAATAGAAGTTAGGCCGGTTTTAAATAAAAAAACCAATGAAAGCCAAATAGATGATTTAGTCAAAGAACTTGAACATATAAAGGAAAGAAAAGAAAGGGCGATAGTTAATACTTTAACAAAAAGAATTGCTGAAGATTTGACCGATTTTTTAAAACAAAAAAATTTCGCCGCAACCTATATGCACTCGGAAACAAAAACTTTAGAACGGGCGAAAATTCTGACTGATTTCAGGAAAGGAAAATACAATGTTTTAGTCGGAGTCAATTTGCTTAGAGAAGGGCTTGATTTTCCTGAAGTGACTTTAGTGGCTATTTTGGATTGCGACCGGGAAGGATTTTTAAGAAGCGAAACTTCTTTAATTCAAACAATGGGCAGAGCGGCAAGAAATGTTAAAGGGAAAGTAATTTTCTATGCGGATCAAATGACTGGATCTATGAGAAGAGCTATTGAAGAAGTGGAAAGGAGGAGAAAAAAACAAGAAAAGTACAATAAAGAACATAACATTATCCCTAAAAACATTACCAAAAAAATAGAAAAATTAATTAATTTAGATTAAGGGTTAAATTTATGGAAGACAAGATTATTATTAAAGGAGCCCGGACGCACAATTTAAAAAATATCAGCTTGGAGATTCCCAAAAATAAATTTATTATTTTTACCGGCGTTTCTGGCAGCGGCAAATCGTCGCTGGCTTTTGACACTATTTTTGCCGAAGGCCAAAGAAGGTATTTAGAATCGCTCTCGCCTTATATCAGGCAATTTTTAGGGCAAAAAGACCGTCCAGATGTTGATGAAATTATTGGCCTTTCGCCAGCTATTGCTATTGACCAAAGAGCTTTGTCTCATAACCCAAGATCAACAGTTGGCACACTGACGGAAATTTATGATTACCTTAGAGTGCTTTACGCTCGGATGGGAGTAATTCATTGCCCTTTCTGCAATTCTAAAATTAAAAAATTAAGCTTAGATGAAATTGTAGATATTATTATTGAAAACGCAGAAGGGTTAAAAAAAGAATTTGTTTCTATTCTTTCCCCTGTAGTTCAAGGTAGAAAGGGAGAGTATTATCAATTGCTTTATGATTTATTGCAAGACGGCTTTGGCGAAGTAAGAATTGACGGCAAAAAATATTCTCTTCATGAGAGGATTAATTTATCAAGATATAAAAATCACACCATTGAAGTTCTAATTGATAAGGTGATGATTAATGATAAAATCCGGTTAACAGAGGCAGTGGAAACTGCTTTAAATTACAGCAAAGGTTTGGTTATTGCTATTTTAGAAGAAGAAAAAAAGGCAGAGATCGCTTTAAGCAGTAAATGGACTTGCCCTAAAGACAATTTTGCTTTTCCAGAAGTTGAGCCAAGGCTTTTTTCTTTTAACAGCCCTTATGGCGCCTGTCCAGAATGTCATGGTTTAGGTAAAGTGGATTTATTTTTACAAACTCCTTGCCCTCTTTGTCAAGGGAAAAGGTTAAAAAGCGAGTCTTTGGCGGTTACTTTAAATGGGAAAAATATTGCCGAAGTAACTAATTTTACCATTGATCAAGCTTATAATTTTTTTAAAAAATATGAAGAAAATTTAAGCAAAAGAGAAAAAATTATTGCCGAGAACGTCTTAAAAGAAATTGTTGAACGTTTAGATTTTCTTTTAGAAGTAGGGCTTGATTATCTTTCTTTGGACCGGGAGGCAGAAACTTTATCTGGCGGCGAGGCCCAAAGGATTAGATTAGCTTCTCAAATCGGAGCCAAGCTTTCTTCCACTTTGTATGTTTTGGACGAACCGACAATAGGTTTGCACGAAAGGGATACGGAAAAATTGTTGAAAACTTTAATAGCTTTAAAAGAACAAAAAAATACCATTATTGTGGTGGAGCACGATGAAAGGACAATAAAAGAATCAGATTTTCTTGTTGATTTAGGTCCGGGTTCGGGAAAAAATGGAGGAGCAGTTACGGCGATAGGGGAAACGAAAAAGCTCTTGGAAAATTCTTCGGTTAATAAGAATTCTTTGACCCTGAGTTATCTCACAGGAGAAAAAAGAATCCTCGTTCCTCTTCTTCGGAGAAAAAAAACAACGGAGAAACTTCAAATTATTGGCGCGCGAGCTAATAATTTAAAGAATTTAAAAGTAGAAATCCCTTTAAGGAAATTTGTTTGCCTTACCGGCGTTTCTGGCAGCGGCAAATCTTCTTTAATCTATGAAGTTTTGTATAAGAATCTGGTAAGAATTATAAATCGGATTAATAAGCCTTTGGATAATGTAAGTAAAATTTTAGGGGCTGAATATTTGGATAAAGTGGTAATGGTAGACCAATCGCCAATAGGCCGGACTCCTAGGTCTAATCCAGCCACTTATACTGATATTTTCAACCCGATAAGAGATTTTTTTTCTTTGCTTGAAGAAAGCCGGGTTAGAGGCTATTCTGCTTCCCGTTTTTCTTTTAATGTCGCAGGAGGCAGATGTGAGGCTTGCCAAGGAGCTGGTTATAATTTGATTGAGATGCATTTTTTACCGCCGGTTTTAGTGGAGTGCGAAGTTTGCCATGGAAAAAGATACAATCGGGAAACCTTGCAGGTGGAATACAAAAAGAAAAATATCAGTGAAATTTTAGAAATGACGGTTGATGAAGCTTTGAATTTTTTTAAAGAAATTCCTCAAATCACCGACAAGCTTTTGTTGTTAAAAGAAGTTGGCTTGGGCTATATTCAATTAGGCCAGAGCGCGACAACTTTATCTGGCGGCGAAGCCCAAAGGATTAAATTAGCCAGAGAATTAATTCATCCCTTAGGCAAAAGAGTTCTTTATCTTATGGACGAACCGACAACCGGTCTTCACTATTATGACATTGAGATGCTATTAAAAGTTTTTAATCGTTTGGTAGATAAAGGTAATACCATTATTGTTATTGAACATAATATGCATGTGATAAAATCAGCTGATTACGTGATTGATTTAGGCCCCGAAGGAGGAGAAAAAGGCGGGAAAATAATAGCCTGTGGTTCTCCTGAGGAAATAATAAGAGAGAAAAAATCTTATACCGGGCAATATTTGAAAAATTATTTAAATAAATAAATATCTTTTTAAATTGCATATGTCTCTTTTTGACCAAGCTAAAAAGCTCCCTTTAAATCCCGGCGTTTATTTATTTACTGATAAAAAAGGCGAGGTGCTTTATGTCGGCAGAGCCACTTC
>DJVL01000011.1:0-7395 GCA_002440845.1 Patescibacteria group bacterium UBA6257
AGCGGAGGCAAATATGGGTGGAGGCTTTTGTATAAAAGCCGTAACCAGATATGCCGTGTTAGCTGATGTATTCCTTTTCTTTTTTTCGACAGCAGCCGGAATTGTTTTAAAAAATTTTTAAATTTCTTTTTCCGTTTTGGGCGAAGGGCAGGGGGGAATTAAAGGGGTGAGTGCCCGAGCTCAAAACTCATAATATTTATAATAAAAAAATACCAATTTATAATATTATAATAGCCTATTATTAAAGTAATTTCCAGTGGTTTCTCTTTAATCAGCACAGATTTACAATATTATGATTGTTTATTATAATTACCATATAAACAAACAAATAAAATAACTTATGATATTTTCTCCAAAAAAATTTAATATTCGGTATCAAGCTAATTTTAATAGTCCCAACAAGAATATTATAAAAATTTGGTTAGCTCAGCCGTTAAATTCTACAACGCAAAAGATAGAATCTTTTTTAATTTCACCAAAACCGCAGAAATATTACAAAGACGCTCAAGGAAATAAAATTTTGTATTTTGAGTTTAAAGACCAAAAAGATATTAGTATCAAAATGGATATTAAGGCAACCTTGTGGAAAAATAAAATTAACTTGACAGGAGAAAAACTTTCATTACCCCCGGTTTCTACAAAATTATTTCAACAATATACTAAAAACGAAAAATTTTTAGAGCAAACCCTAACTATTAAAAAATTGACTTCTCAAATCACTAATAAGAATCAATCTGTTTTGGATAATATTTTTTTGATAACTCAATTTTTAAAGAAGAATTTTCAATACACTCACCCAGTTAAAAAGAGGGGGGTTAAAAATTTAAATCTAAATAATTTAAAAGGCGATTGTGGTGAGGTCGGGGCTTTATTTGTAACGATGTGCAGAGTTTTAGATGTTCCTGCCGTAAATCGAACTGGTTACATTATATATTATGACGAATTAAATAATGTGTATGAACATGGATGGGTAGATATTTACTTAAAACCTTATGGGTGGATAGATATTGATCCATTAGCTGATAATATTTTGAAAAAAAGAGATAATAAATATTCATATTATCAAAAAAATTATTTTTTATTTTTTATCAATGGTTTTAATTTAAAACTAAAGCCTAAAGTGCCTAATAATTTTATATTTAAGTATTGGAATGAAGTAGGACTACCAATGACAAATACATCCGTTCAAATTTTGCAACCATTAGTATTTGCTTCTCTAAAAGAAATTAAATTTTCAGATAATATTAAATTGCTTTCTAATGAAAAGCCCCAACTAAAATGAATTAGTTGGGGCAGAAAGGATTTTTTATCCTTTCTTTACTCTGGCCGAAGAAGAAGGACAGCTTTTGTGAATCGCGCCAACAATGAGATGTTTGGTGTTGCCTTTCGCCTTGATCTTGGGCGAAACGTACTGTTTTTTCTTTTTCATCGCTTATCACCTCCTTTCTTTATGGATTTTTGCGGTGGCATAAGATACACGACAATTTTCCGGAGATGGTCCTAAAAGATCGCCTCCTTCTAAAAAAGCTAGTCCAGGACAACGAGCGCAAGAATCAAGCAGTTGGCATTTTGAACACTTCGTAAGTTTACTAATAGTTAAACTCCGAAGATATTGAAGTTGCGGAGAGTTGTGCCAGATCTCTGAAAAACTATTTTTCTTCAAATCACCAACTTCGTAAAGAAGCTGATTGCAAGGCAAAACTTTACCTGAAGGCGTAATGGCGCAACTGTTAAATCCGCTATAACACGGAGCGGCTTCACCCAAATCAGAAAAACCAAAATAAAATTGGTGATCTTGAAATGGTTTACGCCCGGCATAAAGAGCAGATAACTCCTTGTCCTCTAAAAACAACTTCAATTGTTCATCGTTGAGCCGAAAATAAAAAGTATCCTGCCTTCCATCGTTGCGGGCAGTGATAATATGGCTCGGTGATATCAAACAACCTAAGAACTTAGCAAGATTCTTTACCAGGTGGCGTTCGTGAAAATTTATTCTCATCAACGGAAAGGCAATTTCTACTTTTATTCCCGCTTTAGTTAAAAAATCTATGCCATCCAGTGTCTTTCTAAACGAACCAGACAAATTAGTGATTGAATCGTGCGTTTCGGGCGTTGCTCCATAAAGACTTATTTGGACACGCCTAACAGGGAATCGCGAAAGCATGTCTGCTTTACTCTTAGTAATAAGAGTGCCGTTACTGAGAATATCAATCACAAAATGCAATTTACTGGCATATTCCACAATTTTTAGTGCGTCACTGCGAGCAAGAAATTCCCCGCCGGTAAAAGAAACGAACAAACAGCCCGCAACCGCGATTTCATCAAGAATACGTTCGACTTCGCTAAACGAAAGTGATGGTTGATTGCGATCCATATAACAATGGATACATCTCTCATTGCAAGCATAAGTTGTTTCGAAAGTAACAGCGAATGGAATAAGTTTTTCAATAGCTTTCATTTCAATGGCCAATAATACATTCTCTCCTTCTTCATTTTCTTGATCTTCTGGTTTTTTCGCTTTTAATCCTGTACTAGCGTCATTAATAAAGCCACAAGAATTAGCTTCTTGTAAAAAAGCAACAACATCCTTTTCTACTCTCTGCTTGCTAATAAAATACTCACTGGTCAAAAATTCAACCAACTCATTAAGACCTGCACCTTCACTCATCTTCTCCCATAAAAGAGAGGCTGTTTCATTCCAAATTGCGATTTGTTGATTTTCACAATTAAATACTACTATTTCACCACCAATACATCTCCATCCAACTCTTGGATTGATTGCGTATTGTCTATTCATTATCAACACCTCCTAATTTTCAATGAACAATTTTTTTTATGACTATCACCATAATAGCCACTAATATCTTATCGCTACCCCCCGTTTTGTCAATAGTAATTTTATAGATCGTCTTCGTAGCGAAGCGGAGAAGACTCTTTATTTCCTCCTTTAAATAAATAAAAAGAAATTTTAAAATTTTTTTAAAACAATTGGGCACCTGCCCGTCTCTGGAGGGATAGCCCAAAAAAGAAAAGGAATACATCAGCTAACGCGGCATATCTGGTTACGGCTTTTATACAAAAGCCTCCACCCATATTTGCCTCCGCTGGGCGGGATTGCCGCCCGTAGGGCGGCAATTAGTCAACATAAGGATTTTGTTGATAATAAGTTCTAACTTTTTCTAAAACATTCCACCATAATGAATTTGCCTCGCCCCGCCCAGCGATTTTTTCGGACGGCGGCGAAACATTAAATTGGGCAGCGGGTGGGTTAAAAATAATTTTTTAAATAATCCTTAATTCTTTCGCGGTCTTCGTTTTCTTTTTCGCCCTTAAAATATATCTCAATGAAATCAATTTTACAATTTTGGCAATGAAAAGCGTAGACAACTCGGAGCGAAGAGCCTTTTAAATAACGACAAAATAAACGCGCTTTGACAATAACACATTGTTCGTTTCGCGTAATAACATTGAAATGCTTGCTATTTCCCAGCGGCGCGATATCAACAACATGCTTAAATTCTTCCAAGTCGTCGGGCAATGATTTATATTTTTTTGAAAACCGCTTAAATTCCTTGGAAAATTCCGGCTGTTCATTATAATTCGTCTTCATAATTTCTTACGGAGTAATGTTCATCACGATAAAAAACACTCTCGTAAGAAAGCGGTTTGCCGTCTTCTGCCGTTTTCCAAGGAATGTCCTCGTGGGAATAATTTTCCATTTCTTTGGCGTTTTTGTCGGAAAGCCGCGCCAAAACATCATCAATATGTTCTATTTCGCGGCCGGACAAAACATCGAGGTTTGGTCGTCTGACCGCTAGATATTTTCTTTGCGGATAATTAAAATACTTTCCTTCAACCTTAACAACCTCACCGTTTTTAATCATGTCGTCAACAACGGCTTTAAATTCAACGGGAGTGGGGCCATAATGATTTTTAATGTAAGTCGCGCCGACCAATTGTTCCTCAAATTTTTCGTAAAAATCAAAATCAATAAAGTAAAGCAGTTTATAAATTACGGCTTCGCCAACATTTGGCTTGCCGCCGACTTTTGATAAAACATAAAGCAAGACCTCTTTGAATTTTTTAAGGTTTTTTTGCGGTACACTGATCCTTATTTCCTGCCTTTCTGTTTTTGACTTTGTTTTATCCTCTTTAATTTCAGCGGTGGCTGAAGAATCTTTGCCGTGCCTAAAATCTTCAAAAGGGATACCAAAAATAGAGGCCAGTTTTTCTGCCTCTGTAATGGTTAAATCCCGCTCGCCTTGTTCAATCTGCATATAGGTCGGGCGAGAAATACCAAGTTCAGATGCCAAAAACTCCTGCGTCAGGTTATTCTTTTTCCGCAATTGTTGTATAAATTTTGAAAGCATAGTTTAAATTTTGCCACGCTTTTTTCTGTTTGCGTGTATTCTTTGGTGCTTTCCTTTTGGGATAACCCTGATATTTTTCTTTGTAGTTTTACCGCCCTTATCAACAGGTTTAACATGGTGAGCAACCTTGCCCTTCGGTGCCTTACCACTAGGGTAGCCTTTTTGTTTCAAAACTTTTTTAAGTTTTGTTTGTGAGCGTTTTCTTTTGGCCATAGTTTTATGATTGAATTAATAATTATTGCGACCTAATTCCAGTATAGGTGATGTAAAATTATTTGTCAAGAGCAATGTCAAAAAGTTATACCTGCCTGCGCCAAGCGAAGCGTGGCAGGCAGGCACACCTCTAAATTCCAGCTAAAACTTCGGTGATTTTTTGCTCCATTATCCCGATAAGTTTTTTATTCGCCTCTATAATTTTTTCCTGTTCTTCCATTTCAGCTACGAGTTGCTTTTTTTTGCCAATTCAACATTACCAAATCCTTGGCTTTGTAACCACTCAGCACACATCCTTTTCGCTAATTTATCTGAAATTGTCTTTGTTTTAGCCATATATTTGCTTTTTTACCTTGCAAATATATGTTATAACAAATTACCGAGCGCGTCGAGTCAATTTTTGTTAAAAATTTTGTGGTTTAGCCTCGCAAGCAATAACCTTTCCGCCGGTTTGAGTTGATTGTTTAAAACCGTTATATCCGATTTTAGTATTTGTCGGTGTATATCCTGCTAAAGATACCGTAATATACTCCCGAAGAAGCGATGAATTTTTATCGTTAATATAAATGGTAATCAAGCCATTAAAAAGAGCAATCAGTTGATCTTTAGATTTGTCCAAAAGTAACGATGCTAATTCCTTGTGAGTTTTAGTGGCGTAAGTTTTTATTACTTCGTAAAGTTCATTATTCATATTGGGTAAGTTAAAAAAACTTTTATAATTATATTATAGCAAATTTTCGCGTTAGCGAAGAGAAAGAAAAAGCCATACATCATATAACAGCGTATATCTGATACGGCTTTTGTATAAAAGCCTCCACCCATATTTGCCTCCGCTGGGCGGGGCGAGGCAAATTCATTATGGTGGAATGTTTTAGAAAAAGTTAGAACTTATTATCAACAAAATCCTGACTGATTGCCGAGCTTCGCTCGGCAGAACCGGAACTGAACGCTCGGCCGGGCAAAAAGCGAAGTCCCGTACCGAACTTGTTCTGGTGCGGGGGAAGGGGGTTAGAGTGTCATCCCACCAGGAATTTTTGCCCGCTCTTGCTTTCGCCGCTTCTTTTTTCGCCGCCACAATTTTTCGTGCCAGTGAAACTGGCGTGTCATAATATAAATTAAGTAAATTATTGAGATTGATTTTCCGTCGGTATTTTTTTCTTTTTTCTATATTGTCTTACTAAATCTATTATTCCCATCATTGTCATAATTAATCCAAGAAGACCTATTGCTCCTTGATAACCTATAACTAAAAGGAGAACACCAATGGGTAATAAAATTTTCCAAGATAAAGTTTTATTAAAATTCATAGTAAAATTTTTATTAATTAAATGACCTTTTTATAGTTTTATTCATTAATCTCATAAAGCTCTTTTGCTTTTTTCCACATTCCAGTGGGGCCCACAAAGGAATTTAAAGACTGAATTAATATTGGATCAAACCATTTTGTTCCACCAATATCAACTGTTTTTTTAAATTTTAACTTTTCACACAATATAGCCAATATACCCAAACTATCAAAAGGATTTATGCCAGCTCCTATATCTTCATCAAATTTTTTCTCGTAAATTTCTATTTCTTTAATCAATTTATCTTTATCGTATTTTAATTTTTGCGCAAATAGTTCAATGCTCATATTTTTAAATTCATCGGCAATTTCCTTTTCAAAGGTATTTTTCAAAACTTGGAGTTCTAAAAAAAATTTAAAAATTATAAAATTTATACTTTCTTTTTCTCGCACCCCTTCTAAAAGACTACCTGAAAAATGTTTTTTATATTTTTCATTATTTAATATTGTAATTAGTTTTCTAAAACTATCTTTCCCGCCATCTATTATAGCTTGGGTTATACCATCGACAATAGCATTTTTTGATACTTTTTCTTTCATATTAATTCTTCAATACTAACCCCAAGAGCTTTGGCAACTCTTTTTAAGGTTTCGAGTGTAGGATTTTTATTTTCCCCTGATTCAATTTTGATAATCGTATTATGGTGACATCGGCTAATTTTGAGAGCCGGTCTTGAGAAATGCCCATTTTATTACGATATTTCTTTATGTTTTCTGCTAATGTGGATTTGTTGTTTAGCTTCATTACAATATATTTCTATAATTTAAGTAATAGACATAAACCTTTCCTAATTTATTACAATGATAACAAAAAAATTTCAAAGAGCAAAGAATAGAAGTAGCGGCTCATCCGCTTTTCTTTCCACGTCGAAGGGCACCGGTGGGGTGGAAAGCGACAGCGTTTTCTGCGCCAGCAGAGGCGTTCTCTACCCCGCAAAAAAGTTTTTTTCGCATTTTTTGATTTGGCGCACGCCGTTTTTTTCTTCTAAAAGGAAAAGGGAACTTTTTTGCTGGACTCTGCTCTTTACGAGCAAGGCGGCGGGGCGAGGCGGCTAATTTAATAGGTGAACCTGAGGGGACTCGCCTACAAGTAATTTGCCTGACGGAAAATTCTCGCAGGCCGCCGCTCGCGATGCTCGCCTTTCTAACCAAAGGTTAGAAAACTCGCCTAACGCTGCGCGCTTCTCGTCCCCACGCAAGCCAAGCAGTTGGCTTGCTTCTGGCCATAATTAATTATAGTGGACCTGAGGGGACTCGAACCCCTAACCTCCACATTGCAAATGTGGCGCTCTGCCAACTAAGCTACAGGCCCCTCAATTGGAAAGAATCAAATTTTTAAGGGAGGGCTTTTATTTAAAAATTATGAAATTAAAAATTTCCTTGGTGGGTGTGGTAGGAATCGGACCTACGACCTCCATTTTATCAGAATGGCGTTCTACCACTGAACTACACACCCGCAGTATTAAA
>DJVL01000011.1:7464-35699 GCA_002440845.1 Patescibacteria group bacterium UBA6257
ATCTGCCGAAGATAAAACTAAATTAATATTTCTGACAAGGAAAGTCAAGCTATAAAGTACCGCCGCCGCGCTTGCCGCTATTGAAAATATACCAATGCCTAAAAACAAATATTCCTGTCTAATCTTTTTTTTATTTATCTTTCCTGCCATAATTTTAAATAATAATTAACGAAGATAAATTTTCCCCAAAATTTTTGCCTCGTAATTGGCGTCTAACTCTTCTTGTCCTGTTTCGATTATTTCAATTTTTTCTAAAAGAACAGTGTAAGGGAGTTCTTGAAAATCTTTTAACCAATTTAAAATTCCTTTTTTGGGCCCAGAAGCGATTAAATCAAAATTGTAACTCTTCTTGCTCCCCTCGGTTTCCTTATTCAAAATCCCAAAACGAAAACTCAAAGTTAAGTCGTTTTTAGCAGCAAGCGTTTTTAAAACATCTTCAAAACCGACAGTTTCTGATTCTGTGGGTAAAGCCTTTTTTAAATTTTCAAGATAAGGCAGGGCTTCTTTTTTTTCTTTCTCCAAATTCTCCACATTGGTTAAAACCCTTCCCCTGAGAAAAATTTCTTTCTTTTTCAAGGTAATCGCAGTCACGGTTTTGGCAATATCTTTTTGGATATAGTAAAATATCCCGCCGCAAGCGCCGATTAAACCAATTATCAAAAAAATCCTGATTAACAATATTTTCTTGAAATTAATCATTTAAATAGATTATAACAAAAGAAAAAAAAGTTTCCAACTTGCCAAAAAAGCAAAAATCAAAAATAATATAAAAATATAGAAAATAGCTACAATTTAAAATAAAAATATGAATATGAAGCCCTACCAAAAAACTTTACCTGAAGAAAAGCTGTATTTAAATGTCCTTAACCTTTCTTTTAAAAATAATTTTCTTAAATTGCCTGCCTTTGTCTCATCCTGCGATTCTTATAAAAAGGCCTGGGAAAGACTAATCGCTGCGAAAAAAATAAATTACGACCCCTTAAAAGAATGGGAAAGATTGGAAAAGAATAATATTAATTTTATTACAGCCAAAGAAAAATCCTACCCCTCCCTTTTAAAAGAAATAAATAATTTTCCTTTGGGAATATATGTTAAAGGTGAAATTCAACAAGAAAATAATTTTATCGCTGTGGTCGGAACAAGAAAATCCAGCCCCTATGGCGAATTGGTTACAGAAAAAATTGTTAAAGAACTGATTAATTATAACTTCACCATTGTAAGCGGTTTGGCCTACGGAATTGATGCTATAGCTCATAAGGCTGCTTTAAAATCCGGCGGGAAAACCATAGCAGTTTTAGGTTCCGGTTTAGATAGGGTCCTGCCGGAAGGAAACAAAAATTTGGCTAAAGAAATCCTCTTAAAAAAAGGAGGGTTAATAAGCGAATATCCTTTAGAAACCGAACCGAAAAAATATTATTTCCCTTGGAGAAACAGAATTATCAGCGGTTTATGCCGAGCCACTTTGATAATTGAAGCGCCAGAAAAAAGCGGCGCTCTTATCACTACCCGCTTTGCCTTAGAGCAAAACCGCGAGATTTTTGCCATACCCGGTTCTATCTTCAATCCAAATTCTCTTGGTCCTAATAATTTAATAAAGGAAGGGGCGAAACTGGTAAGCGGAATTGAAGATATCTTGGAAGAATTAAATATCAGCTTCGCTAAAAAAGAAAATTTAGAAAAAAACTCTGATTTAGAAAAACAAATAAATAATCCTCTGGAAAAACAAATCTATCAATCGCTTTCTCCGGTAGAACCCTTGGCTATTGACAAAATTGTAGAAAAATTTAATCTTAAATCTAATGAAGTTTTAGCTTGCTTAACTTCTCTGGAATTAAAGGGCGCAGCAAAAGACCTTGGAGGAGGCAATTATATAAAAATAAATTAATGCTGGAATAAAAATAATATGAACTTAATTATTGTTGAATCGCCAACTAAAGCAAAAACTATTTCTCACTTCTTGGGAAAAGATTTTAAAGTGGTCGCCTCCTATGGCCACGTAAGGGATCTGCCAAAATCAAGGTTAGGGATTAAAATTGAAAATAATTTTCTTCCTGAATATATTATCCCCACTAAAGCCAAAAAAAGGGTAAACGAACTTAAAAAAACCAGCAAAAAAGCGGAAAAAATTATTTTAGCCACTGATGAAGACCGCGAAGGAGAAGCAATTGCTTGGCATCTCGCTAATATTTTAAAAACCAAAAATTCCAGCGAAAAAGCTGAAAATCAAATAAAAACCGAAAGGATTGTTTTTCACGAAATTACCAAACCAGCCATAGAAAAAGCCATTAAAGAACCGCGACAGATAAATATGGATTTAGTTTATGCCCAGCAAGCCAGAAGAGTTTTAGACAGATTGGTTGGTTATAAATTATCACCCTTCCTCTGGCGAAAAATTTTAAGAGGTCTATCTGCCGGCCGGGTCCAATCGCCCGCTTTAAGACTAATAGTGGAAAGGGAAAGAGAAAGAGAAAGTTTTAAACAAGAAAAATATTATACTCTTGTCGCTGTTTTAGAAAAAATTTTAAAAGGAAAAAACAAAGAAACCTTAGAAGCTAATTTATCTAAAATCAATGGCAAATCTTTGCCTAAACCCGGAATAAAAAATAAAGAAGAGGCTGAAAGAATAAAAAAAGAATTAGAAAATAATAAAGCTGCTGTTAAAGAAATCGCGGAAGAAAAAGAAAATAAATCCCCTCTGCCGCCTTTTACCACCAGCACCTTACAGCAAACGGCTTGGCGTCTTTTTCATTTTCCGGCAAAAAAAACCATGATGATTGCCCAAGGACTCTATGAAGGAAAAAATTTAGGCAAAGGACCGGTTGGGCTGATTACCTATATGAGAACTGACTCCTTCAACCTTGCCGCCTCAGCCCTTGATGCCGCTAAAATTTTTATCCAAAAAAATCTTGGAGAAAAATATACTTTGCCAAAACCAAGAATTTTTAAAAACCGTTCGCGGTTAGCCCAAGAAGCCCATGAAGCTATCAGGCCAACCGACCCCTTCCTTGTTCCAGAATCAATAGAAAAATATTTGGCAAAGGAAGAATTGCTCTTATATTCTTTAATTTGGAGCAGATTTTTAGCCACTCAAATGCCTCAAGCAATAATAAAAAAAACATCCGTTATCTTTGAGGCTTCGGGAAAAAAAGATATTTATGAATTAAAAAGCAATTTTTATAAATTAGAGTTTGATGGTTTTTTAAAAATTTATCCCTATGCTTATCCTTCGGAAGTTGGGAAAAATTTTCCCCAAATAAAAAAAGGTGAAGAGTTGATTATTAAAAAAACCGATGTCCTTGAACATTTAACTCAGCCGCCGCCAAGATTTAACGATGCTTCTTTAATAAAAACTTTGGAAAATTTCGGCATCGGCCGACCGTCAACTTATGCTCCCATAATTTCTGTCCTTCAGGAAAGAGGTTATATTTTAAGAGACGAAAATAAAGCTTTTTTCCCTTCGGAAATAGGCATTTTGGTTTCCGATTTTTTGGTTCAGCATTTTGATACAATTATAGATTATCAATTTACCTCTCAGCTGGAAGAAAAATTAGACGAAATAGCCCAAGGAAAAATTGCTTGGGAAAAAATAATCAAAGATTTTTATGAACCGTTTGAGGAAAACATTAAGAAAAAAGACCAAGAAATTTCTAAAGAAAAATTGGCGCCAATCACTACCACCAAAGAAAAATGCCCTTTGTGCGGCAACTTTTTAGTATTAAAACTCGGCCGTTATGGAAAATTTTACGCCTGTTCTTCTTGGCCAAAGTGTTCTTACACCAAATCTCAGGAAAACAATCTTTCTCTTCCTTGCCCTCTTTGCCAAAAAGGCAAGGTAGTAATTAAAAGAAGCAAAAAAGGGAAAACTTTCTACGCTTGTTCTGCTTGGCCGGAATGTAAATTTATTTCTTCTTATCCGCCAACCGGAAAAAATTGCCCTGAATGCGGGAAATATTTAGTAGAAACAAAAACAAAAATTAAATGCTCCGACCGTAATTGTCATTATGAAACCCTTAAGGAAAAAATTAGTTGAAAAATTAAAAAATCGTTTAGGGGAAAAAGAACTTGAGTTGCTGGAAAACGCTATTGATTTTGCCGAGAAATCCCATAATGGCCAAAAAAGGAAATCCGGTGAGCCATTTATCAAACATCCTTTAAGGGTTGCCTATACCTTGACAAAATATAAATTAGATTTAAATACCATTGTTAGCGCCGTTCTCCATGATACCGTTGAAGATTGTTCTGTGCCTTTAGAGGAAATAAAAATTAAATTCGGCCCAGAAGTGGCTTTTTTAGTGCAAAGCCTGACTAAAATTTCCTCCTTTAAATACAAAGAGCCTCAAAAAGACATTTTTTTAGAAAAAGAAAGTTTTCGGAATATGATTTTAGCTATGGCCAAAGACATTCGGGTTATTCTAATAAAATTGGCTGACCGGCTTGACAATGCAAAAACTTTTTGGGCGTTGGAAGAAAATAAAAAAAACCAAAAAGCGAAAGAAACTTTGGAAATTTACGCTCCTTTAGCTTACAGGCTGGGAATGACTGACATCGGAGCTAAATTAGAAGACCTGTCTTTCCCTTATGTCTTCAAAGAAGAATATAAAGAAACAAAAAAAATAGTAGGCAACCATCGGGAAGAACTGGAAAATTACCTAAAAGAATTAGTGCCCATCTTGGAAAAAAAGCTAAAAGAAAATAAACTGTTTCTTTTTAAAATTAAATTCCGCGCCAAACATCTTTACAGCATCTGGAGAAAACTTCAAAAAGAAGAAATGGATATAAAAAGAGTCTACGACTTGGTGGCTTTAAGAATTATTTTAAAGAAAACTGAGGATTGCTACCTTGCTTTAGGCATAATCCATGGGCTCTGGAAACCCGTGCCCGGAAGATTTAAAGATTATATTGCTTTACCAAAACCCAATGGCTACCGCAGTCTTCATACTTCAGTTTTTGCCGAAAAAGGCAGGATTGTAGAAATTCAAATCAGAACAAAAGAAATGGATGAAGAGGCAGAAAAAGGCATAACCAGCCATTGGTTATATAAATCTTCAAAAGATATAAAAAACCCAAAAAAAATCCAAATAAAAGATTTCCTGTGGATTAATCAATTGCAACAATGGCAAAAAGAATTTTCCCGTTCAAAAAATTTTTTAGAGTTTTTAAAAACCGATTTTTTTAAGGACAGAATTTTTGTTTTAACGCCAAAAGGAGATGTCATTGATTTGCCTGACGGCGCTACTCCCATCGATTTTGCCTATCAAGTTCATACCGAAATCGGCAATCAGGCACTCGGAGCAAAAGTCAATGGAAAACTTGTCCCTTTTGACTATAAACTCAAATCAGGAGAATTAGTTGAAATTATTTTAAAAAAAGGAAAACTCCCTTCCTCGGGCTGGCTGGAATTTGTAAAAATGGCTGAAACAAAAAAGAAAATTCAAGAGGCTTTAAAGAAAAAATCTTTTTAATTAATCTTTTGGGTTGACTTTATCCTCTAAAATTCTTTTAAGGATTTTTTCTAATTCTTCTTCGGAAAAAAACCTGATTTCAATCGCTCCTTGGCTTCCTCTTTTTTTAATCAAAACCGGCGTTTGTAAAAATCCTTCCAATTTTTCCCGCCACTCCAAATCTTCAGGATTTAAAGAAACGTTCTTCCTCCTTGGTGAAACATCCTTTTTCCCTTCAGAACCAAGATAATGCCGGGCTAAATCAAAAGCTTCTCTGCCGGAAAGATTTTTCGCTAAAATTTCTTTTAAAAAAGCCCTTCGTTTTTCCGGATTATTAAAAAGAAGAATCGCCCGGGCATGACCTTCATTTATCTTGTTTTCCTCCAAAGCCATCTGAGCTTCATAGGGCAGCTGCAATAACCTTAAAATATTGGCGACTGCTTCCCTGCTTTTTCCCAGTCTTTCGGCTAATTCTTGTTGGGTCAAACCAAACTCGCTAATTAAACGAGCGAAAGCTTTGGCTTTGGATACAGAACTCAAATCTTCTCTCTGGATATTCTCAATTAAAGCCATTTCTAATTTTCTCTGTTCAGCTATCGGTTTTTTTATAATAACCGGCACCGACGGCAAACCCAATAACTTTGAAGCCATTAATCTTCTCTCCCCTGAAATCAACTGATATTCTACCTCCGTGCCTTTTTCCGTTTCTTTTTCTATCCGGGTAACAAGCAAAGGCTCTAAAATCCCGTATTCCTTAATAGAATCTGCTAATTCCCTCAAAGATTCCTCTGAAAAAATTTTTCTTGGTTGCTGGGGATTGGGTTTAATCTTATCTGTTTCAATATAAAAGATTCTTTCTTCCCCTTGATGGCCAAGGTGGCCAAAAAAAGGCGTCTTCTGAATTTCTTTTTTAGGCAAAAAATTTCCAGAAGAAACATCCGACAGATTAGAAAACTCCATCATCATTTCTGTTCTTCCTAAAACTGCTTTGTTCTGTGTAAAATCGTCTTGAAAATTTTCTTTTAAAGAATTTAAATTTCCTAATTCTAAATTTTCTTTTTCCTTGTCCGGTTGTCCGCCTGAACCTGAAAAAGAATTTTTAATTAAATCTGAGGAAAGATTGGAAAAAGTATCGGAAATTTTTCCATTTATTCTGTCTTCAAGCAAATCTTGGCCGTTGTTTTGCGGATTCTTATTTTTTTTGGGAATCAAAGCGTTAATTCCCTGCCCTAAAAATTGATTATCGTCCATAATGATAAATCTCAACTTTAAATTTTAAAACCATTATTGAATTCTGATTTTTTAATTAATTCTTGGGCTAATTGACGATAAGCTCTCGCTCCGTCTGAATATGGATTATACTGAAGAATAGGCTTGCCAAAACTCGGCGCTTCAGCAAGGTCAACGTTTCTTGGAATAATCGTTTCAAAAACATAACCGGGGAAATTTCTCCTGATATGCTTAACCACCAATCTATCCAACTTATTTCTTCTATCATAAAGAGTCATCACGGCGCCAAGAATTTTTAAATCTTTTTCAAGGTTCCTTCTTATTAAATCAATGGTATTAATCAGCTGGGCCAATCCTTCCAAGGCATAATACTCTGTTTGGATAGGAATTAAGACATCTTGAGACGCTGCCAAGCCATTAATTGTCAATAAGCCCAAAGAAGGCGGTAAATCTATTAAAATATAATGATATTGAGGTAATAGCGGAGATAGCAACTCGTTCAACCTGAACTCTTTTTCAGGAAAAACATTTAATTCCACTTGGGCGCCAATTAAGTCAGGAGAAGCCGGTAAAATATCCAAGCCAAATACGGAAGTTCTCTTTACGGCTTCTTGGAGAGAGATTCTTCCTATTAAGACATGGTAAACCGTGGTTGACAATTGTTTGTATTCTTTATAATCAAAACCCAAGCCGGAAGTCGTATTGGCTTGAGGATCAAAATCCACTATCAAAGTTTTCCTGCCAAAAGCCGCTAAATAAGCCCCTAAATTCATTGTAGTCGTAGTCTTTCCTACACCGCCTTTCTGGTTGCAAATAGCGATGACCTTCACCATAATAATATTAATAGTATAACATGAGAGGAAAAAGAAAAAAATAGTAAAAAATCAATTCGCTAAAAGATTCCCTCAAGCTGATTGTCTTTTTGTCTCAGATTGTCTCAGAAAAGAAAAATCAAAATCAAGGGGCAAGGGAATTTTACAAGGAAAACCTTTTTTATCTAAAGCGTAAATGGGATAAGCCAAACCGCTTAATTCTTTTCTCAACTGAGTCATAATTTTTATTTCTTTTTTAAAACCAACGGTAAAATGTTCTGTTCCAGAAGGAGCGTCGTTGTGGAAAATATAATAAGGTTTAACTCCTAAGGCTGTTAAACCTTCAAAAAGCTCTTTTAAAATTTCTTTTTTATCATTAATCCCTTTTAAAAAAACCGTCTGGGATAATAAAATCGTGTTTTCTAAAGAATGAAGTTTTTTTATAGCTTTTTTTGTTTCTAAAGTTAACTCGTCCGGGTGCTCAAAATGAAGCAAGAGATAAAGCGGTTGCTTTTTAACCAGCTTCAATATTTCTAAAATTTCTTGGTTTATTCTTTTGGGGTCGCTAACCGCCAACCTTGTGCCGATTCTGATGATTTTAATTTGTTTCAAACAAACAATTTTTTTTAAGAAATTTCTTAAAATCTCCGGCTGAGTTAAAGGATCGCCGCCGGAAATTATTACTTCCCGAATTTTTTTATGTTTTTTTATAAAGTCAACTATGGCTTCTAAATCAGTTCTGCTTAAAAGCCCTTTTCTAATGTCTGAAACCGCTCTTCTCCGAAAACAAAAACGGCAATAAGCGGCGCAATTTAAAGTCAATAAAACCAACGCCCTGTCAGAATAACGATAAATCAACCCTTTAACAGGACTGTTTTTTTCTTCAGCTAAAGGGTCTAGATTTTTCTTTTTACCTTGTTTTTCTTTTCTTGAAGGATAAAATTGTTTTCTAATTGCTTCTGATTTTTTGGCTAATTTTTCCAAATGCGGAGTAATTTTAAATTGAAGGTTTGATTGATTCATAATCTCCTCAACAACAACTTTTTATTCTATCCAATTTATTGGAATTTTACAAAATTTTGACAATTAAGCTTATTTTATTTATATTCTATTAAAGAAAAAACGCGAGCCATAAAAAAGCCCGGGTGGCGGAATTGGCAGACGCGCACGACTCAAAATCGTGTGGAGTAATCCATGAGAGTTCGAGTCTCTCCCTGGGCACCAATAATTATAAAAACCTTAAAAAAATAATCCTTAATCCCCTGCTATTTCCATAATAGCGTTTTTTACCTTTTGGGGATGAGGGATGTAGTGGAATAAAAATTTATTTTGAGAGCCAGCGCTCTGAATTTCTATTACCCCGTAATCAAAAAAAGCCGCAAAAACTCCATTGATGGCAACCGAAATATCCTGAATTTTTTTAATTTCCAACTCGTCAACATTGTAATTAAAAAATCCCTTTTGCTCGGTTTCTATAATTCTTTTTGAAGTCACCACTATGGTATTTAAAGAATAAATCATCAAATTATAAAAAAACAAATCCCAAATAAGCAGATAATAAAGAGCGGCTATAAACCAAAAGAGAGAGGAAACAAAAAAATACCACGGCTGATTATAAATAAGAAAATAAACTAAAAAAGGCGCGCCTGCCAAAATAAAACACATAATAGCCGGGCTGATAAAAATCAACCAGTGTTTCCTGATAACCAGAATTGTGGTTTCACCGGAAAGCTGGCTGCGGAAACTATTGGTAGAAGAAGTAAATATTGACATAAAATTATTTTTTAAAAATTACGGCGAATAGCCGCCAATAGGATTAAAAATATTTTGTAAATCAACCCGGAAATAGGAATTTATTACTAAAACAAACATTAAAAAAGAACCGAGAAAGAAGATTAAAGAAATAATTTTTGGTTGAGTGCCTATGCCAAAACGAATTAAATGGTAAATGATAGAAAAAGCGTACCAGAAATAAAAAAATAAAATCGCTAATAGAATTATCAGCTTCAAATTAAAATTTGATAAAAAATTAAAAATTTGATTCATATATTTTTTAATAATAATATAGCATAAATAAAAAAATAAAAAAGCAATTCCTCCTGAAGCGCTCAGGAGGAATTTAGAGTTTCACTTTTTAAATATTTTTAAAACTCATTGCTATTTCTTGATTATTCCCCACAACGATCCCGGCAGGACAGGAACGATTTCCCGCCACCAAGGAAGGTTGACAGCGTTGACTTGGAGGGTTTCTGAAGGACGATCACCAAAGCTATTAAAGCAGGTTAAGGTATAGGTGTAGAAGCCGTATTCTTTGAGTTTAAACTGATAAATGGCTCCAGGACCTCCGGTACCGATATTATTCTTCTGCCAAAGGCAATCAGGATAGGGAGAACAGGAGATATTGCAATTATCGCAATAATCACTGGCTGACCAATGGCCTTGGTTTAACTGGGTAACCCAGACTCTGATAGGAGAAGTATCTTTGTCATTGATGGTAAAAATATCAATGGTGCAGGGTTTTCTGAAACAATTATTCTCGCAGGAAGCTATGCTAGAATAAGGACCATTGGGATTTGAGTAACAAGTACCATTCTCTTGATTACAGGCATATCTGGTAAGGGTGGTAGTGGTGGTAGAGGTGGTAGGGGTAGAAGAAGAAGGTTTACAAGCTGCTCGGCAGCTAGATAAAGAAGAATAAGAACCACTCGATTTAGCATAACATTGCCCGGTAGAGGTGTTGCAGGAATATCTGGTAGAAGGAGGAGGGGCGGCAGTGGGGGTAGGGGTAGAAGAAGGATTACAGTAAGCCATACAAGAGGAATAAGAAGTAAATGCACCATTGGTATTTTGATGACACTGCTTTTGATTTACACTGCAAGACCAACGAGAGGAAGAAGGAGGGGTAGTGGTGGTAGAACCACCGCAATCAGCATTAGAACTGCATTGGTTAGCTGGACAAGTAGCTTGATTAAGTTGCCTCAAGGAACAAGAATTAGCTGAACGACAAGCATAATAAGTACAAGTTGGAGAGGGGGGAGGGGTGCCACCGCCGCCACCGCAATCAGCATCAGTAGAACAAGCGTTTTTACCTGTACAAGGATTGGAAGTGTTAGAACTATACTTCAAAGTTACCGTCTTGCAATTTCCCCCTTCACAAGTATTGTAGTGACATGTTTTTTTACCGGAAGAACCGGGAGTAGTAGTATCAGTAGTACCACAAGAAAGGCACTTTTCTTCGCAGTCTACTATGGAGGAACCATCAAGATTAACACCAACACCAACACAAATTTTTGCACTTCCGCAAGGACAGGCAGCTAATACTAGTTCCATAGGAAATAAAAAACAAAAAAACATCAATAACAGAAAACTGAAATATTTAAAATTATTTTTCATATATTTATTTAACTCTTACTAATATTTTAGACCAACTAATAAATAAGTCAAGGGGAAAAAGAAAAAGAGGCGGAAATATATTCCCGCCTCTTTTTGTACCCGTTGTACACAAATTCATATATTTTTTCTGGATATATGTTCCATTCATAACAATAACTTTAGTGATAGCAAACCCTTTAAGCAACATGCTGTTGTGTTAGGCAAGCCCGCTACGACAGCATTGAGCTTAAAGAAGCCTATATCCAACAGGAAGAGAGTAAAGAAGTAAAAAAAAGTTTTTTGTTTGCTCATCAATATGCCTCACCAAAGGTACTTTTGCCATTATTGATTCTTCATCTTCAAAATGGCGAAGACAACCTAAGATGTGCCCAAATTCATGCAAATAGATAGGTACATTAAAACCGCCATTTTTATCTATTTCTACTATCCCGTCGGAAAGAAAGGTAATAAACTCATTTTCTATCATCTTTCCTGTCATCCCAACTCCGGCGAACCCAACAATTCCTTCAAGATCCTTAAAAACAATTTTCACTTTTGCTTTGGACGAATCATTGGTAATTACAAGAACGGCTTTGCCATCTAACACTTGATTCCATTCATCAAATACATATTGTAATTGTGGAAAATTAGTTTCATCGTATACTTCAATAATGGAATCATCTGGCCACCTTATTACATAATTTCCTCCACCATATGAATGCTCTTTAAGTAATGCTATTTCTTCAGGAGTTAAAACTGGTATTTCTGGTGCCACTGGTATTTCTGGTGCCAGAGGAATACCGCAACCACTTACATATAAAATCACTAAAATCAATAAACAAATTCCACTTCTTTTACTTGCTGTTAAGAATTTCAAAGAAATTCACCTTCCTTTTCTTAATTTTTTTAAGGTGCTAATTCTTTATTTATTAATTATACCATTCTTTATATATTTGTCAAACAGATATAGCGGAGGGGAAAATTCTAGTGTATAATTATTTTACCAAAGAAAACTTAAAAAACATTATGTTTCCTATTTTAAAAATAAACGGGGGCGCGGTTGAATCGTTTTGGGTATTGTATGTTTTATCTTTTATTATTGAAAGTCGCGTAGGGCTCGTAAAAAGAAGCTGATCGGTAAATTATAACTATTAAAAACCCGCTTAAAATTCCAAACAAGAAAGCGTTTAACCAATTTTTTTGAGTTATCCCAAGCTCTAAAAAATCTTGTTTTCTAAAAAAATTATTAAAAATTGGAAAAATAATAAAAAATAATAAAGGAAGACAACCGATGCTCCAACGGGCAACAATCCCGGAAAATAAAGTCATAAAAGAAAACGATGCCCAAGATAATAACAAGACAAAAATATAAACAAAAAGAATCTCTTCTAAAATTTTTTTATTCCCCTCATTTCCCATTATAGAAATTTATAAATAATCAATCTTTTACCACTTCTTCCGCTTCTTCTAATTTCAAAGAAATAAGCTGAGAGCTATTATTTTCTGATAAAGTTACGCCATAAATAACACTGGCGGCTGTCATTGTCATTCGGTTATGAGTCACAATTATAAATTGGGTATTTTTGCTTAACTCCTTTAAAATTTCCGCAAAAAATCTGCTATTTTCCTCATCTAAAGCCGCATCAATTTCATCCACTATTAAAAGCGGCGGATCTGACTGATTAATTATGGCAAGAATTAAACAAATAGCCACTAAAGTTCTCTCCCCACCCGAAAGCATTTCCAAGCTGCGAAGTTTGGTCTTGGGAATTTTTACCTTTATATCAATTCCCCACCCTAAACTATCATCGTCTTGGTTATTAAGAGTTTTTAATTCGTCGGAACCATCGGAAACAATTTCTTCTTCTTGGTTTTTGTTAACATTCTTGGCCTTTTCAATCTGGATTAATTTCGCCTCTCCGCCTTTAAATATTAAACCAAAATAACGATTAAACTCTTCGTTAATTTCCCTTACAGCTTCATCAAATTTTTCTTTTATCTGATTGTTAAGTTGGACTATCAATTTTTTTAAATCAAGAAAGCTTTTTTCCAAATCCTCTACTTGCTGATTTAAAAATTCATAACGGCTGGAGACATCGCGATATTCAGCTATTATATTTTCATCTTCTATCCCGATGTCGGCTAAAGCTCTTCTAAGGTTGGAGATTTTTCTTTCCAAAGACGGAAGTTCCTCAATCAAAGAATCCAATTCCTCCTCTTTTCCCAGCCGATAATTTTCCTCTATTTCTTCAAAAGAAAAATTTGTCTCTCTCAGCCTTCTTTTAAAGTCCTCCAACCGCAAGCTGCGTTTTTCGTTTAAAATTTCTTCTTTTTGAACTTGTCTAAGCAGCAAATCTTTTTCTTCTCTTAAAACTTCTATCTCTTGAAATTTATTTTTAAAATCAACGCCTCTTTCGTTTAATAATTTCTGCTGTTCTTTTAATAGTTTATTTTTCTCGTTTATCTCGTGCTCAATCTCTTCCAATTCTCCTTTTATTTTTTTTACTTCTTCTCCAGTCTCCTTGCTCTCAATTCTATAAAAAGCATCTAAATCTCCAATAATTTCTTTTATTCGCTTTTTAAGCAGAGAGGGATCGGAAATTTCCAAAAGCTCTTCCAGCGACTTTTTTAAAAGCTTGATTTTACTTTCTATTTCTTTTTCAGAAAAAACCGACTGTCCTATTGCTTCTTTCCTGCCTAATTCCCTCCAAATCAAAGATTTTTTATTTTGCAAATCAATAATCTGATTGGTAAGACAGGTAATTCTGCTTTCCAGACTCTCGTCTTTTTTTTCTTTCAAAAGGCCTAATTCTATTTCTTTGTTTTTAATAGCCAACGACAATTCTGAAATCCTTTGTTCTATTTTTTTAATATCAAAATTTTGGGAAGGATTCTCTTTTATAATTTGGCGGTACCAAATTGTAAAATATTTTTTTCCCAAAAGAGATAACTCGTTTTTTATTTCTTCTCGCTTCTCCCATCTGGCAACCTGCCTTTTTAGAGAACGGAGGCGAGGAAGAATTTCCTGATGCAAAGAACGAGCTTTATCTAAATTGACCGCCGTAGAATTTAATTTTCTTTTTGCTTCTTCTTTTTTTATTTCCAAACTTTTCAATCCTAAATTTTCTTCCAGCATCATCCTCCTTTCCTGAGGCGAAACTCTTAAAATCGCGTCCGCCGATCCTTGGTTAACTATAGAAAAACCTTTTAATCCCAATTTGGCAGCCGCAGAAATTTCTATAATATCTTTTAGCCGACAAGGTTGGCGATTTAAAAAATAACTGTTGTTTTCGTTTCTATCAATTCTTCTCAAAATGCTCAGTTCGGAAACGTCAAAAGGGAAAATTTTTTGGCTATTGTCAAAGATTAATTCCACTTCGGCAAAACCGCTGATTAAACCTTTTTTGCCTCCTCTAAAAATTAAATCTTCTCCTTTTTCTGCTCTTAAATTTTTAAAACTTTGCTCGCCTAAAGCCCATCTGATAGCGTCAACTACATTTGATTTTCCCGAACCATTCGGACCAACAATAGCTGTAATTAAAGCCGGGAAATCAAGGACATTTTTCCCTGAAAAGGATTTAAAATTTTTTATTAAGACCCGCTTAAGAAACATAAATTTTCTAGTCTTCTAATCTTTAAACCTTTCTGTCTTTTTCTAGCGCTTCCAAAGCTTCCGAAGCGGCATTAATTTCGGCTTCCTGCTTTGAAAACCCTTCTCCAGAAGCGACCAATTTTTCTTTAAGATAAACTCCGACTTGAAATTTTTTATTATGGTCCGGCCCCCAAGATTTTATAATTTTATAGGATGGCGTAATGCCGTAAAATTTCTGACTTTTTTCCTGAAACAAACTTTTCGGGTCCTTATAGCTTCTTTTTTTAATAATATCCGGCGCTTTAACTAAAATCTGTTTTTCTATAAATTTTTCTGCGGCTTTTATCCCCTGATCTAAATACAAAGCTCCCACAATCGCCTCCACGGCATTGGCTAATAAATAAGGCTGAGATTTTTTTAATTCTTTTTCCTCGCCTTTAGAAACCAAAATATAATTTTTCAAATCCAATCTATTGGCTATCTCCAGCAAAGAGTCGCTGTTTATCAAAGCCGCTCTGATTCCTGTCAATTCGCCTTCCTGTAAGTTGGGATAATTTCTAAAAAGGTATTCGGAAACCGCTATCTCCAAAACCGCATCCCCCAAAAATTCCAATCTTTCATTGTGGCCAATTTTCTGCCAATTCTTATGTTCATTTAAAAAAGACCTGTGAGTCAAGGCCTGTTTTAAAAAATCTATATTATTAAAAGTTAATCCAAAATCTTTCTCAGCTTTATGAAAATTAATCTCCATTATTTTTTTTATCGCTCTCTTCTTCTTCTTTATTATTTTTTTCCTCTTTATCGGCTTCGCTGTCTTGTTCCCCTGAAACTTCTTCAAATTCCCTCAAAACCGTTCCCAAAACGCCGTTAACAAAACGACGAGAAGAATCGCCGCCAAAAGTTTTTGCCAGCTCCACCGCTTCATTTATCGCTACCTTGGGCGGAACCGCTTTCGGGTCGCCAAACAATAATTCGTAGATGCCTATTCTTAAAATATTCCTGTCTATAATATTTATTTGCTCTAAAGGCCATTCCGGCGCTCCTTGGATAATTATTTTATTTAAATCGTCTAAATGAGCAACGATGCCTTCTAATAATTTTTTTGGATATTCCTGATCTTCTATTCCTTCCCCCAAAGCACTGAAAATTCTCTGAAAAATAGATGCTATATCTTTTTCCCCTTTCCAGAAATCCCATTCATAAAGGGTTTGAAGCAAAATAGAACGAGAAAGGTGGCGAGATCCCATGAGATTAATTTTAAATTTTAAATTTTTAAAGATTATTGGCCTTTTTCAATCTCTTTTTGTTTTATCTTCTTTTCTTTTTTAGAAAGCCCTTTTAGCACATCAATAATTTCTTTTTCTTTATAAAAACCGCACTTTGGACAAACTCGATGAGCCAAAGTTCTTTCGCCGCAATGAGGGCATTTAATAAATACCAAGGGCTTAAGAGCCGTATGGGATCTTCTTTTATTTATTCTTGAACGGGAATGATGACGAGCAGGTAAAGCCATAATATAATTTTAATATTGTTTTGTTTTGGAAAAACCCGAAAATGATTTAAAAAACTAAAAAGATAAAATTCTAATTGTAAACAAATATATCATAACAAAACAAAAATAACAAGAACTAAAATTTAGCAAATACCTATTTACCATTCAATAAGTGGAGGCGAATTAAATGGCCTCTAAGCTAATTTTTATAAGCTTCCCTCCGAGGAACACCTCTTTTTGAAAGGAAAACGGTTCTCCCGACTCCCAGTAGATTTCCTTTATTTTTAGGTCTTTTTTGATATTCTCTTTTTGCTCTTTAATTAAAGAAATAAAATCTTTTTCTCCAGCCACTAAAATTTTTATTTGCTGGCCGGGAATAATGCCTGATTCCTGACGAAGCACCTGAATCTGTCTCATAAATTCCCTTATTTCTCCTTCTTTTTTTAATTCCTCGCTGATAATAGTATTCAATTCCAAATTCTTTTCTATCTCGCAAGAAAAACCAGCTGTTTTTACGTTTATCTCCTCTTTTAGCAAATTTAACGCTTCTTGGCTTTTTGGGCTTTTTTGAAAAGAGAAAACGCCATCTTTTATTTTTAATGAGTTTAAAGGCTGACGAATTTTTATTCCTTTTTCTTTTCTGAGGCTTAAAGCTTCAGACGAGATTTTTCTGATTTCTTCCATCAAGAACAATAAATCTTTATTATAGAATTTCTCTTCTTTCTTCGGCCAGTCTTCAAGATGGATGCTCTCTTTTTTAGACGGATCTTTAGACAAATTATTTAATTTTTGCCAAACGATTTCAGAAAAAAACGGGCAAAAAGGCGATAACAGCAAAGAAAATTCTTTTAAAACTTTTCTAAGTACTGCTGACGATTCCCTCCAATCTTTTCCTTTTTCTTCAAAACCTTTTTGAAAAATTTTTCTTGAACGTCTGATATACCAACGAGAAAGATCATCCACGAAATTATCCAAGGTCTTAGCCGCTTCATTGACCAAATAGTTATCCAAAAAATAGCTCACTTGTTCTTTGGTTTCTTCTAATTTTGAAAGAATCCACTGGTTTAAAAAAGAAAGTTGTTCTGTCGTTTCTTTCCCTTCTTTATAAGCATAAGTATCGTAAAAAACAATGACGTTCCAAAAAGTATTCAAAAATCTTCTTTGGCAATTAACTAAATCCTTGGCGGAAAATCTTTTTTCCTCTCCCGACGCATTAATGATAAAAAAATACCAACGCAAGGAGTCAATTCCAAAAGAGTTAATCACCGTCCAAGGATCAATAATATTGCCTTTAGATTTGGACATTTTTTCGCCTTTCTCGTCTAAAATCAAACCCAGACAAATCACATTTTTATAAGGATGACCCAGCTCCAAGAGAACGGCGATTGATAAAAGAGTGTAAAACCATCCCCGGGTTTGGTCTATGGCTTCACAAATAAAATCAGCCGGAAAAGGAATTTCTTTAATTAAATTGGCAACTGGCGCAGTTTCATTTTTCTGCTTTATTTGTTCAAAGGGAAAATGAAACTGCGCATATGGCATTGAACCAGAATCAAACCAGCAATCTAAAACGCTCTTTGCCCTTGTCATTTCTTTGCGGCAAGAACTGCATCTTAACTTAATCCCATCAATAAAAGGGCGATGAAGGTCTAACTCCCCTTTTCCGTCAAAAGGCAAAATTCCATAAGGAATTCTTCCCCTTTCTCCTAAAGCTACGAGTTTATTGTTTAAAATAGAAGCCAAAGGGTCTTGGTGGGAAATAATAAGAATTTTTTTATTCTTATATTTTTCGGAAATTTCTCTTAAAAATTCCACCATTCTTTTCCTTACTTGACTCATCGTTTCTCCGCCTTCAGGGGCATGCTCATATTTATAGCTTAAATCAGGAAAAAGCTTAGAATACTCACTGACGGATTTTCCGTTATAAATCCCAAAGTCAATTTCTCTTAAACGGGAATCAAAAATTATTTCTTTCCCCAAAACCTTAGAAATAATTTCCGCGGTTTTTTTGGTCCTTGCTAAATCAGAAGAAAAAATTAAATCTATGGCTTCTTTTTTTAAATTTATTGCCGTTTCTTCTATCTGCCGTTTCCCTTCTTCTGTTAAATAAGAAATCTTTTTTTCCGGATAAGAAGAAAGAAATTCATTCTTATTGGAATCAGCCTCGCCGTGGCGTAAATAATAAAACTCGTTATCAGCTATGGCTTTTTCTTCCAACTCTTTTAGAGAGCCGATGACTTCAAAATTTCCGCAATCAGGGCATTCCCAAATTGGCAAAGGCGTTCCCCAATATCTGTTTCTGGAAATAGCCCAATCTTTGGCTTCTTTCAACCACTGACCAAATCTGCCGTTTTTAATATGAGCAGGCACCCAATTTATTTTTTGATTGTTATCCTCTAATTCCTTTCTAAGGTTGCTCATTTTTATATACCAAGCTTCTGCGGCAAAATAAAGCAAGGGGGTCTTGCAGCGCCAACAAAAAGGATAATCATGAACTGTTCCCTTTAAATCCCCAAAATAAATCAAATTTCTTTTTTTTAAGTCTTCAAAAATTAAAGGATCGGCGTTTTTAAAATATAAACCAGCCCACTTGCCCGCTGAGTTATTCATCCTGCCATCTTCATTAACCGTTAAAAGGATGGGAAATTCTTTTAGTCCTTTTTCTTTTGACTTTTGATTTAAAGCTTTAATCAACTCCATATCATCCTCTCCAAAAGCCGGAGCAATGTGGATTAAACCTGTGCCTTCTAAATTAGACACAAAATCAGCTGCTACCACTTCATAAATCTTTTCCTTTTCTGGAGAAATTTGATATTCATATAAAGGTTTATATCTTTCTCCGACTAAATCTTCGCCTTTAATTTCACCGATTGCTTTTGTTAATTTAATTTGAGGCAAAGCCGGCGGCTGAGCTAAGCTTATTAATAAATCTTCCCCCGTCTGCCATAATTTATAATTTTCTTTCGGAGAAACAGCAATCGCCACATTAGCCGGCAAAGTCCAAGGCGTAGTTGTCCAAACCAAAAGAAAAATTTTTAATTTTAAATTTTTGGCTTTTAAATCTTTTAGCAAGAAATTCTTAGGATTCTCAATCTCAAATTTCAAATAAAGAGAAGGGTCTTTAACTTCCTCGTAACCCAAAGAAAGTTCGTGAGTGGAAAGCGGCGTGCCGCAACGAGGACAATAAGGAAGAACTTTATAGCTTTTATAGAGCAAATTTCTTTTTTGGGCTTCTTTTATTATCCACCAAACCGTTTCCATATAACTCGTCTCAAAAGTAACATAAGGGTTTTTGGCATCTAACCAAAAACCCATTCTTTCTGTTAACTTTTCCCATTCCTCTTTATAATGCCAAACTGATTCTTTGGCTTTTTTGTTAAATTTGTCTATTCCGTAATCTTCAATTTCTTTCTTGTTTTTAAAACCTAAATTTTTTTCTACTTCCAGCTCAACCGGCAAGCCATGAGTGTCCCAGCCGGCTTTTCTTTCTACATAAAAACCTCTCATGGTTTTATAACGGCAAATCAAATCTTTAAAGGAACGGGCTAAAACATGATGAATGCCCGGACGGCCGTTGGCAGTGGGCGGACCTTCATAAAAAACAAATCTCTCTGAATGCCGTCTTTGGTCCAAACTTTTTTGGAAAATATGATTTTTTTGCCAAAACTCCAAAATCTTTTCTTCCTGTTTTACAAAATCCAAATAGGAAGATTTTGGCATAGAGTCTTGGATTTCATCGGATTTTTTTTCAACAATCATATTTTTTCTTCAATAAAATACTTTATCCTAAAATGCCAAAAAAATCAAAATCTGTGCTATACTAAAAATAGACAAAAAAATTCTGGTTAAAAAAATTTTATGACAAAGGACTTGGCAATAAACAAAAAAGCTAATTTTGATTATCAAATAATAGATAAATTAGAATGCGGCATTGTCTTAACGGGGTCGGAAGTAAAAACTGCGAAAGCCGGTTTGGTTAATTTAACCGGTTCTTACGCCATTATTAGAAAAAAAGGGGTCTTTCTTATCAATGCCAATTTCCCTCCTTATCAGGCTAAAAATATAAATTTTGCCTATGATGCCAAGAGGACAAAAAAGCTTCTTCTTCGTAAAAAAGAAATGCTCCAGCTGATGGGAAAAATTAAAAAACAAAACTTGACTTTAATCCCGCTAAGAATGTATAATAAAAAAGGCTTAATTAAGGTTGAAGTGGCTTTAGCCAAAGGGAAAAAGAAAATAGATAAAAGAGAAATCATCAAGCAAAGAGAAACGAAAAGAAGGACGGAAAAAGCCAGAAAAGGAGAATATTAATTGGGGATGACGGGATTTGATAAGAAGAAATTTGTTAAATAAGCGAGTTGAGGAAGCTTCGTTAGCTCATTAAAATCGAAGCGGCACTATTAAATGCCAAACAACGAATTCCTGCTTATGCCTATGCCTAAGGCATAGGAAAGCATCTGCCTAATTATTAGGCAAATCTTCCTGTCCACTCCTGATAAACAGGAAGGTTTCAATCGTCAGGATTGATTGGCAGCAAGGTTTATCCGCTTTTTGCCAATTGAAATTTTTCGGATAAGTTTAAAGAAAGTTTTGTTTGGTTTAAAATTCTTTAAACTAAAGGCTTTGCCTTAAAAACCAAAATACACTCGTAGAATTATTTAATTAATGCTTCTTAGACGTGGGTTCAACTCCCACCTTCTCCACCCCTTAACTAAAGCGCTTATAGATTTGAAACATATTCTTAAAAGCGGCTCAAGCATAGCTTTTATAAATAAACACTTTCCTAATGAATCCTCAAACAATCCGTCTCATTGACGATTCCAACAAACAAATTGGGATATTTTCTTATGAAGAAGCCTTAGAAAAAGCCAAAGAAAAAGGCTTGGATTTATTAGTGATTACCCTAAAAACAGATCCGCCGGTTTACAAATTGGGAAATTACGAAAAAGTTAGATACCGAAAAGGAAAAGAAATAAAAAAAGAAAAATTAAAAATCAGACAATCTTTTCCTAAGTCAATAAGAATCGGTTTTAGCGAAGGAAATCATGACATAGAAACAAAAGCTAAAAAAACCGAAGAATTTTTGGAAGAAGACAAAATTGTTATTATCCAAATGCCTCTAAAGGGCAGGGAAAAAATCCATTTTGATCTTGGCGAAAAAAAAATTAAAGAATTTTTGACAAAAATAAAAATTCCTTATAGAATTATTCAACCTGTCAAAAGAAACCCTTTTGGCCTTAGCCTGTCGCTTAAAAAAAGCAAAGAAAGTTAAAAGATAAAGAAACCCTTTTAAGTATGAAAAAGAAGAAAATGGGAAAAAACCTTTTTAAAAAAAGATTAAGAATTACAAAAAAAGGAAAAATTATAAGAAGATCAAGCAACATTGGCCATACCCAAGCTAAAGAATCCGGAAAGCAGAAAAGGAGAAAGAAAAATCCCCTGTTGTTGGTTAAAAATAAAAAAGCCATTCTGAGGTATTGTTAAATAATAAATAAAAGAATATGGCTCGAGTCAAAAGAGGAACTATTGCCAATAAAAGAAGAAAAAATGTCATCAAGCATACAAAAGGATTCCGCTATGGCAGAAAATCAAAATTCCGCCAAGCCAAAGAAGCTCTTTTACACGCTTGGTCTCATTCTTTTAAAGATAGGAAAATAGAAAAAAGAGAAAAAAGAAAACTCTGGCAAATAAAAATAAATGCCGCAGCGAGAGAACAGAATATTAACTATAATAAATTCATTAAAAACTTAAGGGATAAAAATGTGAAGCTGGACAGAAAAATTTTAGCTGATTTAGCGGAAAATTATTCCCCTGTCTTCAAAAAACTAACAGAGGCAATAAAAACAAAATAGATTTTAGAAAAACAACTATCAAGAATCCTTTAAAAAGCCTTCTCTTTTTAGCAAGAAGGCTTTTTTCTTTTTTCCCCAGCGCCAACCGTTTTATAAATCAGGCTTATTTTTTGACTTCTTTTTAATTTATTTTTTAGTTTATTTAGAAGTTTGTTTTTAAATCTATCCTTTTAAAGGGAAAAAATATTCCTTTTTTTCTTTTTTCTTGTGGAGAAAATATTTTTTTATAGACAGAAGATTAACTAAACTTATAACCTGCACCAAACAGACAATAACAAATATTAATGGGAATCCAAAAGTCAAGGCAAGAAAACTACCAATCAGGATAGCGAAAGCGGAACCAAGATTGTAACCCGTGCTGTTTAAAGCCCATTGAAAGCTTATCCTTCTGGGATTAATATAGCGGGTAAAAATAGAATTCCAAGGCGGAACATACAAAGCATCAGCAATGCCATAAATAAGAAAAATAAAATAAAGCTCGCCGGCATTTTTGGAAAAAAGCAAAGCCAAAGGCACCAAAATAACCAAAAACTGGCCTAAAAGCAAAGTAAAATAATCATCTGATTCGCCGTCAACTTTATCCAAAGAATCGGAAACAAAAATTTGAAGAATTGCTTTAACCAACCAATAAATAAACCAACAAATACCTATTGCTTCCAAAGAGCCACCCTTAATATTATTAATAACATAAACAGCAAAAATAGGATTAACAAAAGCCCAGCCAGTGATTGATAAAACATTGGTAATTAAAAGGGTTTTTACCACCGGGTGCATTTTCTCTTTAAAAAGCTCTTGAAGTTTAATCATTTTTTTTAATTGTTATTTATTCTTTTTGCGCTTTTATTTCTTTGCCCTCTAAAAAAAACTTTATTTTTGACAAATTCTCCGTTTCTCCTTTTAAAATAGCCTGAGCTAATTTTTCTTTGACAAAATGCCTGATAACGGCATCTAAAGGCCGGGCGCCAAAAATCGGATTATAACCCAAAATTGCCAATTTCTCTATTACCGCATCTTCAAAAACTAATTCTATTTTTCGGTTTTTCATTAATTCCTCGCTTAAAGCTTTTAATTTTAAAGCTACTATTTCCTTTAAATGGCTTTTTGTCAGGGGTTTAAAAACCACTACTTCGTCAAATCGGTTTAAAAGCTCGGGTTTAAAATAGCCAGTCAGTTTGTCTTTCAGTTTTCTGGCTAATTCTTCTACGGAAACATTTTTTTCTATTTCCTCTTTGATAAATTCCGACAAAGCGTTTGAAGTGGCAATTATAATGGTATTGGTAAAATCAATGACGGTTCCGAAATTATCGGTGATTCTTCCCTCGTCAAAAATTGACAGAAAAATATTTAGGACATCAGAATGAGCTTTTTCAAACTCGTCTAAAAGCAATAAAGAAAAAGGATTGTTCTTTACCGCTTCGGTTAAAGCCCCGGTCACTTCTCCTTCCGGACTGCCGATAAAGCGAAAAATACTTTTTCTATCCTGATATTCAGCCATATCAAAACGAATCATATTTTTTTCGCTGCCATAATAATTTTTTGCCAAAACTTTGGCAAGCTCTGTTTTTCCTACCCCGGTCGGCCCGACAAAAAGAAAAACCGCTATGGGCTTTTTAGGGTTGGCTAAGCCTGCCCGGTATTGACGCAAAGCCGAAGCCACTAATTTTACCGCTTCTTCCTGATTAACCAAGCTTTGGTGAATAATCTGTTCTAAATTTAATAATTTATTTTTTTCTGCTTCAGAAGAAACTTCTAAAGGAATCTGGGTTTTTACGCTTACTAAATCAACGATGTCCTGCTCTTTAACAATTTTCTGGTTTTTCCTTTTTGCTCCTTCTATGGCTTCGGTTAAAAGCGATTCAGCGGAAGAAGGCAAAGGATTGGTTGGCAAAAAACGTTGAGCCAGCGCCACCGCCCTCTTTATAGCCTGAAAACTTATCTGAATTTTAGTTTTCCTTTTAAATTCCAAAGAGCGATAACTTAAAATTTCTATAGCTTCTTCCGGAGAAACCGGTTTCATTTTCACGACTTCAAAATTTTCTTTAACTAAAGGATCTTTCTCTAAATAACGATGATAGTCTTCGGGAGTTACCGCTCCGATAATCGGCACCCAAGAAGCATTTATTAAAGATTGAAAAGCATCTAAAGCGCTAAAACCGCCTTCCTCCGCCAGCTGTTTATAAGTGTGAAACTGAGGAAGAAAAAGAATAATATCTCTATTGGTTAAAAGTTCTTCTGTAATTTTGACCAAACGATTATAAACATCAAAAGACTCGCTTACATTTCCAATTAAAGAAGCCGAGGACAAAAAAATCAGCCGGTAGTTCTTTATTTGATCGGGCACATTATCCCTGACTAAATTATAAGCCAAAAAAGAAACTAAAGTTTCTTTTCCCACGCCGGCTGGCCCGACTAAAAGAACGTTTCTTTTTCCTGACCTTGAAATTAAATCTAAAACCGTCTGGTATTCTTTATTGTGGCCCACCATTATTCCTATCTTCAGGTCTAAAGCTAATTCTGTAAAATCAATGCCGTAAGTATCTAAAAGCGGCGTTGGTCTTGAAGTAAATGACCTGTTAACTTTTATTTTTTTGGGCTGAAAAACTAATTTATATTTATCGCTCAAACCTTTAATGGTTTCCAAGTTCCTTATTTTGCCGAGTTGAACCAAACTAAAAGCAATTATAAAGTCATTTTTTTCAAAACGATAATCGGAAAGAATCTTGTTAATTAAAGGAAAAACCGGAGAGCAAAGCCCTAAAAATAAAGAATCTAAATCTAAATATTTTCTTTTCAAATTATAAATTTCCAAAAAAGCTTCTTTAGCGACACTTTCTAAAAACCGCTGGTAATCGGCCTTATTTTGACCTAAATCCTTCTCGTTTTTTATTCTCTTTTGTATTTCTTTAATACCTTCATCAGATAAATCCAATATGTAAAAAGCTTCCTTAATGGCTTCGTCTTCAAGGAGTAAATAAAATAAAGCTAAAGGAAAACTTAAATTCCAATGGCTTGATAAATTCTTGGTTTCAACCAATATTTTTTTTGCCCGGGGAGATAAAAAGTTAGCTAAATTAATTTTTCTTTTTTTCAAAATCCTTTCAGAAAAATAACAATCGGCAGTCCTTTGTTTAAAAATAATAAAAAGAAAAAATATAAAACTGAAAATCGCCAAATACTGAAAACGGGCAATTCTCTGAATAATAAAAGCCAAAGAAAAAATGAGGCCCAAAGAAATAAAAACCTCATTGATAATCAGATAAAATGACTGCTTCCAGGAAGGCCAAAGGAAAAAACTATCTTTAAAAAATAATTGAATATTTTTTTCGTCTTGACTCATTTTTATATTTTAAGACAAAAACTAAAAGCCTAAGAATTTAAAAATCAAATAAAAAGGCAGGGCTATCCAAATTCCATAAACCAGAATAAAAAAAGCGGAAAACAGAAACAGAACCATTAAACCAATAATAATTCTTATTGCTCTAATAGGAATGCTTAACAAATAAGAAGGCAAAGAAAATTCCTGCCAAAAAGGAACGAAAAAATATTTCAAGTTGATAAACACGCCAAAACGCCTTTCAAAAGAACGCAAAAAATTCCGGTAGACAGTGGAAAAATAATCAAAAACTCCCTTGAAATAAAAATCAATAAAGCTCAAAAAATAAAAACCCAAGCGCCTGAAAAAATATCCAAATAAAGTGTTTTCCATTTTCCTTATTTCAAAAATTTATTAAACCCGTCTTCCTAAAAAAGCTTTTTTTGTTTTTCAAACTCAAGATTTTTTTCTCCTTCTTGAAAAATCTTTACTGCGCCATATTCTCCGTCATAACCCGGATTTATTATCAACTTTCCCTCTCTCACCCTTTTGATGCCTTCCACTACTTTAGGGAAAATCGAGCCATTTAATTTTTCTAAAGGCTCTTCCAGCAAAACATTCAGTTCATTAGAAAAATCTTTGATTAATTTCTGATAAACCTCTTCTACTCCCTTGGTTTTTGACTGAACATTCAAGGCTTCGGCAATAATTTCTTTCAAAGGGACCAAACTTTTGAAAGGAATAGCTTGAGGAGGCAAAAAACCTGCTTTCCTGTCAGCCAACTGCTCTACCCTGCTTAAAACCCCCACAGTCAAAGACCTTTTGCATTTCGGGCAAATACCCTTGGCTTTTTTCGTTTCTTCCGGAGAAAACCTAACGCCGCACAATCTATGGCCATCATAATGATACTTGCCCTCCTCGGGAAAAAATTCAACAGTAAACAAAAATTTGGATTTATCTTTTTCTATAATCGCTTTCCTTAAAGCAAAAAAATTCAAATCTGTCTCAAAGATATTTAATTCCCTGCCTAAATTATCCGGCGAATGAGCGTCAGAATTAGAAACCAAGGCAAATTTATCCAAAGCAGAAAGCCGCCAATTCATTGCCGGGTCAGAGGAAAGACCGGTCTCAAGCGCTGCTAAATGCTTTACATTTTCCCCAAAAGCCTCTTCTAAAGAATCAAAACCTGACATTGAACCAAAAACGCTAAACCAAGGAGTCCAAATATGGGCGGGAATAAAAAGCGCTTCCGGCTCTATTTCCAAAACTAATTTTAACAAATCTTCGGCATCCATACCTAGAATTGGCCGGCCATCAGATTTTATATTTCCCTGCCAAGACAAAATACTGCTGATTTTTTCCGCCGCTTCAAAACTGGGAAGCAGAATCAAATTGTGAACTCTTCTTGTTTTTCCTCTCCGATTATAAATATTGGAAATTTCTCCTGTAATTATAAACCTTATTCCATTTGAAGTTTGGGATTTTAATTTATATAATCCGGCTTCTGCCGGCTCCAGTTTTTCTCTCATCTCTTTTCGCCAATCCGGGTGAGTAAAATCACCTGTGCCGACAACTTTAATGCCTTTTTCTTGAGCAGTTACGGCAATATGCTCAAAATCCATATTCTTTGAAGTGGCGCGGGAGTATTTGGAATGAATGTGAAAATCAGCGGTTATTTTCATAATTAAAAAACCCATCAAATCATTTTAACTCTTATTATTTTAGAAGAAAATAACAAAAAATACCAGCTAAACAAGCCGGCGGAAAATTAATGCCCCTAACCAATCCTTTATTTACAATTCATTATTCAGAATATCTTGTCCTCTCGGAAAGATTAAAACCTTTATTCCAAGCTCCAAAAACCTTGATTTTCACTCGTCTCTTAGTGCCCTCAACAGGAATCGAACCTGTATTTCAGGCTCCGGAGGCCTGTGTTTTATCCGTTAAACTATGAGGGCAACATCATTAACTTTTAATTGCCGGATTTTAATTTCTCAATTTTTAAAGCGATTGGAAATTAAAAAATTAAAAGTGTGTTTATAAAATTAAAAATTACAAAATTTAATTGGTTAATAAACCAAAAAAGTCTGGCAAATAGCGCCAATCACCAGAGCTATAATTAAAAAAGAAAAGATAAACCGATTCAAGGGCAAATTGTAAGGAAGGCTCTGACTATTATTATTTTGATTATTTTCTCTTTTTGATTTATTTAAAACTAAAACCAACATCACTCCTTCAAAGCCCCCAAGCATGCCGCCCATAAAAGAAACCAATTTTTCTACATTGGCTAAATTCATTAGATAAAGCAGCAAGGGGCCAAAAATAACAAGAAAATAACTGATGAAAGGCGACCAATTAAAATCATTTAAAAAACTTTTTTTAATGTAGGCGGCAAAAATTAAATAGGAAGTCGCTACTGCTAAAAAACCCAAAGCAGAACCTATAATGACTATCCCGGGTCCAAGAATATGCTTTAAACCGCTGATAGCTTCCAAAGTTGTGTTGGCGCCGCTTACTCCATTAACGGCAAAGATAAAAAGAAAATAACAAATAAGCGGAATGAGAGTGCCCCAAATAATTATTTTTTTTAAACCCGCTAATCCTACCTGCCTCGCCTTTAATAAATTAATTGCCTCTGGCACGCCCACCATACCGTTGAGGGCATAAAAAATCACTCCGTAAGGAATAAACCAGCCAAAAGCACCGCTAAATTCAAAAAGATTTAGATTAGCTGTTTTAAAATGAGGAAGGGCATAAACAATAATCACAAAAAAAACAATTAATAAGCCAAAAGAAAGAACCAGATTTAATTTTCCCGTTCCTTCGCTTTTTGTTAAAAGCGGCAAATTAAGAAAAAGCCATAATCCCAAAAAAATAATACCCGAAGTCCAGTTTATAAAAGGGAAAAAAGAAACCAAAATCGTTTTTAGAAATTCCGTTCCTAACGAAAGATAGATAAGCAAAGAAAAAGAAAAAGTAAGAAAAGTGGTGATTAAAACAAATTTTTTTGCTGCCGGGCCTAAATAATAGCCTACGTAACCGGGCAGCCTAAAATTTTTTCCTGATCGGCACACTACTTCTCCAAAAGCCAGATGGAGATAAAGCAAAATAAAAAAAACAATGAATAACCA
>DJVL01000011.1:35736-43596 GCA_002440845.1 Patescibacteria group bacterium UBA6257
CTTCTCGATTTTTTAAATATTACACTAAATAAACTTCATCTCCCTCTTTGGCTTTTTGTTCAATCTTCAAACCGATTGTTTCTCCTTTTTTGGCCTCTTTTATGTCTTCGTGTTCTATCTGCATTGAGGAAACTTCCTGTTCAAAATCAATTCCATTGCCTTTTATTCTAATTCTGTCGCCAACTTTTAATTTTCCGGAAAGCTCAATTATCGCTACTCCAATTTTGTCGTAATAATGAACAATTTTCCCTATTTTATCTTTTAATTTCTCTTCCATTTTTAAATTTAAGATTTTTATTTTTCGACCTCATTAATTTTTGTCCTAATTTATCCTTTAATTACTGCCAGCGGCTTAAGACGAACAACTTTTTTAGCAATTCCCGTTTGACTGATTACTTCTATTATTTCTTCTATATCTTTATAAGCATAAGGAGCTTCTTCTGATAGACTTGAAATTGAATTTGTTTTTATTATAACACCGCTTGCCTTTAAAGTTTCTTTTATCTCTTTACCCGAAGCTTTTTTGACAGCTTCGTGCCGAGACATTTGACGACCAGAGCCATGGCAGCTGCTGCCAAAAGCTTCGGTCATAGCTGAGGGTTGACCTATCAAAACATAGGAACTTGTTCCCATTGAACCCGGAATAATTACCGGCTGTCCAATTTTCTTATAATCTTCCGGCAATTCCTCGTGGCCTGCTGGAAAAGCCCGCGTCGCTCCTTTTCTATGGACCAAAACTTCTCGTTCCTCGGGAAAACTATGTTTTTCTATTTTTATAATATTATGAGCAACATCATAAACAAGTTCTGGCAATTTATCGGTTTTAAAAAATTTCTTCCAAGTTTGCCTTATAAAATAAGTAATTATCTGACGATTAGACCAAGCGAAATTCGCCGCAGCCGCCATCGCAGAAAAATAGGACCTGCCTTCAGGGGAATTAAATGGCACGCAAGCTAATTCCTTATCAGGAATATCTATTTTATATCGACCCATCGCCCTTAAAAAATTTTTCAAATAATCAGTGGCAACTTGATGGCCTAACCCCCGAGAGCCCGTATGAATTAAAATTGTAATATCGCCTTCTTTTAATCCAAGATTTTCCGCCAATTCTTTATCGTCTAAAAAATCAACTTTTTGAATTTCTAAAAAATGATTGCCTGAACCCAAAGTTCCCAACTGGTCTTTACCCCGGGCTTTAGCCAAAAAAGAAACTTTTGCCGCATCCGCCATTTCAAGCCTGCCATAAGATTCACAATGTTCCAAATCCTTGCTGGAAGCATAGCCCTCTTTTTCCAAAAAAACCATTCCTTCTTCTAAAACTTGATCCATCTTTCTGCCTTCCAATTTAAATCCACCGCCTTTTCCTAACCCTGAAGGAATGGTTTTAAAAATTTCTTCAGCTAGGTTATCAATTTTACTTTTTATCTCTTCTTCTTTCAAAAAGGTCTTTAAAAGACGAACGCCGCAATTAATGTCGTACCCGCAAAAGCCCGGCGAGATTGCCCCTTCTGGCATTAAAGTTGCTCCCACTCCGCCAATAGGCGCGCCATACCCCTCATGAATATCAGGCATAGCTAAAACATATTTCATTATCAAAGGCAGGGTTGTCAGATTAACTAATTGCTCCAAACTCCTGTCTAATAAAATCTGGCTTAACATTTTTTCCGTGGCGTAAACCCTTCCCGGCACGCGCATATCTTTCCGAAAAGATTGGGGTATTTCCCAAAGATAATTATTAATTTTTATTAAATCTTCTTTTTTCAAAGCTTTAAAATCTAAATCAAAATTTAAATTTTTTAAGTGTTTTATATATCAAAAATAATTCTCGCCCTCCAATTTCCATCCTTATCCTGAAAAATTTTTAAATTGTGGTAAGTGACTGCTTTTATTTCTTTTGCCAAACTATCAATTTTTTCTCCAAAAATCTCCGCCTTAATATAATTATTAGTTAATTTTTCTATATTTGCTTCCTTAAAAATTCCTTTATTAATTTCACCCTTTGCTAAAACTTCATTTAAAAAATCAGCTATGAGAGTATCAAAATCCGAAGACAAAACTTCAATCTTTTCTTTAAAAGTTTCTTTTGTTTTAGTTTTATCTAAATCAGGCTTCAGGATAAAAGCCATTCCCTTTAAAGCGCCTTTAAAAAGCTCTTCTTTGCTTGAGGCTATCGCCTCTATCCCTGTATCAGCAAGGTGGTCAAAAAACTCAAAGTTAAAACTCATTGTTATTCATTTAAATTCCGACTATTGGAATTCTGATTATTGAAATTCCGATTATTGAAATTCCTATTATTGGAATTCTGATTATTGAAATTCTGATTATATTCTACTAAAAATCGCAAAAAAGGAAAATAGTAAATAAAAAACGCTCTAATCCTTGAAGGAAGGGGGCGCTTTTAAATCTAAAACCAAGTTTTTATTTCGTTTGAATCTTTTTTAATTTTTTAGCCAAAATAGCTTTTTCCCGAGAGGCTTTATTCTTTTTTATCAGGTTAACCTTTGCGGCCTTATCTATAATTTTATATAAGTAAGAAAGTTTTTTTTGAGCTTCTTCTTTTTTGCCGCTTTCCACAAGCTTCCAATAATCTTTTTTTTCTTCCTTTATCAATCTTCTCTTTTGGGCATTAATTTTTCTTGTTTTTAAGTTCTTTTTCAAAGCCCTCTTGGCTGATCTGGTAATCGGCATAAAATTTTATTTTTTAGATTTATTAATGATTTTATTATAATTTATCATTTTTGGCTTAAAAAATCAACTAAAAGCATCTCCAAAGCCAATTCGCTTTTAATAGAACCATCTTTAATCCGGCGGTCGTATTTCATTAAAAAAAAGTAGATTTTTTTTAGAGACTCTTTTTTAAATTCTTTGGCCAAAACAGCAAGTTTTTTAAAAACATAAGGATTAAAATGAGAAACGGATTTAGAACCGCCAACTTCTTTCTCTAAAATTTCTTTTACAATAATGATATTTCTTATTTCAAAAACAATCATTTTCAAAATATAAAGAGGGTGATGCCCCTGAGCTATCAGCTTTTCCAGCAACCAATAAGCTCTCGCTGCTTTTTTTGCCGCTAAACTGTCCAAAAATTCAAAAATATCGTTTTGGGTTGGAAGAAAAACGTTCTCTTCCAGAAAATCTCTATCATAAACACCTTTTTTATCTATCAAGGAGAGCTTCTTTAAAATATTATAAATGGAGCCCGAATCAAAGGGAAAACTTTCCATAAGAACCTGTCTGGCGTCGGGGGCAAGCTTAATCCCCATTTTCCCTTCTTCCTTTTTTATCCATTGTTCCAAAGCCTGCTTATCTAAAAAATTAAATTCCTTTACCCCTTTGGCTTTTTTTGTCAACCACTTCTTTGAAAAAATATTTTTTACTTTCTGGTTTTCATAAAAAACTACCATTGTGTCTTTGGCTTTATCGATATTTTGCCTATCAAGAATTTTTAAAAAAACTTTTTGCAGTTCAGAAGAAGTCTCCGCTATAAAATTTTTAATCACTATCAATTTGCTTCCGCAAAAAAGATTGTTGGCTTTTAAAATTTCTTCAAGATTTTTTGTATCAGGCGCTGGTGAAAATTTATCTGAAAAATCAAAAGAAAAAAAGGCCGGCTTTTTCCGCTTGTAAAAATCAATGACCTTTAAAAGATAGTTGCGGGAAAGAAAATTGTCTTCTCCGTAAATGAAATACAGCACAATAATAAATTAAATTTTTAAATAAGCAGGCCTAATTTTCTAATCTTTAAATGTTTAAAAATTGATTTATAATTCATTATTCATTTTCTGGCATTTCGGGCAATAAAAAGTAGAACGACCGTTAGATTTTATTCTTTTTATCTTAGTTCCGCAATTAAAACAAGGCTGGCCTTCTCTTTGATAAACTCTTAAAAACTTATTATAGGAACCGCTTTCGCCGTAAATATTCTTATAAGATTCGTCGGCTGCCGAAGTTCCCTGATTTTTAATGGCTTTATTTAAAATTTCTTTCAAGGAAATAAAAATTTGAGAAATTTCTTTTTTAGAAAGTGCGGCTATCTTTTTAAAAGGGTTGACTTTCGCAGACCAAAGAATTTCATTGGCATAAATATTGCCAATGCCGCTCAGGTAACGTTGATCCATCAAAAATTTTTTAATTTCTCCTTTGGCCTTTCTAATAATTTTCTCAAAAGCTTCTTCTTTAAAAGAAGGTTTTAGGGGGTCTTGTCCCAATTCTTTTATATCTTTCTCCTTTTTTAATTCTTCTTTTTTTAAAAGGGCTATTTTAGCAAATTTCCTCATATCGGAAAGAGCTAAACTTTTGCCTTTTTTCAATTTAAAAACCCAGTGAATAAAACCATTATTGAAATCGCTTAAAGGTCTGGCAGTTTTTGCCTGCCACCGGCCTTTAGAATAAAAATATTCTCCTAATAAAAGGTGGCCGGTTAATTTTAAATGAATCCATAAAACCCAATCATCGTCCAAATAAAAAAATATATTTTTTCCTTTTCTCTGAATTTTTTTTATTTTTTTCCCTTTGATTAAAGACCTAAATTGCCTAAAAGAATATTTTCCTTTTAAGTTTTTAGAGCTGTCGGTCCAAACATCGGAAATTATTTGATTTTTTACGGTTTTATTTAACTGCCTGACAATTGTTTCTACTTCGGGTAATTCTGGCATAATAATAAATTTTAAATTCTAAATTCTAAGCACTAAATCCTAAACAAATCATAAATTCTAAATTATAAATTACAAACTGTTTTGGGGTTTGGCATTTGCAATTTGGAATTTGTTTAGAATTTAGGATTTCGGATTTAGGATTTTTTACTGCGGCGGGATATATGCCGGATCCAAAGGAAGAATAAAGGTAAAAACCGAACCTCTTCCATATTCAGAACTAGCCCAAATCTTTCCGCCATGCCTCTCAATGATATTTTTTGCCAAATACAAGCCCAAACCCAAACCGCTCGTTTTTTCTTTCATAGCCGCTTTTGACCTGAAAAACTTGGAAAAAAGTTTATCCAAATCTTCAGGAGGAATCCCTAAACCCGTATCCTCAACAGCGACAGAAACAAATGGTTTATCTTTAAAAGGTTCTATTTTTATCCTCACCTCCCCGTTTTTCACATTATATTTTATTGCATTGTCAACCAAGAACGATAAAGCAAGCTTTATTCTCACCGGGTCCATAATAAAATTCTTAAGTTCAAATTCCGGCCTGTATAAAATCAATTTAATATTATCCTTCTTGGCAGCTAATTCGTATTCGGTAAAAACATCTTCCACTATTTTTATTAAGTCGCCGGAAGAAAAATTAAAACCAAATTTCCCTTCTTCAATTTGGGCGGCTTGCAATAATGTTTCTACTGTCTTAATGCTCTCTTCTGTTGCCTGCTTACCCTCTTTAATAATTTTTTCTTGCTCTGGCGTTAAGTTTTCTGTTTCTTTATTTAAAAGCATTTCAAAAACCCAGGCAATGCCGGCCAAAGGAGTCCTCAATTGATGGGCGGCTACGGTAATAAAATCCGATTGGGCTTTTTTTAATTCTTCTTCCTTGGTTAAATCATGAATTATTTTTAAAAATCCATAAGATTTGCCTTTTTCGTCTGTCACTTTCGTTGTTGTAATTTCCAGAACTCTTTCCGTTGGCTCAAAAATTTTTATTTTTATCCTGTTGGGATAATCGCTTAAGGATTTTTCCAGAACCAACGGAGCCAAACTCGGAAAAATCAACTGAGCTAAGGATTTATATCTCCTGTCATTATTAAGCTCTGGAGTAACGATTTTCCCTATCAGTTCGTTTTTGGATAAACCAACAAGTTTTTCCAAAGCCGGATTAACTAAAACTACTTCAAAATTCTTGGCGTAAGCGATAGCCGCGTCCTCTATACTGCTTATCATAGCGTTTATTTGATTCCTTTCTAAATCAAGCCGACTGGTTTTATCTACCAAATTAACAAGAATTAATCCTAAAACCAAATAAAAAAATCCTAAGATTAAACTAATTGCCTCTTTTAGGGGTGAAGCCAGCCAAAAAAAATTGAAAGCTATCTGAGTGATTAAAAAAACCCCAAAAAACCAAAAAAAGATAATCTGGGATTCAAAAAAATATTTTTTTACTTTGCGAAAAATATCAAACATAAAAAATCAGATTTTACGATTATATTTCTATTGCCAATCTCCCCAAGTTTTACCTTTCTTTATATCTACCTTTAAAGGCACATCTAAAATTAAGGCCTTTTCCATAATTTCTCTTAATTGAGGAGCCATTTCCTCTATTATCCCAGATTTTACTTCTAATATCAATTCATCGTGCACCTGAAGCAATATTTTAATTTCTTTTTCCAAGTTATGGCTTTTTATAAAATTATTTATTTTTATCATCGCCAATTTAATAACATCAGCGGCTAATCCCTGAATCGGCATATTTAAAGCGGCTCTTTCCTGCTCTTTGCCAAGCCGGTTAAAAGATCCCAGCATAGGCAAAAATCTCTTTCTGCCAAAAATTGTTTCCGCGTAACCCAATTGCTTGGCTTTTGCCAAAGAGTAATCCAGATAATTTTTCAAACCGGAAAACTGGGAAAAATAATTTTCTCTGAATTTTTTTGCCTCCTCCAAAGAAATGCCGGCGGTTTGCGCAAAAGCCCTATTGCCCATGCCGTAAATAATGCCAAAATTAAGAATTTTTGCCTGCTTTCTTGCTTCTGGAGAGATTTTTTCCTTTGGCAGATTGAAAACATAACAAGCAGTTTGTAAATGAATATCTTCATCGTTTTCAAAAATCTCTTTCATTTTCAGGTCTCCAGACAAATGAGCCGCCAATCTTAATTCTATTTGGGAATAATCTAAAGAAAGCAAAGAAAAACCATCCTCACTTATAAAAATACTCCTTATCTTCTTTCCCCAACTTCCTTTATAAGGAATATTTTGGAGGTTTGGGGTTTGGGAGCTTAAACGACCAGTTGTTGTTCCGGTCTGGCTAAAAACAGAATGAATTTTCTGCGTTTTGCCTTCAAGGAAATTTGGCAAAGTAGCAAGGAAAGAATTTTTTAATTTTTCTTTTTCCCGATATTCTATGATTAAAGGGATAATGGAATGACAAGCTGCTATTTTATTAAGCTCGTCAACATCAGTAGAAATTTTTCCTGAAGCGGTTTTTCTTATTCCTTTGCTTTTAATTTGTAATCTGTTAAACAAAACTTCAGCTAATTGCCGGGGGGAATTAATATTAAATTCCCCTCCAGCCAGTTCAAAAATTTCAGCTTGAAGCTTTGATAACTCTTTTTCTATTTCTTTTTGCAAAAAGCCCAGTTTTCCAACGTCTATTTTAATTCCGTTTTTTTCCATTTCAGCTAAAACCGGAATTAGGGGTTTTTCTATTTCTTCCCAAACCTTCTTTAAGCCCAAAGCCAAAACTTTGTTTTCTATAACCTCCCGCAAGGAAAAAATTCCGCTTAAAAGTTCTTCAAAAGATTGATTAATTTCTTTTTTAAAAAAGAAATTATAAGCGCTTAAAAGGCTGTAATTTTTTCTGGCAGAATCTATAAGCCAAAAAAGAATTTCTAAATCCTCAAAAAAACAAGAGGAAAATCTATTTATTGTCTGATAAAGAAATTTAGCATTATGGGTTATTAAAACCTTCTCTTCCCAATCAATAGAGTTTTTGAAAAACCCTGAAAAATCTTCAGCAAAAAGATAAAAATTATCGCCGTCTCGGAAGCTAAAACCCAATCCTTTTACCTTATTTTTCCCCTCTTCAAAGTCAAGAAGCAAACCAATTTCTTTTTCCTCCTTAATTTTTTCCAGCAATAAATCCCCGTTTTCTTTTTCCTTAACCTGCCTTAATTTAAAGTTTTTTGGCAAAAAATCTGGTTGAGTTGATTTC
>DJVL01000011.1:43671-46704 GCA_002440845.1 Patescibacteria group bacterium UBA6257
TTGATTTCCACCAAATGACGGCTAAAATAAGCTTGGTCTTTAAAATCTTTCAATTTCTCTAAAATTCTTTTAGAAAAACGTCCTTCCTTTCCTTTTTCAATTCCTTGATAAAGATTATCCAAATTGCCAAAATCAGCAATTAATTGCTGACTGGTTTTTTCCCCAATGGAAGGAACTCCGGGAATATTATCAGAAGGGTCTCCTTTTAAAGCTTTATAATCAATAAGTTGTTCCGGCTTTAAAGAGAACCTTTCCTTTACCTTCTTTTCGTCATAAATAACCGCGTCCTGCAAGCCGTGGCGGAGAGTATAAACAGAAACTTTGTCATTAACTAACTGTAAAGTATCTAAATCTCCGGTTAAAATTATTATTTGCCAATCTCTTTCTTGGGCTTTTTTTGCCACTGTGCCAATAATATCGTCGGCTTCATAACCTTCTTTTTCCAAAATAGTTATTCCAAAAGCCCGAAGAATTTCTTTAACAATATTTATCTGCTCATAAAAATTATCCGGCGCTTTTACTCTTTTTGCCTTATATTCTTTATACTCTTTATGTCTGAAAGTAGGGCCTGCCAGATCAAAAGCCGCTGCTATATAGTTAGGTTGAAGTTCATTTAACATCTTCAAAAAAACCAGCATAAAACCATAAACTCCATTCACCAAAATCCCTTCCGGAGAAACTAAAGGCGGAAGAGCATGATAGGAACGATGAATCAGGGCATAGCTGTCAATAATGACTAATTTTTCCATTGTTTCTAATCCTTAACTTAAATTTGATATTATTTTGGTTTTAAATCGGCCTGCCTCGCTTCGTTCGACAGAACTTTGTTTCTCGCTCCGTTCGAAAGGAACAAATCAAAAGGAACAGATATAATGTTTAAAAATTGAAAATTAAAAATTGAAAATTTATTTAATTGTCTCCTACTATCTCCCAACGCTCTTGCTCCATTGCCTGAATAAAAATTTCAGCCTCTTTAGAATATTTTTGAGGATCCAAAGAAGCGGCTTTTTTAGCGAATTCAATGGCTTTTTCCTTGTCATGCATTTTAGCATAAGTGGCAGCCAAACTGCTGTACAAAGAAGCATCATTAGAATCTATCTGAATAGCCTGAAGATAAAGATTTTTTATGGTCTCATATTTTTTTTCTTTTACTAAAAGATTTATCACGCTTAAAATTTGGGCTTTATCTTTAAAAGGAAAATTAAGCTCAGCGGCTTTAATCAAATTCTCGTTGCGTTTTTCTGAATCTCCCAATTCGTTGTGGGCCAAAGCTAAAAGATAATAAGAAGTAGGAATCTGCCAATCAACCTCAATAACTTTTTCCGCTTCTTTTATGGCTTTTTCTATTTCTCCATTAAGCAGAAAAAATTTTGAGGCAAATAAATGAGTAATGGGAAAATAAGGAAATTGAGAAAGCATTCTCTCCATTGATTTTTTAGCCTCTTTGAGTCTGCTTTGGTCCCATTGGGAAAAAACCGTTTCCAAGTCTGCTTCTGCCATAGCCAGATTAAAAGACCAAGGTCTTTGTTGAACCGCTTCTCTGGCTTGAATAACTAAGGCCTCAACTATTTTTTCTTTGTATTCTTCATTTATCTTAAAATCGTAGATAGAATACATCTTGTTTATGCCGACAACAATATCGTCTCTTAAAAAAGCGGGGTCGTTAATTATTCTTTTTAATTCTTTATAAGCTTCTTCGCTTTGCTCTTGCCTGATAAAATAACCCACCTTGGCTATTCCCTTGCTCACCGAATAAGGCTTAATGACCCACTGACTGGCGCTAAAGACAACCAGACAAATAACAGCAACAACCAATAATGATTTACCCATTTTAAGAGAATAGTCAGAAGGGTTTTTAACTAATGTCTTTGAGGGTTCCTGCTCCCCAGTTTTCTGAGTATCTGAAGTATTGGAGCTAAGAGAAGAAATAAAAGCCAATACCAAAAAGAACATCAAATAACTTTCGTGAAAATCAAAAATAAAAACATTTTGAATAAAATATCCAGTCAAACCGCCGGCTAATGCCAAAGACGGCAAAAACCATTCTTTTTTCTTCCTTAAATGATTCAAAAAATATAAAGCTATTCCAAAAATAGAAAGATAAGACAAAAAACCAAAAACGCCGGTAAGGGCTAAAACTTCCATTGGTTTGTTATGGGCCCTGTCAAAATAAAAATCTTCAGGCAGGTATTTTAGTACCTCCGGGTTAAAATTTTTTATATAGGGGGCCTCGTAATTTTCCAAACCCCAGCCAAAAAACGGTTTTTGTAAAAAACTTTTCCAAGCAGTTTTCGCAGATAAAATCCGGGAAACAGCAGTAGGGTCTGTCAAAGAAATTGAACTAAACCTGCTGAGAATAGGATTATTTTTTACAAAATCAGTATTCTTTGCGCTAAAAGTAAAAACAGAAATAACTAAAATACCAATTAACAAAACAATTGATATTTTTTTAAAAGGGTTAAAGAAGTCCGACTTCCCTTGGGAGTCGGACTTCAAGAACATAATGCCAAAAGCAATAAATATAAGGCTAATCAAATAACCTATCATCACCCCCCTTGTTAAAGTGGCAAAGAGCAAAAAACTCTGCCCCAAAAAAACAGGCAACCACCAATTAAATAATTTTTTATCGAAAACATATTGGCGGAAGTAAAAATAAAGGGCCAAGAAAGCGTTAAAAAGAAGATAGGCGGCGAAAAAAGAAGGATTGCCAGTATAACCAGCCAAGCGATTACCAGTGAATTGAGCAGTGATTTTTCCTATGCCCGAATAAGCTAAAATAGCAATAAAAGAATAAAGAATACCTATCCCTACCTGTATTTTAAGAATTTTTTCTATTTCTAAATAATTAAAAGTTGTGGCGATAATTAAAAAGAAAAGCATAAAATGCCAAATCCCGAAAACTCCTTCCATCCTCTCATTCCCGGAAAAAAAACTATAAGAAAAATCAACCCCCAAAAGAGCGGAAATAAAGATGATAGCTCCAAAAATAAGCACCGCTTTAATTAAAGGAGTTAAAGAAACCAAAGAGGTTGG
>DJVL01000011.1:46775-63217 GCA_002440845.1 Patescibacteria group bacterium UBA6257
AATAATAACAAATTCCAAATATCTAATAACAAATAAAATGACAAATTCCGAATATTAAATTATTTTCTTTCGTGATTTATTAACAATTGACGAAAAAATCAAATTCAATTCATTGGCTTCTTTCCATAATTTACGAGATTCATCTTTTAGGACTGGTGTGGCTTTAGCTATCATTCTTAACCAATGTTTAGTTTCTTTTGATTCTTTTTTACAAATACCTAATTTATGTTCAAAATCCTTTTTAGATTCAGCGCAATCTGCTTCGCAATAATTTGCCCCGACACTGGTTGCTGATTTTATTAATTGAGAAATTAAGGGCAAAGTTATTGATGTTTTGGGGATAGTTTTTGCAAACTCAATAACATTTTCACCAAATTGTTGAGTTCTCTCTTCTAAATCAAATTTTAAACTTTTATGAGAATCTTCCATAAAGTGGGGCTATTAACAATATTTTGTTATTTAATATTTGAAATTTTATTAGTAATCAGGAATTTGTTATTTGTCATTTCTATCACAATTCTTGATTCACCTTCGCTCTTGTCAACGGTCCAAAATAGCCAGTGGCGATAATCCCTTGCAATGCCTGATATCTCTTTACTGCCGCTTGAGTCAAAGGTCCAAAATAACCTGTTACTAATCCTTCTGGATAAATATCACTCCCTAAATTAGCCAAAAATTGCTGAAGGCATTTCACTTCCGGAGAAGTTATTCCATAATATAAATCAGCTGAAAAAAATGAGCAGTTGGCATATTCTTGGTTAGTTTTAATCATCGCTAATTGCAATTGCAATTGCGCTACCTGTCGTTTTAATTCTTCTATCTGCTGAGTTAATCTTAGAATTATTTGCTGCTCAGCTTGAGCATCATTGCCTAAATTCTGCGCTTCAAAAGAATAAAAATATAATTTTCCTTCTTGAGCCCCCGTACCTAAATAAGGAATAAAATAAATGGCCGCATTTTTTGTTCCTAAATCGTTAACATAAACTTCCTTGATATTAGTAGCAGAAAAATCAAAAAAACCTAAAGTTTTTTTGCCTTGGCTATCTTCAATGATATAAGGAATTTTAGCAATTGGCGTTTGCTCAGGAATTGAGAATTTTAATTTTACTGCACCCAATCCGCCGTTAAGTTTTTGCCATTTTCCAGTTAATGGTTTTATGGAATCAGTAACTGATAATGAACTTTTTGCCTGCATGGGCAAATAATAAGAATAAGCAATAACAGAATAATTCTTTAAATTGGAATCTTGATAACAATATTTAATATCTACTAAACAATCATTAACCATATTAGCAATCAGCCAATTTAAATAAACTTCCTCAAAATTAGTTCCTCTTTTTTTAAGGGCTTCATTAAAGCTAATCATCCCATCCTTGGAAGGATATTTTAAGGCCTCACTAAAAAGCTGGATACCGAATTGTTCTCTTAAATACAGAGCAAAAAGATAAACCTTGCCATAATCTTTATCTGAATTTTTCCAATCTTTTAAATTAACTTCGGTTGAATAAAGCAAATTTTGCGCCCGTTGTTTGGTAATCCGACCCGTATCAACTCCAATTGCTTGACCGGCAAACTCTGACATCAATTCATAAAACCAAATATCTGCTTCTGGTTTTTGTTTTAAGGTAATTAAATGAGTAAACTCATGGGCTAATTCATAATCTAAAAAATTTAAATCAGCTTGAGTAATAAAATTGGCATTTAAATAAATAATTTGTCCTTCATTAGAATTTTTATCAATAGTTTTTGAATAATTGTCTCTGGATTGGATATAGCCGCCGTAATTATCTTTTAACGGCTCTAAAACTATAATAATTCTTGAATCATTATCTACTCCCGGCTTATCTTCAAAACCCAATAAATTAACTAAAGTTGGATAAATTTTATATTCAAAATCATTAGCTAAATTGTATATTTTGGAATCTAAATTAGATTTATCAGAAAAATTATTATACCAGTTTTTATCAGCGTAGAAATAAATTCTATTGGTAGTTTTTATTAACTGAGCTTCAATTTGGTTTCTATCGTTTAAATCATAATTAACATCAACAAAAAAATTAGCAGTTGGTTCCCAACTCGCCAAAGAAAAAGAAGGTAAAATTAAAAGCCCTAAAACTAAACCAATTGTTAATTTCTTGAACTTAAACATTAAATATATATTAGCAAATTAAAAGAAAAGTTTCAAAGAAAACAAAAACCGCCCGAATGGGCGGTTTTTGTAACCTGCAAGGAAAGGTTATTAGTGCTTAAGCAGTAATTCAGGAGCTTTCAAAGCTGACAGACCTGTTGTTTGTAGGACTTTGGTGCCAAAACCAGTAACAGTATCCCAAATAATTCTATACGTACTTACATTATAGTAACCATCGGCAGTCTGGTTTTGGGCATTGACAGTAAGAGTACAAACTGAGGAAACCCCAGCAGGAATTCTCCATTCTGTGTTAGCAGTATCTTCAATAGCTGAAGAATCACAAGTCCAGCTGGATGAAGAAGCCTTTAAGATGCCAAGACCAGTACTAATAGTAGGATAGAATCCAACAGAGGAACTTGCTACGGTATTTCCGTAAGTTCCATGGCTTGCTGTGGGCAAGTAAATGTCGCCGCCATTAGCAGTTACTTTAATTCCAATAGCAAAATCACCAACATCATTTATAGTAGTGGTGCTGCTATTAGAACGAACTGAAGTAGCAGAAGCCAAAGTAAAGGTCGGAGCAACTGTATAAACCGTCATTGTGTTACCAGCTATGGCTGAATGAGTTAGACTCAAAGCAGCGCCATTAGCATCAACGCCACTCAAAGCAGCATTAGCTTTACCAGTAACTTTTAATGTCTCGCCTGCTATTGTTGAACTAGCGGCAACAACACCCTTTACTGTTAATGTTTTCGTTGTACCAGCAGAAACAGGCAAAGTAAAGGTGCTCCATGCCAAATCGCCAGTAGTAGTTGTCGCGGCGCTCGCCAATAAGGTAGTGCCATCATACAACTCTACTGCAGACATAGCAGAATTACTGTTAGTGTTTACAGTAATAGTACCACTCTTAAAAGTAGCATCGATATTCTCTACTTTTACATTGAACTTGAGTAAGTCTACTCTGGTAGTAGCAGTTTTGCTGACTATGACATTTCCCTCAGGAGGATTGTCGGTAGCCACAGAAAGAGTTACTGAAGGAGCATCAGCTGTCGCAGTGGTAAAGCTGTAAGCTGTCAAATTTGTAGCAGGACCATAAACATTCAAATTGGCAGTATCAACGCCCCTTATCCCATTAGCAGGAATAAGAGTGGTGATAGCGCCTTTGTATTGAGGAACAGCAAGAGCTGAAACTTTGAGAGAAATTATTTTTTCAGCATCTTTAGCTACTAAGAAATCTAACCCATCAAAAGTTAATTGATAAGTAGTAGCCCAAGTAGTTTCAGTCAAGTTGGTAGAGTTAACAGCCACTTCTTTAAGAAGAGTAGAGCCATCCCAAATAGAAATAGAGCTCAAGTCTCTCCAAGGAAAATCATTTAAAATACCGAGCTGAACAAGAACTCTTTTAACTCTAATATCAGAGTTAGAAGCTTTCAGTTTATAAGCAGCAACTTCTTTGTTGGTATTGCCGCCATAAACTGTAACTGTTCCAGAAGCAGGAATCGCATATTGAGTAACTGTTAAAATTCCTTCTGCAGCTGCAACTGGAGTAGTAGTTGTAGTTGTCTCTGTAGGAGCAACTGTGGTTGTGGTTGTTGGCGTGCAATACAACTCGTTTAATTTAGCTCGGGTCAAAGGACCAACATAGCCAGTGGTGATTATGCCGTATTTTGCCTGAAAAGCTTTAGCGGCAGCTAAGGTTAAGGGACCAAAATATGTGGTTTCAGAACCAGGGGCTCCTGCTCCAGAAACAGCCACTCTTGTAGCTGGATCTCGATTAAGAGTTTGCTGAAGTTTTAAAACCTCAGCGCTTGTCATTCCCTGTTGTAAATCAGTATAAAAGCAAACCCCAGAACTTGTTTGTCCCTGAGCTTGAGCTAATTGCTGTTGCAAAGTTGTAATTTGAGCTAACAAAGACGTTATCTGAGCTTGGAGCTCGTCAACTGTAACGGCTTCTATTTCTGTCGCCGGAGCAACAACCGAAAAAACGAATAACCCGGCTAAAGCTAAAGCAATTAATTTTTTACTCATTTTTGTTTATTTTATTTATTTAGATTTAGACCTTATTTTGCCCAAATTTATTGCTAAAATTGAGCAAAGTTTTTTAGGTTTTCTCGACCAACCAAAAAACAGCGAAAAGCCATTTTTTGGCAAAACCCTAAATTTTAATCCTTATTCTCCGGAGCATTGGGATTCTCGACCTGATTCTCCAAAGAATGGATTGACAAAATTTTATTTAAACTTTCAATCTTTTCCATCGCTTCAAGGCAATTGCCTGATTTTATAAAATTAGTCGCTTCTCCTAAAAGCTTCCTCGCTTCCATAATTTCTTCCGGGTTCCATTGAGATAAAATTTGATTTGAATCAGTAAAATATTTTTCTATGTCTGATAATTTATCTTTTAAATATGTTGGGCAGTTATTTATTTCGTCTGTCGTATCAATAATCAAAGCCACTACTTGACTTTGGGTTTCTTCAATAGTTTTTGATAATTCGTCTTTTATTTCCGGTTTCAAATTGCTGTTTTGAATAATTTTTTGAAGGTTTTCGTTTTTATCTCTTATCTCTTTGGAAATATTTAAAACTATTCTTTTATCTTTGCCTTCTTTCACTCCCTTAGTCAAATCCTCAGTCAAAGAAGATAAATCCTTTTTCACCTCTTGGGCTATTTTTTTAACTTCTTCCCCATTGTTATTGACCTTAGACAAATCTTCCAATCTTTCTCTCGCTATTTCCATTTTAACCAATGGTTTATTATCACCAGAAGAAAGAAAAACTCTTGTATTTTGGGCAAAAGTTTTTAAGGGATAAAGAAAACTCCCCGGCAAAGATTCGCCGGCTAAAACAAAAGAAAAGATGAAGAAAAAAGAAGCTAAAGAAACGGCTAAAGCTTTCTTATATTTTTTCTGAAAAACAAAAATAGCTAACCTTGGTTTTGGGCTTAAAATTTCTTTTGGCTGGCAGGATAAAATATTAACTTTGAGCCAATTTGCCCATTCTTGGTCAGCTTTTATAGCTTTTAAACACTCAATTTTTTTGATTAATTCTTTTTCTTCCATTTCCCTATCCATATTATTTGCTTCTACTATATAAGACGAATCAGCTTCTAAAATGTTACATTAAGGTTTTTGCCCTTGGCCCTTAGCGTTCCGCCAGCTGGCGGAACGGAGCGGCAATCTCTTTTTAGAATTTTTAATTTTAAAGAAGATTTAAAGGTGTAAAAGTTTAAAAAGTATAAAAGTTTAAGGGTTTAAGGGTTTAATTGTTTTTTCAGCGCTGCCATTGCCCGTTGGAGCAAAACCCTTACCGTCCCCTCTTTTTTATTTAAAATCTGGGAAATCTCCTTGAAAGACAAATCGTCTAAGTAGCGCCAAGCGATGATATCGGCATAAAGGGGGTTGAGCTTTTGAAGCGCTTGAATAACTTGCTCCATTTCCCAGCTGATTTCCAGTTTTTCCGAGAAAATTTTTCCTGAAATACTGGTATCAGGCACATCAATATCAAGATTCTCCAAAGAAAGATTCCTCCTCTCTTTCCTTCTATAAAAATCAATTAATTGGTTTCTTGCCATTTTGAAAAGAAAAGCCCGGGGATTCAAAACTTTATTTTTTTTGTTTTCTTCCACTTTCTCTCCCTGAACAAAACTTATTTTTTTCTCAAAAAATTTAAGAAAAACCTGAGCGGTCAGGTCTTGAGCGGTTTCTTGAGAATTAACTCGCAAATAAAAAAAACGAAATATTTTATCAATGTTTTCGTTGTAAATTTTAGAAAATTCTTCTTGAGTCATTATCAGGAATTAAAAAACTGTTAATTATATCCTTTGTTTTCTCTTTTTTCAATAAATAACCCGTTTAAAAAATAATTTTAACAATAATTTCGGCAATTTTCTTAGGGTCATGCCTCAATAAAGGTCCTTTTCTCAAAAGGTCAAAAAAAATAACTTTGGGTTTTTTTAAAGCCAAGAGTTCTTTCCGGTTAAATTTCACTAATTCGGATTTTTCTTTTTTATATTTATCCAAATAAAATTTTGAAGGTTTTTTAGTATTGATAATAAAATAATCAATTACTCCCTTGTCTAAATATTTTTCCAAAACTGCCAAAAAATCCTTAGCGCTGAAATTATTGGTTTCTCCAAACTTAGTCATAATATTGCAAAAATAAATTTTTTTTGCCTTGGATTTTTTGATTGCTTCGGGAATGCCTTTTGCCAAAAAATTGGGAATAATACTGGTGTAAAGGTCGCCCGGACCGATAATGATGGCATCGGCTTTTTGAATTGCTTTTACCGCTTCAGAATTGGCTTTAGCCGGCGGATTTAAAAAGATTTTTCTGATGGCTAAGTTGCCGTCATGTTTTGGCACATCAATATTGGTTTCTCCGACAATTAAAATATTATTCTCTAATTGGGCAATTAAACGCGCGTCATCAAGAGTGACGGGAATAACTTCTCCTTTAATAAAAAGAATGTTAGAAACTTCTCTTATCGCCCTGTTAAAATCTCCTGTTATTCTTTCCATCGCTGTCAAAAAAAGATTGCCGAAGGCGTGGCCTTTTAACCCCGAACCATTTTCAAACCTGTAATTAAAAAGCTTGGATAAAATAGGGCTGGAAGAAGAAAGCGCCACGAGCGCCCTTCTAATGTCGCCGGGCGGCAAAATGCCAAATTCTTCCCTTAATCTCCCTGAAGAACCGCCATCATCGGCTGTGGTCACAATGGCAGAAAGATGAAAAGGATATTCTTTTAAACCCGTAAGGACGGCAAAAACCCCTGTCCCTCCGCCAATAACCACTATTTTTTTTTCTTTTTTTGTTTTTATATTTTTGTCCATTAAACCACAAAATTAATTAACCGATTTTTTACAAAAATAATCTTTTTCGGTTTGGCTTTCTTCAAATACTTATTTACCAAAGGCAAAGATAAATTAACCGCTTCGGTTTTAGAAACATCAAAAGCAACGCTCTTTTTTGCCCTGACTTTGCCGTTCACCTGAATAACCAGAAAAAAAGTTTTGTCTTTAATTAGGGACTCATCGTAAATCGGCCATTTCTCCAGTTGAATTGATTTCAACTTCTTGCCTGCCTTGTTTAAACCCATTAATTGCCATAATTCTTCGCTTAAATGAGGGGCGAAAGGCGCGAGCAAAAGAACTAAGGTCTTAAAAGACTGAAGTGGGATTTTTTCCAAAGGAACTTCGTTAATTTTATTAGTGTATTCCATCAAGGAACTAATGGCGGTATTAAAACGAAAATGTTCAATATCTTCGGTAACTTTTTTAATCAATTTATTTCTTTCCTTTTCCAATTCCTTTAATTTTTCTTTCAACTGAATTTTTTCTACTTTGGTTAATTTTGTCCTTTCTTCTTTGCTGCCTTTATCGTCGCTAAACCTTTCTCTGGTTAAATTCCACACCCTGTTTAAAAAACGATAAATTCCCGTAATGCCCTGAGAACTCCAAGGCTTGGCGTAGGAAAAAGGCCCCATAAACATCTCATACATTTTTAAACTATCTGCCCCATATTTTTTAACCATTTCTTCAGGACTAACAACGTTACCTTTAGATTTAGACATTTTTTCGCCGTTTTCTCCTAAAATTATTCCCTGATTGACTAATTTTAAAAAAGGTTCTTGGGTGGAAACAATTCCTAAATCATACAAAAACCTATGCCAAAATCTGGCATATAAAAGATGAAGGACGGCGTGTTCCGCTCCGCCGATATAAATATCAACCGGCAGCCAATTTTTTTCTTTTTTATTATCAAAAATTCTTTTTTTGTTTTTCGGGTCAAGATAACGCAAATAATACCAAGAAGAGCCAGCCCATTGGGGCATAGTGTTGGTTTCTCTTTTTGCCGGCCCTTGGCACTTAGGACACCTTACATTAACCCAAGAAGAAATGTCCGCTAAGGGCGATTCATTTTTCCCGCTTGGTTCGTATTTTTTTATCTCAGGCAATTTTAAAGGCAACTGGCTTTCTTTTAGAGGAACATTGCCGCAACCTCCACATTTAATTATCGGAATTGGCTCGCCCCAATAGCGTTGGCGGGAAAAAACCCAATCCCTCAATTTATAATAAACCTTTTTCTTTCCGCCAACATATAAAGCGATTTTCTCCCGAATTTCTTTAGACGGCATTCCGTTAAAAGGGCCGGAATTAATTAAAAAACCTTCCCCTGAATAAGGTTTGCTAAAATCGTTATTGGTTTTTCCTTCAAAAGAAATTACTTCTTTGATTCTCAAATTAAATTTTTTAGCAAACTCAAAATCTCTTTCATCATGAGCTGGCACACCCATTACCGCTCCCGTGCCGTAACTCATTAAAACATAATCAGAGACCCAGACAGGAATTCTTTCTCTGGAAGCCGGGTTTAAAGCGTAAAAACCAGTAAAAACTCCTGTTTTTTCTTTAACTTCAGCCTGTCTTTCAAAATCTGATTTCCGCAAAGCTGTCTGAAGATAATTCTTCACTTCTCTTTCGTAATTGCCAAATCTAAGTTTTTCCAGCAAAGGATGTTCTGGGGCAAGAACCAAATAGCTGGCGCCAAAAATTGTGTCTATTCTGGTGGTAAAAACTTTAATAAATTTATTTTCTCCTTCTACTTTAAAATCAACTTCAAAACCTTCTGATTTGCCAATCCAGTTTTTCTGCATAGTTTTTATTTTTTCCGGCCAATCAAGAGCATCTAATCCTTTTAATAATTCTTCGGCGTAATCAGTAATTTTTAACATCCATTGCTTTAATTTTTTCCTTTCAATTTGACTCTCGCAACGTTCACACTTGCCTTCAGAAACTTCTTCGTTAGCCAAAACCGTTCTGCAAGAAGGACACCAATTCACCATTGCCTCATCTTCATAAGCCAAGCCCTGCTTAAAAAGCTGAAGAAAAATCCATTGAGTCCATTTATAATAATTAGGGTCGGTGGTATTAATCTCTCTCTGCCAATCATAACTAAATCCCAAAAGCTGAAGCTGGTTTCTAAAATTCTTAATATTTTTCGCCACTGCTTCTTTCGGGTTCTTTTTGGTTTTCAAAGCGTAATTTTCCGCTGGCAAACCAAAAGCATCCCAACCCATAGGATGAAGCACTTCATAATCTTTCATCCGATAATAACGGCTTAAAATATCTGAGGCAGTATAACCTTCTATATGGCCAATATGAAGTCCTCCGCCCGAAGGGTAAGGAAACATATCAAGAATATAAATAGACTTTTTCTTTGGCCGGTCAGAAGCATGCCAAATCTTGTAATTATTTTTTGCCCAAATTTTCTGCCATTTTTTTTCTATTTGCCGAGGATTGTATTCCATAAATCAAAAATCAAAATAAAAAATGGATGCTAAAAAACAAGGAAAAAACCTTAAAAAGAAGTTTTGTTCCACTTTAGGTAAATTCTTATTTTTTACATTCTCCTTGATAATTAACCTCTATTCCGGCATTAGCGGCGAAACAGCTGTTGGAATAAGTTTTCCCGTCTTTGCCGCAAACCGGCTCCCAAACTTCAAGGCAAAATTTATTTTGTTTGCCTTGAGGCCCTTTAACAGCCGAGGGATTGTTTCCTTCGGCTTGATTTTGATTGGCAGGCAAATTATTGTCATTTTTTTGAACCGGAGTTGGCAGAACGTCAATTATATCTTTTGTTGTAGAAGCGGGATAACCTTGTTTTTCCAAAACATTAATTCTTTGTTCTATTCTGTTTTCTAACCTATTCTGGAGTTGCTGAACTTTCTCTTGGGTAGAGCTGGAAACATTATTTAAATTCATTTCCTGAAGCTGGTTTCTTAAAGTTTCCATCGTTTTTAGCTGACGGAATTCGCCTGCCGGCTTGGGAACGACGCCTAAATTTAATTCTTGTAATTTATTTTCTAAACGATTCATAAATTCTTCCTGATTCTCAAAACGCAAATGCAAAATCGGCATCTCCTGATTTAAACGAACTTTAGCTTTTTCTATCAAAGGCAAAGTGGAAGTAGCTGAAGAAGTGTTTTCTAAAATCTTGTCAAAAACTTCCTGATGGCGAATCTCGGCTTCGGTTAATTTATTAAGCAATTCGTCAATATTAGGATTTGAAGATGTGCCTTCCAAACTCTCTAAGCGAGTTTTAAGCTTCTCTATGGCTTGTTCGTAATTATTAAAAGCTTTTTCCAAAACAGCGGCGCTTACTTTTATTTGAGACAGCTTTTCTGCTTCTGCTAATTTTTCATTCAAAAACCTTAATTGGAGCTCCGCTTTTTTTATGGGGTCCTTTTGAAGAATTAATTGAATTTTATTCTGCCATTCTTTCAGGAAATAAAAAGAACTATTAGGCAAAAGACCTATTTTTTTGAGCCCTAAAGCTTGAGGAACGTTAATCGTAGTGGTGGTGGCGGGAGGGACAAGAGTAGTCGTTGTCTCAGCTAATTCTTCTGCTCTCAAAGCCAAAGGAATAGTAATGATTAAAGAAATTAGCAAGAAAAAAATAATTTTTTTGTTCATAGTTTTAAATTTTAAATTTTTACTTCATTTATAATTTATTCTTTTTATTTTTATTTTCTGTTTTCTGCCTCTTTTATTAATCTATCTATTAATTGAGTAATTGGCTGATTGCTTAAATCTTCTTTACCTTTTTCCCTTACGGATATCCTCTTGGATTTTTCCTCTTTATCGCCAGCTACTAAAATAAACGGAATTTTTTGAATTTCAGCCTCTCTGATTCTTTTAGATAAAGTTTCTTCCTGCCAAATTTCAACCCTTAGCCCTTTCTTTAAGCATTCTTCGGCTAATCTTTGGGCATAAAATACATTGCTTTCTTTAACAGGAAGGATAACCGCCTGAACAGGAGCTAACCATAAAGGAAATTCCCCTCCATAATGTTCTATCAAAACCCCAATAAATCTTTCTATGCTACCCAAAAGCGCCCGATGAATCATTACCGGTCTTTCTTTTCTTCCTTTTTGATTTATAAAAAACATATCAAATTTTTCCGGCAAATTAAAATCAACTTGAATGGTAGTGCATTGCCAAGCCCGACCCAAGCTGTCTTTTATTTTTATATCAATTTTTGGACCGTAAAAAACTCCGCCACCTTTATCTATTTTATATTTCACCCTAGAATCCTTTAAAGCGCTCATCAGAGCCGCTGTTGCTTTTTTCCAGTTAGCTAAACTGCCCACAAAATTTTCTGGCCGGGTTGAGATATAAACATCATATTCTTTAAAACCAAAATCCTGAAGAATCTTAAAGGCAAAAGACAAAATTGATTTTAATTCTTTCTCTAATTGGCTGAGGGCGCACCAAATATGAGCATCGTCTTGGGTAAAACCACGAACTCTGGTTAAACCATGAAGGGTGCCTGACCTTTCAAAACGATAGACCGTGCCTAATTCGGTATAACGCAAAGGCAAATCTTTGTAGCTCCTGATTTGATTTTTGTAAATCATAATATGAAAAGGACAATTCATTGGCTTTAACTGGTAATCGCCTTTTTCTTCCTTAGAGATTTCTCCAAAGTGCATAGCCGGAAACATATTTTCTTTATAAAATCCAGTATGGCCGGAAATCTCCCAAAGTCTCAAACGGGCGATATGAGGCGTAGAAACCAAAAAATAACCATTTTTTCTGTATTCAGCCAAAACATAATCTTCCACGATTTTTTTTAATACTGCTCCCTTTGGCTGCCATAAAATAAGTCCGGGGCCAAGACTTTCTTCAATTTGGAAAAGACCAAGCTTTTGTCCCAAAACTCTGTGGTCTCTTTTTTCTGCTTCTGATAAAAAATAGAGATAATTTTTAAGCTCTTTTTCAGTAAAAAAAGCCAAGCCGGTAACCCTCTGAAGCATTTCATTTTTTTCATCTCCCCGCCAGTAAGCGCCGGAAATTTTATCTAATTTAAAACTTAAAGGCAATTCTTTGGTGTTTTTTACATGGGGACCCCGACATAAATCAGTAAAATCACCTAAAGAATACAAAGAAACTTTTTCTATTGATTTAGCTGTTTTTTTGTTTTTTTTATCTGCCCGATTCTTTTTGGTAGTGCCGAATTTTTCCAAATCCTTTAATAATTCCAATTTATAATCCTGATTTAATTTTTTAAAAATTTTTTTAGCTTCTTTTAGGGAAACGATTTTCTTTTTAAAAGGTAGCCCTTGCCTGATTATTTCTTTCATTTTTTCCTCAACTTTAGGCAAATCTTCCGGAGAAAGAGTCTTTTCAATTCCTAAATCGTAATAAAATCCATTTTCTATGGTAGGGCCAATGCCAAATTTTGTTGCGGGATAAAGCTCTTTTACAGCCAACGCCAAAACATGCGCCAAAGAATGACGCAGAGTATCCAGAGAATATCCTTTTTTCTTTTGAGACATAAATTTATTATATTTTTTAGATACACCGGCGGAACCGATACATCATATAAAAAATTTGCCCTGATTTCTTATTGCGTTAGCAATAAGGACAAATTTACCATATTATAATATTCAACTACAAAATATAAGAAAAATCAACCATTCACTCGTCTTGCTCTAAAGGTTCAGATATGTTGCCATAAAAATAGCTATCAATTTCCCCTGAGAGAAAACCGCGTTTGAGCTCAATCTTGCCCCCTTGGAAAGCGCCGGGCTTCGCCCTAAAAGATGAAATCTTGCGCTTTCCAAGCGAGGGAATGTCTTTTCGGCCGGCGCTGCGGTTTTTGCTAACCGTCTCCTCGCCTCTTATTACGAGCGGGCAGAGCTTCTTGGCGTAGCGAAGAAGAACGAGGAGCTTGCGCGAGTCCAAAATCCCCGCTGGGGATTTTGGACATTTTTGAAAGGTATATATCTCCGAGCGATTGTTACGCTTCCATCGGTTGAATTTCTTCTATTTTGTCGCCGATAATCTGATAAACACCATTTCGCTTATCCATTTTTCCCTCCACCATTACCACTTTGTCCTCCTGAATGGCGGTCAAATATTGAGACATAATTGCCGGGTACAAAACCACTTCAATAGAATTATGATAATCAGCTAATTTAGTAAAAACCATCGGTTTGCCGATTTTGGTTCTAACTGTTTGAACCTGAGAAATAAAACCGCAGACTTTTATTCTTTTTCCCAATTGAGAAGATTTTAACTGGCTAACGGTTAAAGCAATTTTTCCCAAAAGGTTTTTATAATCGTCCAAAGGGTGAACCGTTAAATATAAACCCATATATTCTCTTTCCCAGTTAGCTCTCCTTATTTTATCTTCTTTAGGAATCTGATTGTCTTTGTTCAATCTTTCCATTACTTCATCGCAATCTCCGTCTTCGTCATTAAATAAAACCATTTGTTGGTCGTTCTTGGTATTTTTTAAATGAGATACCCAATCTAAAATTTTTTCTAAATTATCAGCCATTAATTCCCGGCTGCCAAAACAATCCATCGCACCGGCTTTTATCAAGCTTTCCAAAGTTTTTTTGTTTAAAGCTTGGCGGGGTAATCTTTTAAGGAAATCGGTTAAGTTTTTATATTTGCCGTTTTCCTCCCTCTCGTCTTGAATTAAAGCCGCCACCCCTTCACCAACATTTTTTATTGCCGCCAAACTGAAAAAAATATTACCGGTTTCCCTGTCTATGCCGAATTCCACAAAAGAGCTGTTGGCCGAAGGCGCTAAAACTTTTATCTTTAGCCGACGACACTCCTCTATTTCAATGGCAATTCTATCCAAGTCGCCGAAATCAGAAGTCAAGAGCGCCGCCATAAAAGCATTGGGATAATGAGCTTTCAGCCAAGCGGTTTGATAAGTAATTCTGGCATAAGAAGCGGCGTGGCCTTTATTAAAGCCGTAGCGGGCAAAAGGTTCTACCCAATTCCAAATTTTTTCCGCCACGGCCTTTGGAATATTATTTTTTATCATACCAACAATCAATTTTTCTTTTTGGGACTGAAGCAAAGAAGAAATTTTTTTGCCTACAGCTTTCCTTAAAACATCTGCTTCACTCATTGAAAAACCGGCTAACTCATGGGCAATTTGCATCAATTGCTCCTGATAAACACAAATGTTATAAGTATTTTCTAAAATGGGCTTTAGCCTTGGATGTAAATAAGTGATTTTTTCTTGGCCGTGTTTCCTCCTGATGAATTGAGGAATTAAATCCATCGGTCCCGGCCGATATAAAGCTAACATTGCTATAATGTCCTCAAAATCTGTCGGTTTTAATTCTTTTAGGTAGCGTTTCATCCCCGAGGATTCCACTTGAAAAACCCCAACGGTTTCTCCTCGGCTTAAAAGTTCGTAAACTTTTTTGTCGTTATAATCCTCTATTGATTCTAAATTGATAATTTCCCCGTAAACTTTTTTAATAATCCTTAAAGTATTTTTAATAATAGTTAAATTAGCCAAACCTAAAATATCCATCTTTAACAAGCCTATCTTTTCCAAAGCATACATATCATATTGGGTGATAATTTCTTTTTCGCTCCGGGAAGAATGCTGTAAAGGAGTGTAGTCAGTCAGAGGCCCCCGGGAAATCACAACTCCAGCCGCATGGGTAGAAGCGTGCCTTGCCGTGCCTTCCAGCTTTTTAGCCATATCAATAATTTCCTTTACATCTGGATTGTCTTTATATAACTTCCGTAACTCAGAAATCTGTTCCAAAGATTCATCTAAAGAAAGATTAGACGGAATCAACTTGGAAATTTGATCGCCTAAAGAATAAGGCTGGCCTAAAGCTCTTGCCACATCTCTTACCGCTAAACGGGATTTCATTATTCCAAAAGTAATGATTTGGGCAACCTTGTCTTTTCCGTATTTTTCGGTAATGTAATTAATTAATTCCTGTCTTCTGGTATCAGAAACATCTAAGTCAATATCCGGAGGTTGGATTCTTTCTGGGTTTAAGAATCTTTCAAAATGGAGTCCGTATTTCAAAGGATCAACATTGGTAATTCCCAAAACATAAGCTACAAAACTGCCGGCTGCCGAACCTCGGGTGTTGGTTAAAATGCCTTTTTCCCGGGCAAAATTAATAAAATCCTGAATAATCAAAAAATAGTCGGCAAAACCGGTTTTTTTGATAACTTCCAATTCGTAATTCATCCTTTCTTTTGCCGCCTCGTTGGAATCAAAATTCAATTTAGAAAAACCTTCCCAAGCCAGCTTGCTTAAATAATCAAAAGAAGATTCTCCTGAAGGAGCTTTGAAATAAGGAATAATAACTTTTCCCAATTCCAGCTCTAAATTGCATTCATCAACTATTTTTTTGATATTATCAAAAACTTGGGGGCAAAAAGAAAAATTTTTTATTATTTCTTCGGGCGCTTTAAAATGAAGGTCTGCCTGAGTCATAGAAAACCTATCTTCGTTTTCAATTTCGGTCCCGGTTTGAATAGCTAAAAGCACGTCCTGCGCTTTTTTGTCTTCCAATTTTAAATAATGGATATCGCTGGTAACTACTATTGGAATGTTCAGTTCTTGAGAAATTTGAAGCAAAGCTTTGTTAATTTTTTCCTGATCCGGCAATTCCGGATGATCCTGCAACTCAAGATAAAAATTTTCCGAACCGAAAATTTTCCGGTATTCTTCTGACAAAGCTGAAGCTTTTTTTAAATCATTGGCCAAGACTGCCTGCGGAATTTCTCCTCTGGTGCAACCCGACAAAAAAATAATGCCTGCTTTATATTTTTTTATTGTTTCCTTGTCCACCCGAGGTTTGTAATAAAATCCTTCAAGCTCGCCGATACTAACTAATTTTAATAAATTTTTGTATCCCGTCTGATTTTTAACCAAAGCCGTTAAGTGATAAAACCTCGTATCAATTTTTGGCATTTTGTCATAAAGAGAATTCGGCGCCACATAAAGTTCACAGCCAATTATCGGTTTTATGCCCATTTCTTTGGCTTTGGTATAAAACTCTATCGCTCCATGCATTACCCCATGGTCAGTTAAAGCTAAAGCATCGCAGCCAAATTTCTTTGCTTGGTTTAAAAGTTCTTCCGGCCGGACCAATCCATCTAACAAAGAATAGTGACTATGGACATGAAGGTGGCTAAAATACATAATAGATATAGATTAAGCTTGCTAAAAGCATTCTACCATAAGGAAAAAAGTTCAACAAATTCTTTGTCATTTCAAGACAACCTCTCAAAACTCTGAATATTAAATTCTTCAACTAATCTCAAGGTGTTTCTATTTATTTCAAGGCATTTCAAAATTCATAGCAATACGTAAAAATTCGTTGGAATTTATTGTTAATGCTTATAAATTATTCATTGAAATATGAATTTAAAAACAGAAAAATATTACTGGAAAAAAGGTTATCAAAATATCATTGGGCTTGACGAAGCCGGCCGCGGATGTGAAAAAATTGATGCTGAGATATTAACCAATAATG
>DJVL01000018.1 GCA_002440845.1 Patescibacteria group bacterium UBA6257
GGTAAGTTGAAGGCGCGGTGGTGGTGGAAATAGTTGTCGGAGAAGTAGGGGTGGTGGCTGTATTCAAAGCACCAGAAGAACCGCCAAAATCAACAACCACATAACCATTGCTATTTTCTTGTTTGGGAGTACCGTTAATCAAAGTACTGGTTTGCCAAGTTAAATCTGCTTTTCTTTCCATAGTTCTTTTTGAATCATTATCGCCAGCCGGCCAATCAGGATTCGCAAAAACCTCGTCTTGAAGCTGACAAAAACTATCAAAAAGCCTTAAACCTTCATTCTGGTTGGCTAAACTGCCAACATAAATTAAATCAGCCAAGATATTGGGCACGGATTCTTCATTAGTCCTTTCCAGAAGTAAAAATTGTCCTGACCCCAATTGAGTATTATTAGGAAAAACAATTTTTATCTGATCGCCTTGATCAATTAATTGCCAGTTAGAAAGATTAATTGTTTGGGAAGAAATATTTTTTAGTTCCAGCCATTCACCATTAGAATTATTGGTATTTCCCATCCAGGCAATCTCATTGATAATAACAGAATTTTTCCAAGGAGTTTGATTGACATTAAAAACGCACCAGTTAAAAGGTTTAGTAGTGGTAGTCGTTTTAGCAACAGGGACTGTAGTCGTTGTTGTTTTAACCTTGGCTGTTGTTGTCGTTGTGGTTTTTTGGACAGTGGTAGTGGTTAAAGATTTGGTGGGGCTTGCTGAAGTTTTAGTTGTCGTCACTGGAATTTTAGTAGTGGTTGTTTGAAAAATAGAAGTCGTTGACTGATTAATATCATCTTGACTGACGATTTGACCATCTTGAATAATATAATCCGGCTCTTTTTGAAAAATATTGACAATAAAGTCTTTAATCCCAGCCATCGCAGCAGTTAAAATATTCCTTTCGTTTTGAGCAACAAAATCTGGTTTAGCTTTCGCTTTTTCTGCTTCTTTAAAAAATAGATCAACTACTCCAGCTCCAACTAAAACTGTCCGCCGGGAAAGTCTTTCCCAATAATCCTTAAGAACCTGCTCATCGCTTAAAGTGTAAGAATTAAAGCCGCTTTGTATTCGCCAAGCGGCTTCTTTTTTGGCAAGATGAAATAATTTTCCTTCTTCGTCTTTCCCTGTTAAATAAAACCTTGTTATCCCGTCGCTGCCGATTTCAGGAACATCGGGTAATAAAACTTCTGGCTTTTGGTATTTGGCGCCAACAATAGTGTCAGGGCTATAAAAATAGCCATTGGAATAAAAAGCGACTTCGTTAAAATAATCATCAAGAGTGGGTTTTATAACTGGCGGATAACTTTTTACATTCTGATAAATTTTTGAATATAAATTTTTTTCTATGCTGGCGGCGTAATTTTCATAATAACTTGTAGCGTTATCTATAAAAAACAAGTGGACATTTTCTCTTGTGTGTTCCGGCACGCTCATATCTTGAATCAAGTGTAAAATGCGCCCTAAACTTTCAAAAGCTGTTATTCTATCCCCTTTAACATATTCGTAAATTGCTCTCTGCCAAGTAAAATTAGCTTGAGAAAAAACCGGACTTTTGGTAATTAAACCAACCGAAGCTAAATAAGCCGGGTCGTATAAAGCTTGGATAAAAGGATTTTGGGCCCAAGCTTTAGCGGTTAAAGCAGGGAAAAAATATTCTATGCCGCCAAATTGCCAAGTTTTATTATAAACCGGATCGTAAAAATGATTGACCGACCTTAAACCATTGTCTTCCTCTATGCTTCCTTTTTTTATTAATTCTTTTTCGGTTTCATTAATAAAGTTTTTTGGAAAATAAAAATTAAAAAAATCTATTGTAAGCTCAGTTAAATCAGGATGGGTTGTCTTCGCGTCATAACCAAAACTAATCAAAGGAATAAAAGAAAAGATTAAAACAAATAAAAAAACGGCGGGGCTTTTTTTCATATTTTAAATCTAAAAATTTTTTAAAATTCTGTAATTTTCCAAAGATCGCTAAGAGGTTTTTCCTCCACGCCAAAAGGACTCTTAAGAAGCATAAGAGTGATTGAAGCCACAGAAACATTTTGACTGTTAACAATTTCTAAAGTATAAATTTCCTTTCCTTGGTATTTTCCTTTTTGATTCTCTGGCCTTAAAAGGTCAGCCATCATTTCATCCCACTTCCCATCGTCTTTTATGGCTTGAAGCAATTTTTTATATTCGGCTTGCTTCTCTAAAACAAAATACTTGCTGGCTGAATCAATATCTTGCTTTTTTAGGGCTTCCAAAAACATCTGATAGGTTTCCTCTGGAGTTTTAGCGCCATAAGTATCTCCTTTATATTTTTCTTCTTCCTCTTGGATTTTTTTTTCTAAAACCCCTAAATCTTTTTTATACTGGCGAGCTTGGCGAATTTGAGGATTGAAATAAAAAAACAAACCACTAATACCTAAAGCTGATAAAATTAAAATTATTAAAGCAAGATAATATTTTTTTAACTTAAAAAAATGATTCATATTGGCGGGGCAAATAATATGATATTTTGGTTAGAACTTTTTTCCGAGTTCCAGGAAGAAAAAACGGTGGGGTAAACTTCCCGGAACTCGGAAAAAAGTTCTGTGAAGCAACAATCCCACCGTTTTGATTTTATTTTTCTTGCTTATGCTTATAATATTACTCTTGATTTTTATTATGTCAAGAGGGCCAGTTTTTGGTGCTTTTTTTTATTCCTCTATTTTTGTTTCTTCTTTTTGCTGTTCCTCTTTTTTTTCTTCAGAGATTAACTCAGATTCTGTTTCTTTTAACAATTCTTCTCCGGTTTCAATTTTTTCTTCTGCTGGTTCTTGGGTCTTAATTTCTTTTATTTGTTCCTCCCCTTCTTTTTTATTTTTTTTCTTTCTGAGATTAATCGCTATTTTCTTATCTTTAATTATACCTGCTTTCACTAATAAATTATGGCAAGAATCAGATTGCTGCGCTCCTTGGCTAAGCCAATAAAGAATCCTCTCTTTATTAAGGTCAAATTTGTTTTTTCTTGGGTCCCACCAGCCTAAAATTTCTTTAGGCGTGCCTTTGGTGGCAGCCATTCTTGAATCAACGGCTACCACCCGAAAAATTGAATCCCTCTTTTTTCCTTTTCTTTGAAAACGTAATATCAACATATGAATGTAAGTGGATAATAACAGAAACTTTATTTTATTTCAACCCCAAATACCCCCAATGCCCCTACAGAAAATTTTTAGTTTTAAAACCATAGATTACTGCGTGTTCCCATATATTTCAACGAACCTCTATGCGTTTCAATATATTTCTATGCATCTCAATGCGTCTCTATTCACTTTTTAACTTTTGATTTTTATACATCCAAATTTTTTACTTTTTGGGCATAGGCCTGAATAAATTTTTTTCTTGGTAAAACTTCCTCTCCCATTAGAATATCAAATAATCTATCGGCTTCTTCAGCATCCTCTACCAATACCCGTTTTAAAATCCGATTTTTTGGGTCCATAGTTGTTTCCCACAACTGGTCCGGGTTCATTTCTCCCAAACCTTTATATCTTTGAATAGAAATTCCCTTTATTGATTCCTGAATTTCGTTTTCGGTTTCTTTGGAAATATCATCTACCGCTAAAACCGACTCTCCTTTGCCTTCAGCCACCACTTTTAATTTTCTTATTTTTGAAGTTTTCTCTTCCTTTGTCTCTCCTTTTAGTTTAGCTATTATCTCTTCTTTTTCTGCTTCTGTATAACAATGGTAAAAAACCTTGCCTTTTTGGATTCTGAAAAGCGGCGGCTGGGCAATATAAAGGTAGCCATTATCTATAATGGGACGAAAATAACGAAAAAAAAGAGTCAAAAGGAGCGTTCTGATATGAGAGCCATCAACATCGGCATCGGTCATTAATATAATCTTGTGGTATCTCAATTTATCAATATTGAAATCTTCGCTTATTGCCGCTCCTAATGCCACAATTAACGCTCTAATCTCCTCGGAGGCCATCATTTTGTCAAAACGGGCCTTCTCTACATTTAAAATTTTACCCCTTAAAGGAAGAATGGCCTGCGTATTTCTGTCTCTCCCGGATTTTGCGCTGCCGCCGGCGCTATCTCCTTCTACAATAAATAATTCCGAATCTTCAGCCCGACGGGAAATACAATCAGCCAACTTTCCGGGCAAAGCCAAACCTTCCAAAGCGCCTTTTCTTAAAATATTTTCTTTGGCTTTTTTGGCAGCTTGCCGGGCCCTCGCGCTAAGCAAACATTTTTCAATAATTCTTTTGGCCTCCTCTTTGTTTGCTTCTAAAAATTCCTTAAACCCTTCGCTGATAATTTTTTCTGTTATTGTCCTAACCTCAGGATTACCCAATTTGGCTTTTGTCTGGCCTTCAAATTGAGGTTCTTTTAACTTAACGCTTACTACCGCCACCAAACCCTCCCTTGTGTCTTCTCCAGAAAAACCAGCGTCTTCCTCTTTTAACATCTTGTTTTCTTTGGCGTAATCATTTAACACTCTGGTTAAAGCGGAGCGAAAACCGGTTAAATGCATTCCTCCCTCCGGAGTAAAAATATTATTGGCAAAAGACAATTCGGTGCTTTCCGTATCGTCAATGTAAAGCAAGGCTGCTTCCACTAAAATTTCTTCCTTCTCTTTGCTGATAAAAAATATCTTTTGGTTTAAGCGGCTGTAATCGCGCGTCAAATACTGAACAAAGGCAACTACCCCGCTTTCAAAATGAAAAACATAAGAAGGAAAAGGAGTTTCTTCACGCCGATCAATTATTTTTAAAGTCACTCCGGGAACTAAGAAAGCCTGCTGGCGAAGATGTTCAATAATTCTTTTGGTCTCAAATTTAATCTCCTTGAAAATTTCCGGGTCCGGCTCAAAAATAATTTTTGTTCCAGAATTACTGCTTTTCCCAATTTTTTTCACCGGGGTTTTAGCTTTGCCTTGACTGTATTCTTGAGCGTATAAAAATCCATTGCGGGAGACTTCGGCCCGCAAAAACCTTGATAAAGCATTAACCACGGAAACGCCTACGCCATGAAGCCCACCAGCCACTTTATAAGATTTTCCTCCAAATTTCCCGCCAGCATGCAAAGTGCACAAAACCGTTTCCAAGGCAGATTTTTTTGTTTTCGGGTGAAGGTCAACCGGAATTCCCCTGCCATCATCTTCAACCGCCACTTTAGTTTCATTCAAAATTTCTATAGTAATTTTTTTGGTATAGCCAGCCATTGCTTCATCAATTGAATTATCAACTACCTCCCAAATCAAGTGGTGCAAACCATCAAACCCGGTTGAACCAATATACATACCCGGCCTTCTTCTTACAGGCTCTAACCCTTCTAAAACATAAATATCTTTGGCGGTATAAGAATCAGTTTCGTTATTTTCGTTATTAATGATTCCTTCTGCTGATTTTTCTATTTTTTTTCGCTTCTCCTTGTCTCCTTTTATTTTAACCATAATAGCCAATAAGAATTTAAAAAATTTTTATCTTATTTCCGCTCCAATTTTTTTTAACGCTTTGAAAATCTTCTCCATTTCTTTTTCTACTTCTTTGCTTTTTAAAGTATCGTCCTTTGACCTAAAAACCAAATGAAAAGACAGGCTTTTTTTATCAAAGGGCAAACCTTTTCCTTCATAAACATCAAATAAATCAACGTCTTCCAAATAATCAGGCGCAGCTTTTTGAATAATTTCCAAAATTTCATCAACTAAAAACTTTCTTTCTAAAAAGATGGAGATGTCTCTTATCACGGCCGGATATTTCGGCAAACTTTGGAATTCAATCTCTTCCCGAACCAAAACTATTAAATTTTCAAGATTTAGCTCCCAGAAAACCATCTCCTTCCCTTCTAAACCGTAACTTTTTATTAATTTTTCTTTTGGATAACCTAAAACCCCTAAAAACTTATCTCGGGAAAAAATCACTGCCCCTTCGCTTATTAGAGAGACATAATCTCCTTTCTCAGGGCTTAAATTTTTAAAAGCATAATCATCTTTATCAATCCCCCAAGAATTAAATAATCCTTCTATTATCCCTTTGGCCTGATAAAAAATAGGTATTTTGCCTTTTTCTCCTTTGGCTAAAATGCCGGAAAAAACAGGAATTTCTTTAAAAAAATCGTCCTTTTTAAAAAACTTTTTTCCAATTTCAAAAAAACCAAGTTCATCGGCAAAATTAAAATTATAATTAAGATTTTTCAAAAAACCAAGGAGCAAAGTCGGCCTAAGGAATTTAGCCAAATCGCTCGTGGGGTTTTCAATCTCTATTAATTTTTCCTTCCATTCTTCGGGTAAAAAAGTTTTATCTTGTTCCGAAATAAAAGAATAGTTATAAACTTCTTCTAAGTGATAACCCTTCAGCCAATCTTTAATTTTTTCTTTAAAAAACCAAAATTCATTCTCTTCCGGCAAACTTAAAAATTCTTTTGGCAAAAAAGAGGGAAGCTTATTGAAACCAAAAATTCTGGCTGCTTCTCCCATTACATCTTCTTTTGTTTTTATATCAATCCTAAAGAGAGGCGGAACCGCTAAAAGATAATCGTTTTTCTTTTTGACGTCAAAACCTAAAAGTTCTAAATTTTTAACAATCCTATTAATTTTTATAGGCCAGCCTAAAAATTTTTCCCAGCTTTGGTTTCCAATCGGGATAAAAGATTTTTTTTTGCTGACGTCAAGGCTTTTTTTAGAAATGAAATTTTTCATAGCTTCACCGCCTGCCAATTTTAATATTAACTCTGCCAACCCATTAATTGCATACTCTGCCAAATCAAAATCAAGGCCCCTTTCAAAACGCCAAGAAGCGTCTGTTGAAAGCCCTAACTTTTTTGACGTCTGCCTGATGGATGAACTCTTAAAATTAGCGCTTTCCAAAATAATATTTTTTGTTGCTTTTGTTACTTCTGCTTTTTCCCCGCCTTTTATTCCTGCCAAAGCCAAAGGACTGACTTCATCTGCCACCACCATCGCGCTTTCATCTAAAAGATAATTTTTATTTTCTAAAGTTGTTATTTTTTCTCCTTTTTTTGCCTGTCTGATAATTATAGTTTTTTTCTTTTTTCCAAAACTTACTTTATCAAAATCAAAAATATGAAGCGGCTGGCCCGTCAAAAGCATTACATAATTAGCCGCATCAACTACATTATTGATTGGTCTGATGCCGCAATCTTCAAGTCTTTCTTTTAACCATTTTGGCGACTCGTCTACTAGTATGTCTAATATAACCCTAGCTAAATAAAGCTGGCATTCTTTGTTTTTTATTTTTATTTCCAAAAAATTATTTATTTTGTTTTTTCCTTCCTTAAATGAAATTTTTGGATAATAAAAACGCTTCCCGCAAATGGCGGAAATTTCTCTTGCCAAACCTAAATGACAAGAAGCATCTGCTGCCCGGTTAGGAAGAATATCAATTTCTAAAATCGGCCTTTTATTCTTTCTCTCCACTTGAGTCTCAGCAAAAAACATTGTTAAAAGACCTGCCAGCTCTTCAGGCGATTCTTTAAAATTCAATATGTCTTTTAACCATTGATAAGAAAATTTCATAGGAATCAACGAATTACAAATTTAATTTTGTTCCTGCTCAGCCTTCTCCGCCAGCTGGTAAAGCAAGTTGGCGCATCCCCTTCGCAGACAAAACCCTTTAAAATTGTTTTAAAAACCTGATGTCAGAATTGAAAAACATTCTAATATCGCAAATCCCATATTTAATTATTGCTATTCTTTCTATGCCTAAGCCAAAAGCAAAACCTTGCCAACGATTGACTTCATAACCAACTCTTTTAAAGAGTTCCGGATGAACCATTCCTGCTCCCATAATTTCCAGCCATTCATCCTTCAATTTTGATTTTTGATTTTTGAATTTTGAATTTATCTTGATATCTACTTCAATTCCCGGACTAACAAAAGGAAAATAACTCGGCCGAAAACGAACTAAAACCTTGTTTTTAAAAATGTCCTTAATTATTGTCTCAATTACAGCTTTAAAATTCGCTAAACTTATATTTTCTCCAACCATTAATCCTTCTATTTGATGAAACTGAATTTCATGAGAAGCATCAGTTGCCTCATACCGATAACATCTGCCCGGCGCAATAATTCTAAAGGGCGGCTGATGAGTTTCCATATATCTAATCTGAACAGGGCTGGTATGAGTCCTTAATAATAATTTTGACTTTTGATTTTTGGTTTTTGGCTTTATCCATAACGTATCCCACATTTCCCGGGCTGGATGACCGAGGGGGATATTTAAGGCATCAAAATTATAATACTCCGTTTCTATCTCCGGGCCTTCAACTATTTCAAAACCTATTTTTTCAAAAGACCTGATAATCTTTCTTGCTATTGTGGTTAAAGGATGAAGATGTCCTTGAGAAAGCTTCTCGCCGGGTCGGGTAATATCAAAAAAATCAAAGTCAATTTTTGGCTTAAAATTTATTTCCAAATCAGTTTGTTTTTGTTTAAAAAGATGAAGCAAAGATTCCTTTATTTTATTGGCTTCTTTGCCTTTCTCTTTTTTTTCTTCAGGAGAAAAAGAAGAAAGCTCTTTAAAAAATAAAGAAATGGCGCTTTTCCGGCCAAGATATTTTACGCGCCAGTTTTCCAAATCATTTTGATTCTTAATTGAATCGGCGTCTGCCTGAGCTTGTTGAAAAATTGTTTTTAATTCCATTTTAAATTAATCGCGGAGTATTTTTAATTCTAACTCATAAAGCCTTCTTTTTCAAGATTGGTTATCTAATAATTTTTCAGTTATTTATTTTAAAAATCGCAGGCTCATGGTCTAATAAGAAAAATATAAATTATAATATAAATTTGCTAAAAGCAGAAAAAAATTATACAATAAAGTAATTTGTCTAAATTTTTAAACCAAAAACGTAGAAAATTTAGCAGCAAAGCCTTACCCGGCACATAACTTTATGTATGATGTTTATATCCTGAAAAATCATAGTAAAGATGAAATATATAATTGAAAGAACGATTAAATATGGTTTGTAAAGTTATGTGCCGAGTGCTCAAGGTGATAGTAACCCAGCCCTTTGCGCTGGAATATAAAACTATCATAGATATAAATAAAATTAATAAAACAAATAAATAATTATCCGGTTCTTCAAAGGGCTGGGTTTATCGCATTGGTATGTCTGGTCATTCGAAATGGGCAAAAGTAAAATATCAAAAAGCTGTTAACGACCCTAAAAAAGGCAAAGCTTTTTCAAAGCTATCTGCTTTAATTTCTATTGCCGCAAGAGATGGAAAAGATATAGAAACTAATTCTAAATTAAGAGTCGCCGTGGAAAAAGCCAAAGAATTGGGAATGCCCAAAGATAATATTGAAAAAGCCATAAAAAGAGGTGCTGGAGAATTAAAAGAAGAAAAAAACTTGGAAGAATTATTCTGTGAAGCTTATGGTCCGGGAGGCTCTGCCCTTTTAATTCATGCTATCACTGATAATAAAAACAGAACTTTGGCCGAGCTTCGCCATTTACTTCAAACCTACGAATCAAAAATGGCTGAAACTGGCAGCGTCAGGTGGATGTTTAAAGAAGTGGGGGTAATCTTTTTCCCAAAAACAAACTGGAATGACGATTTCTCCTTAAAAATTATTGAAAAAGGAGCTGAAGAAATCAAGGAAAAAGAGGAAGAAATAATTGTTTATACCTCTCCCCAAAACCTTCTTCCTTTAAAAAAATTTATTGAAGAGCTTTTGCCCGATACTCAGATAACAGCAGAATTTGATTTTATTTCCCAACAACCTCTCATCCTTTCCGAAGCAGATAAAACTCAAATTGAAAAACTTTTTGAAGCTTTAGAAGATCATAGTGATATTGAAGGAGTTTATTCAAATGTTGAATAGTTGAATAAACAAAAGAGATAAAAATACCAAAAAAAATAAATAATAAATATTGATTAAATGTTAATATTGGGCATTGATCCCGGAACAACAAGAATTGGTTGGGCAATTTTAAAAGCCAATAATAAAGATGTATACCCTCTTGATTATGGTTGCTGGGAGATTTCAGAAAAAAAACAAGGCCAAAGATTGGAAAAAATAGCTAAAAATCTTCTTGCTCTTATAAAAAAATATCAACCGGAAATAATGATGATTGAGAAAATATTTTTCTTTAAGAACGCCAAAACCGCTATGAGCATCAGCGAAGCCAAAGGGGTAATAATTTATATTGTCCAAAAAAAACGTTTGCCTTATATTGAATTAACTCCTTTAGAAATAAAGCAAAATTTAGTTGGTTATGGCCGAGCCACTAAAAAAGACGTTCAAAAAACTATCCAGTGTTTTTTCTCTTTAGAGAAACTCCCAAAACCTGACGATATTGCTGATGCTTTGGCAGTAGCTTTAGCTGGTTTTAATAAAACTAGAATAAACAAGCATGACAGGAAAAACTAAAAAAGTATTTCTTGCTTTTATTATTTTATTTCTTTTAACTCTTGTTGCTGGCATTGGAGCATTTTTTTTTCTTTCCCAAGGTTTGCCAGACCCACGCACTTTTAACGAAAGAGTTGTCGCCCAATCAACAAAAATTTACGACCGAACAGGAAAAATTCTCCTTTATGAAATTCATGGCGGAGAAAAAAGAACTATAGTATCTTTGAATGAGATTTCCCCTTCTGCTATTAAATGTGTCCTTGCCGCGGAAGACGATACTTTCTATCAACATAAAGGTTTTGTTTTAAAAGGAATGGCTCGGGCTTTTATTAAAAATTTGCTCAACCCGAAAGAACTGCAAGGCGGCTCCACTATTACCCAGCAATTAGCCAGAAACGCTTTTTTAACTTCCCAAAAAAGCGTCATTAGAAAAATCAAAGAAGCAATTTTAACTGTTAAAATTGAACAAAATTACAGCAAAGACCAGATTCTTGAAATGTATTTAAACCAAATTAATTTTGGCCATAATAATTACGGCATTGAGAATGCCAGTAATTTTTATTTTAATAAGAGCGCTAAAGACCTTACTTTGGCAGAGGCCGCCTATCTTATCAGTTTGATCCAATCGCCAAATTATCTTTCGCCTTACGGCAATCACCGTGATGAATTGGAAGCCAGAAAAAATTGGGTGTTCAGCCGCTTGGAAAAATTAAATTATTATCCAAAAAACCAAGTCGCCGAAGCCCGGCAAGAAAAAGTCAATTTTGCTTTACAAAACTTGGGTCTTAAAGCCCCTCATTTTGTTATGTATGTCCGCGATATCCTTTACAAAAAATTTTCCGAAGAAGAACTGGAAAATGGCGGCTATACTATTATCACCACTTTAGATATGAGGCTTCAGGAATTAGCCGAAGAAGTAATAAAAAAATATGGTGATTTCAATGAAAAAAAAGTTGGCGCCAAAAACTTAGCTCTTTTGGCTCAAGATCCGAAAACCGGTCAAATTTTGGCAATGGTTGGTTCAAGAGATTATTGGAATATGGAAGCCGAAGGCAATGTCAATGCCACTTTAAGCATCAGGCAACCCGGCTCTTCTTTTAAACCCATTGTTTACGCTACTGCTTTTAAAAAGGGATTTCTCCCTGAGAGCGTTATTTTTGATGTAGCTTTAAATGGCGTAGCCGCTAATTTTTCTACTGATCCCAATAACCCATATTTTGTCAGAAATTATGATGAAAAAACCAGAGGCCCTGTTACTTTCAGACAAGCTTTGGCCCAGTCTTTGAATATTCCTTCAGTCAAAGTCCTTTATTTAGCCGGCATAAAAGAGAGCATCCAAACTGCCAAAGATTTAGGCATTACTACTTTAAACGAACCGCCGAGCCATTACGGCTTAAGTCTGGTTTTGGGCGGAGGAGGAGTAAAACTTATTGAAATGGTTAATGCTTATTCAGTTTTCAGCCAAGAAGGAGTTTATCACCCTCAAAACACTATTTTGCAAATTAAAGACAGCAATGGCAAAAATTTAGAAGAATTTAAAATAGAAGAAAAGAAAGTTTTAGATCCCCAAATTGCCCGCTTCATTAACAGCATTCTTTCCGATAATGCCAGCCGCGCCCCTACTTTTGGCTGGAATAATCCCTTGTATTTTCAAAATTTTCAAGCAGCGGCAAAAACCGGCACTGACTCAGAATATCGGGATGCCTGGACCCTCGGTTATACCACCAGCTTAACTAGCGGAGTTTGGGCTGGAAACAATGATCGTTCGCCGGTAGCTGAAAGCGGAGCGCCCGGATCAATGGTTGCCGCCCCTTGTTGGCACGAATTTATGGAAAAAGCCAGCCAGTATTATCCACCAGAAAACTTTGTTGAACCCCTGCCTTATGATTCCAAAAGCATTAATATTCCTATGGTTAACGGCGACTATGTAAATGTTAAAAAATATAAAAACAACAATACTGGAGAAATAAAAGAATTTAAAGAAATCCATAATATTCTTTATTATATTGATAAAAACAATATTTTTGGTCAAACGCCGATAGAGCCATCTCTTGACTCCCAGTTTTGGAATTGGGAAATTCCTGTGCTTCTTTGGGCCCAGCAAAATATTCCTAATTTCAACCAAGAATTCAATCAACTGCCCTCAAGTGAATATACCCCTTTAAATGAAAACCAAAAAGATGTGGTGATTGAATTTCCTGATACTCCGAAAATAGAATTTTTAAATCCCGCGAATGGAAATTTTATTTCCGGTGATTTCAATTTAGAAGTTTCTATTAACACTCCCTTGGCTCTAAATAAAACCGAAGTTTACTTAAATAAAAAATTTATCGGCAATCTTTTGCCTGACAGCGCCGGTCATTATTATTTAACCATAAAATTCGCTGATCTTGATGACCAAAATGAAATAAAAATAGAAGCTGAGGACAGCCTTAACCAAAAATCATCCGCTTCAATTATTATTTTTAAACAACTTTGATTTTTGAATTTCTTTTTCCTGATGTTTAAAACAACGTATCTCAATGTATTTCCATGTATTGCTATTGTATTTTGAATATTGAAAATTTATTTGAATATTATTCTTTTTATTTTTCTTGATATTTTTTCCTCTAAATACTTCTTAATCTCTCCCTCTCTCCACCTTAGCTCTGAAGTAATTATGCCCTTGGCGCACTCCACTATTAAATTTCCTTGGCAGAAATTAACCGCTTTGGCTAAATTCTCGTAATCTTTTTTTTCTTGAAAATATTGGTTGGCCAAATTTATTATTTGGCGTTTTTCTAATTGACCGCTTAAATTCTTTTTCGCCAACCAAGCAGCCAATTCTTTTTTTATTCCGCTAAAAGCCATAATTTTGCTAAACTTTTATTGGCATCAAAATATAAATAAAACTGTTATCGTTTTTACCTTTTACCAAACCCGGATTTAATTCATTGTTTAAATTTATTATCACCATCTCTTCTCTGATGGAATTCAAGCTGTCTAAAATAAACCGATAATTAAAATTTATTTCTAAATTTTTACCTTTGATTTCCAAGGGATTGATGGTTGCGTGGCTTTTTCCTAAAGAAATATCTTGAGCTTCAATAACAACTTCTTTTTTATCAGGACTGATATTGAAATGAATATCATTTATTTTGCCGCTAAAAAGACCAACAACTTTGACCGCTTCCAGTAAATCCTTTTTGTCAAAAATAATATTTATTTCAAAATTTTTAGGAATAATGGAAGCGTATTTAGGATACTCGGCATTAATCAATCTGGAAATTAATCTAATGTTTTCAGTGGAAAATTGGACTTGGTTTATCTCTGGATTAATTTTTATTTTTGTTGAATCTTCCTCTATTTGTTCTTGAATAATTCTCAATAATTCCTGACTGGACCTTAAAGGAATAATTATTTCCAGATCTTCTTTTATATTAGTTTTAAATTTATCATTAAAGATTGTTTTTTCCGCCAATCTAAAGCTATCAGTCCCGACTATTTTTAAAATACCATTTTCTAATTTCAATAAAACTCCGTTAAGTTCCGGCTTTAAAGAAGAATAACTAATGCTGGGAATTATTTGTTCTAAAGCTTCTTCTAAATCATTTTTTTCTAATTCTATAAATTTTTCCGTTTTTATTTCAGGTATGATTGGAAAATCTTCTGGATTCATTCCTTGAAAAACACTGTTATATTTTCCTCCGAATACCGATAAAGTGTTATCTTTTTTTTCTAAAGAAATTTTTTCTTCCGGTAAATTATTAAGAAAAGCGGAAAAAGTTTTTGCCGGCAAAACAAATTTTCCTTCTTTTTCTGTTTTCCCGGTAATAGTTATTTCAATGCCTAATTCTAAATCTGTAGCTGAAAGATGAATTTTGTTTTTATTGGTTTCTAACAATAAATTATTTAAAATAGGCAGAGTTAAATTTTTCCCTGTAATTCTTTCGGCAAGATTAACCGCCTTTTTTAAATTTTCTGTTAAGGCTATAAATTTCATATTAATAATTTATTTATTTATTATTATAATAATATAATTGTTATTATTATTAAGGAAGAAATTTTTGGGGATAAAGACTGTTTGTTTTTTTAATCCAATCTTTTTGAAGGTTTTATAAGGGAATATAATGGGGATAATAATTGGATAATAATAGATTAATTAGTTGAAAAGATGTTTATTCTTTAATTCTTTTTTAACTCTTTATTTTTTTACACCAATTTTCCTCAATTTTTTCCCCAATTTTTTTAGTCTTTATTTTCCTTGCTCCACTATTTATCCACTTATTGATTATACAGGATTTCTCTTAAAAGGATTACTTCCTGAGAAAAAACGGGGTTTTTTTCTATTTCTTCGCTTATTTTTTTACAGGCATAAATTACTGTGGTGTGATCTCTATTTCCTAATTTTTCGGCAATATTTGTGTAGGAATATCTTAATTCTTCTCTTAATAAGTACATTGCTATTTGGCGGGGTTTAACCAATTCCTTTTTTCTTGAATGACCAAGAATATCGTTTTCATCTAAATCATAAAAAACCGCTACTTTTTTAATTACATCTTTTGCCGGAATGTATTGGTTTGTTTTTTTTAGCACTACGGATAAAGCTTTTTTTACTTCTTCAAGAGAAAGAGGGGAATTTTTTAATCTGGCATGAGCTACAATTCTGTTATAGGCTCCTTCCAGTTCCCTGATATTTTTCGGTATGACTTCAGCTATATAATGCAGAATTTCTTCGTTGATTAAGTTTTCTATCCCTTGGTTTTTCGATTTTAAAATAGCTAATCGGGTTTCAAAATTCGGATAACCTATATCAGCAATCATACCCCCTTCAAATCTTGACCTTAATCTTTCTTCAATGGAAGGAATGGCTTTTGGCGGCCTATCAGAAGTAAAAACTATTTGTTTGTTTCTTTCATATAAGGTATTAAAGGTATGGAAGAGTTCTTCTTGGGTTTTGTCTTTGCCGGCAATAAATTGAACATCATCAATTAAAAGGAGGTCTAAATTTCTGAATCCTTTTTTAAAGTCATCCATTTTCTGGTTTCTAATAGCGTTAACTAAATCATCAGTAAAACGTTCGGAAGGAACATACTTTATTTTTATTTTTTTCTTTTCTTTTTTAAACTCATTGCCGATAGCTTGGAGCAAATGAGTTTTACCCAAGCCTACGCCGCCGTAAATAAAAAGAGGATTATATTTTTTGCCAAGATTTTCTGTTACAGCTAAGGCTGCCGCATGGGCCAATTCATTATTAGTTCCTACAACAAAATTTTCAAAACTATATTTCGGATTGAGATTTGTTTCCGGATCAATATTAAACTCAGAAAAATTTAATTGTTCATCAAGCTCTTGAGAAAATTCCTGAGACGGAGAAAAAGATAAAGAATTTTTTCTCTTTTTAATTTTAATTTTTTCTAAAGAATTTCTATCGGAATTAACTTGATATTTTATTGTTTTAATTTTAGGGTTTAAATTATACAAAGCTCTTAAAATCTCTTTATGATATTTGTTTTCAAGCCATTCCTTGGCAAAACTGGAAGGTACAGCCAGCAGGACAGAATCTTCTTTTGCGTCAATAATAAAAGTATCCTTAAACCAAGTTAAGTAATTAGCTTTTGAGATATTCAGTTTTATTTCTCCTAAAACCGCTTCCCAAAGCTCCTTATAGTCCATACTGCTTTTATAAAATTATACTCTATGTTAGAGATTTTTTAAAGGATTTTTATCCGACTAAGCCTATTATAGAAACAAAGGATTATTTCTTCAAGAAAAAATATCACTTTCGTGGATAAACTGTTGATAATTTGTGAATTTGCCGATATTAAGAAGATTTTAAATTTGACTCAAAATAACTAATAAATTATACTCTAAAGAGCTAAAAACATTTAATAGATAAAAATAAAATGAGTATTACTTATCATCCCAAAAAGAAAAAAAGAGCAAGAACTCATGGTTTTTTAAAAAGAAAATCCTCTCCTACCGGGAAAAGAATTCTTGCCGCCAGAAGAAGAAAAGGAAAAAAGAAATTAGCTCCTTGATTTTTTAAAATTAATGTTTAGAAAAAAAAACAAACTCCCGTCTTTTCTTTTTCCAAGGGTTTTAAAAGATGGAGAGAAAAAGGAAAATAATTATTTTAAAATTGTTTTTAAAAAAAACGATTTTTCTTTCCCGAGAGTTGGCATTATTGTAAGTTCAAAAGTTTCTAAACTGGCAGTCAAAAGAAACCTTTTAAAAAGAAGAATAAGAAATATTATCAAAGAGTTTCTTCCTTTATTCTCTTCTAACTGGGATATAATCATTATTGCTAAAAAAGATTTATTATCCCTTAGTTATTCTCAAGAAAAGGAGGAATTGAAAAAAATTTTAAGTAGAATTTTAAAATTAAAATGACTTTTAGCCAATTAATTTTTTTCCAACCGCTTTTTAATTTTTTAGCTTTTTTAATTAGAATTTTTGGAGGCAGCTTGGGCTGGGCAGTAATTGTTTTATCCGTTCTTATCCGTTTTGCTTTTTGGCCTTGGAACAAAAAAACAATGATTGACCAAAGAAAAATGGTAAAAATCCAGCCCAAAATTAATGCGCTTCAAAAAGAATTTTCCAAAGATCCGCTTAAAGCCAACAAAGAAGTAATGAGAGTCTTTAAAGAGGAAAAGATTAATCCTTATAATTCTTTTATTTTTATTTTTGCCCAACTGATAATTTTTATCGCCCTTTTCTCTTTTTTCAGCCAAATTGTAACAAGCGATTGGAGCGTCCATCTTTATTCTTTTATGCCCTTTCCAGACAAAGTTAATTATTTGTTCTTAGGTTTTTTTGACCTAAGACAGCCGAGCTTGTTTTTGGCGGTATTTTCCGCTATTTTAAACGCAATTTTAACTTTTCTTCAGCCCAGTCAAGGCCAAAACAAAATAATGTTTCTCGGCTTGCCTTTTATTATTTTATTATTTTACAAAAATTTTCCCTCGGTGGTTATTCTTTATTGGGTGGGTTTTTCTTTAATCAGCATTGTTCAGGAATACAGCTTGAAAAAATATTTTTTAAAACTTCAAACGGAAAAACAAATCAGCCAACAAAAATCGCAAACTTAAAAGAAAAGCTTATTTAGTTTATTTTCAGTTCATTTTTTAAATTATGGAAATTCTGCCGATTAAAAATTTTTTGGAGGAGATATTAAAAACCGCTGGTTTTTCCGGCTGGGAAATTAATATTCAGGAAAATCAAGAAGCCCATCTTATTAAGTTTCTCCTGAAAAATGAAATCAAAGACGACTCCAGCCGTTTACTGATTGGCAGAGAAGGGGAAAATTTATTTGCTTTGGAATACGTGATTAATATTTTTGCTAGAAAACATTATCCCAATGACCTGAGAAGAATTATTTTAGATATTAACAATTATCGGGTAATCCAAGAAGAGAAACTAAGAGATTTAGCTCAAAAATTAGCCAGAAAAGTGGCTTTTACCAAAGAGCCGATAGAACTTCCGCCGATGAAAGCCAGCGAAAGAAGAATTATTCATTTAGAGATTGCTTTAAGAAGTGACGTTGTTACTGAAAGCATTGGTGAAGGCAGAGAGCGCAGGGTGATGATTAAACCCCAAGAAGTATGATTTATGATATATTTAGAATGCGCCACCCTGCATGCTAGCCTGATCCTTGGGTTGGCGGGTACCAATGATAACCTTCTTGAGTTTCACTAACTCCTTGATAGGAGCCATGCCCAGTGGCAGTGGGTAAAGCTACATGCAAATGGTTTCCTTCATCTAAAACATATAAGCCAGCGTTAGTAAATTCTTCTATGAGTTTTTTGTTATCACTGGGGCTTCCAGAAACAGAATCAATGTCTACACAGGTGCCGTAATAATGACAATCACCGGTTGGTCGGACATTGTGAGTAGTAAGACAAGGTATATTACTATTAATACAAGCATCATGAACATGCCAAGCTGGGTTTATGTTTTTGAGAGAATTTAATTTATCAGCTAAGCTACTATCCAAAAAAACAGGTGAATTAGAAGGGATTCCTAATGTTGCGTAATCTAAAGGGATTCCCATCGCTTTGATATTTACTAAATTCCCCGCCGGAGGTTGTCCAGCAGGAGGCGCTTGAGCAGGAGGCGCTTGAGCAGGAGGAGCAGCAGTTGGTGGAGCGGAAATTTCAGTTTTTAAAATATCTGGATTTATAGTGTTAAGGATAATATAAAAAGCAAACAATAATAATAAACCAATAACAGCGCTGGTAATTCTTTCCTGCGCTTCTTTTTGTTTATTGGCGTTGCCGCCAGCTGTCAGGTATTGGAAACCAGCATAAGTAATCATAGCAAAAACTAATAACCCGGAAATCCTTAAAGCCACTTTTATAAAATAAGCAACTAAAGCCGGGACCCCTCCCTCCCCTAAAGGCAAAGAGCCCTCAGGTTTTACTAAACCCGGAAGACCAACCTCCCAAACATAATCTTTAAATTCCGGAATTTCTGTTTTTTGGGAATTGCTAAGTCCTATTTGAACACCTATACTCATATCAAGCATACGGCTTCCATAAGAAAGAAGAAAATTATCAAAAGACATCTGTTCGGCTAAACCTAAATCTTTAAAAAATTGCATTGCCGCCTGAATTCCTCCCAATTCTTTTAGAGCAGCGGCTTTAATACTATTTATTACTTCAGGAGGGAGTGAATTAATAAGTGCTTGAGGTGTAATATTGGACCCCTCTGAAGTTCCCTCAGATGTATTATTAGTTGTATTAGACACATTATTAGAACTGCCGCAATCGCTATCATTTGTGCAATTGCTTCTGCTTTGGCAGTTAGGATCAGATGAAGATTGGGTAGCGCAAAAAACTTTGCCAGTAAGATTGTTTTGGCTGCATATTTTATATTTACAGGTTTTTTTGTTGTTTGAAGAAGGTTTGTCAGTAGTAGGCGGATTATTCGTCGCAGGAGGAGTAGGTTGCAATGGTAAAGGACAAAAACCACCTGAACACGACGCATTTGTAATCTTAATTTCTAAATTTAATCCCATAAAAAACCCTAAAATTATTATTGGCAAGAAGATAAAAAGTATTTTAAAAATATTTTTTTTCATTTATTGTTTATTATATTTATTTTTTAATGTTTTTTGGCGAAATTTTTGGAACAATTTTTGCTATTTTTTTTGCTTTTGGCGATTTTTCAACTAAGTAAGTGCCAATTACAGCAATAGTGGTTATTGGCAGAACGCTTACTAGAGGGACGAGATCTATTATATAAACTATAAAAGCCCAAGATGGGCCAATCCCTATTATATAAATTATAGCAAAAATTATCGCTGTCAGAGGAAGGCAAATAAGCCAAGAAAATAAACCAACGATAGGTATTAAACCGATAACAAATTCCAGCCCGTCTTTGATTAGAGCTAAAATTAATAAAAAAATAAATATGGTAAAATTCATTTTATTCTTCAATTTCTCCCCTCCTTTCTTTTTTTAAAGCCAAAAGTTGGGCGGGGTTGGAAGTAATGATTTGGTCTTCGGCGTAAGAAGCAAGAATTTGGATGGCGACATGTTTGTCTTCTACGGAAAAAAGTCCGGTTCCTACTGAAGCTTGGAGAAGCAGGGTTTTTTCCTGTTCAGTAAGCTTGAAAGCTTTGCCGAGAGTTTCAATATTGGCTGGCGATTGTCTTAATAAAATCGAAGCGGAAGAATTGGTAATTAAGGGTTTGCCATAAGGAGAGTTTAAAGCGTCTTCAATATCCTGAGTGATAAAAGTAATTCCCAGATAATATTTTCTCGCTCTTTTTACCAAGCTAAAAAGAAAAGCGGCGCTTTCTTCATGTTTTAAAAGCCACCAGCCCTCGTCAACTATAACCAGTCTTTTTTTTATATCTTTTTTTATTGAAGTCCAGATATAATTTAAAACAATGTACATCGCCAGCGGCCTTAATTCTTCCTGCAGTTCTCTAATGCCGAAAATTACCAGCCGATTGGTGATATTAATGTTTGATTGCTGGTTCAAAAAACCTTCATAAGTGCCTTTGGTGAACTTATAAAGTTTAGCTGACAGGTCTTCGCCTCCCTCAGTATTTTTTAAAACAGTTTCCAAATCTTCTATTAAAGGAGGAGTTTTTCTTTCATTAAGGTTTTCTGGAAAAATATCCCGGCTGGCATAAGTTTGAGTGATAGCCCGGTCAAGGATTATTTCTTCCTGCGGAGAAATTTCTCCCATCATTAACTTGATTAAGCCAACAAGGTTTAAAATGTGATTTCGGAAAACTTCTTCCGCCGTCTCCTCTTCTTTTAAAAACGGAGGCAGTTCAAAGGGATTGATATGGTCCTCAGAGCCAATGGCAATTTTGAAATAACTGCCTCCTAAAGAATCCGCTAAATACTCATATTCATATTCGGGGTCAATAATTAAAACATCGGTTCCTATTAACAGCGACCTTAAGATTTCCAATTTAACAGCATAGCTTTTTCCAGCCCCGGTTTGAGCAAAAATCGTCATATTGGCATTTGGCAAAGAAAAACGGTCAAAAATAACTAAACTGTTGTTGTGTTGATTAATGCCATATAAAATTCCTTTTCCTTCAGAAAGGTCAAGGGAAGAAAAAGGAAAGAGAGTTGAAGCCGGCCGGGAATTTAAAGGCTGGGTTAAAAGAAGCCGGTCCAATCCCAAAGGCAAAGACGATTCTAAGCCTTCAAATTCTCTAAAGACTGTTGCTTTTGCATAAATCAATTGTTGTTCCAAGACATTATTAATTTTGCTTTCTATTTTTCCCAATTCTTCTTTACTTTCGGCAAAAAATGTTATATAAACTCCAACATCAAAAACTCTTTCGCTTCCCTGCTGAATTAGGTCTCTTAATTCTTCAATATTTTTTAAAGCAGCTTCAAGCAGAGGGTTTCTGACTAATCCTCTTTCCGCTTCAATATTTATCTGGGCTTGGACCTCAGCTGATTTTTTTCTTAAGTTTCTTAAAATTTTACTAATATCTATAGGATGGAAGAAAATAGAAATATCAAAAGCCTCGTCGGTATTAACCACAGGGTTAAACCAGTTAGGAGAAAGAAAATTAGGGTAAGTTAAAATAAAAAGAGTTGAGCAATATTTGTTTCCTAACTTTAAAAAAGTAGGGTTTATTTCGAGTCCTGCCGGAGCAATCAAATCCTGAAGACTGGTTGCTGCCTGCCTTTGAATTACCGTTTGGTTTCTGTCTCTTTTTTTAAAAGGATTAAAATTAAAAGCCATATTTGTTAATTGAAAGCTTCGGGAATATTTAAAGACTCCCTTTCAAAAGTTTCCGGATTATAAAGATTATAGAACAATTCTACAATTTCTTTGGTGGTTAAAGGGTAAGCTGACAAGCCGATTCTTGAAAGATTGGTAATAGTATTATTTTGCCTAATCATTAACTGTTGGTAATATTGTTCAAAATCCTGACTATTCAAAGGGTTGTCAAAAGAAAAAGCTTGTCTTTGCAGGCTGAATAAGTTTTTAAAAGCGTCTAAAATCTGGCCGAAGGAATTTTTTGCTTTAAGGACAACTGGGTCATAGGGAATTACTAAATAAAACTTTTTTTTCATAATATTATTTTCAGAAACTAATCCTTTAATAAAAGCGTAATAATCATCTCCTTGCATCTTTAGAAGCTCATTGCTTTCATTGTTTATTTTTTCTTGGATAAAATTTAAATAATTTTCTATATTAACTCTGCGAGAATGGACGACAACCTCCAAAGGGAAATCAAGATAGTTTAACAAATTCCTCCAACTGACAATAATAGATTCCTGTTCTTCATTTGATTTTAAAGCGATATTTATTCCGGAGACGTTTAAAATTGAACGGAGAGAGCCGTTTTTTAAAATAATCACCCCTTTCCTGACACTTTTTATAGATATTAAGGATTGACTGCCGAAAGCTTCTTTTTCCATTTATTTATCAAGGATTTGAGTTAATTGGTTTAAAGTTTCTTTATTTAATTCCTTTTTTTCGGCTTTTTTAATAATCTGCGGTTTTTTCTCTTCTGACGATTCAAAACCAGAAGCAGGAATTTTTTCTTTTTTCCAGAAATAATATTTAGGCAGCCAGATATGCCTGATAAAAAAAGGGGCAACAGAATAAAAAGGAACGCCGCCAACTTGTCCAAAAGCAAAAACAAATCCTAAGGGGCCAAAGATAAAAGCCAAAATTAGCCAGAGCCAAAATTCCAAAGTAAAAAAAAGAATAACTAAAAATCCCCCAATGCCTAAAAGAATAAAGAGCTGGGTAAAATTAACTAAGCCGATTAATTTTGTTTCTTCTCTGATAAATTGCGGAACTTCGTAATTCATAATTTATTCCAAAAATAAAAATATTCTTTTATGTTTCCCCAAAAGGATTTTTTGGTTGATTAACTATATAAGGTTTTGGTTCGTTTGACTTTGGTTTTTCTTTCTGCTCTTCTTTGGGCTGATCTTTTAATTGAACATCAAAAATATAAGGTTTTTTTAAAGGTTCTTTTGAGATTTTTTCTTCATTTTTAAATTCTTGTCCTTCGCCAAAAAGCACTTCCGAAGGTTCAAAACTTTCAATTTTTTTTTCGCTTTTTTCTTCTTCCGGGTTCCCTTTCCCATTAGCGGGATAATTTTTTGGAAGAGAAGTTTTTTTCATTTCTTCCAGAATATTTTGAGGAGAAGATTCTTTTTTTGACATCGCTGCCAAGAGTTTCTCTTTTATCTTTTCCTGCTGTTCTAAAGAAACTTGGGGCGGAATAACTTTCTTAAATTCGTTTGTGGTTTTGTTGATTGGCTTCACCTCAATTTTTATCGGCTCCTGCCGGGTTAATGATTCTAAGTCGCTTTTTGGCGGAATTGAAGGTTCTGGAGTTGGAGAGTTTCCTTTTTGAGGTTCGGGATTGATTAAAGGATTTATTTTTTCATTTTCAACTGCTCTTTCTGGTGCTTTAAAAGGTTCTTCAGAAATTTTCGGAGCAGAAAAATTATTTTGATTTAGCTCTTTTAGTTCTTCTTGGAAAACATCAAAAACTTGTTTTTTTAGAATGTTGTTTATAATTTCTGCCTGCGAAGAAGAAATGCTTAAGGCAGAAATTAATAAACCGGGGAAAGTGTCTTGCTTGTAGGCCGTTTCTCCTTTTAAGATACTGCCAATGGTTCTTGTCAGAAGTTCTGTTTGTTTAATGTCTAATTTTGCCAAAACAGAAGCATTGGTTATCACATTGCTAAAATCATCGGAAAAAAGGAAATCTCTAATGTTTTCCGGCAGGGACAAATATTGTTTTTTTATTTCATCTTTTTCCATAACAAGATTTTTTACAAAACCCCTATTTATCCTTTGTCTTCTTTCTTATTAATTGTTGTGTATTTTGTGGCAATTTTTATCTTAGATTGAGGAGGAATGTTGGCAGAAGAAGGGCTGGTGCTAAAATCTTCCGCTTTCCATTTGGTATATTGCAATAGAGGTTCGGATTTTTCTAAAGAATTGGCAAAAGCATTACTGGCATCGTTATCTTTTTTTATCGCATTTTTTATATCATCTTGCCAAACAGCTAAATCTTTAGCTGATATAGCTTCCCAGAAAGCTGCAGTTTGGGCTGGGCTGAGAGTTTTAACTAATTCTTGGAAAGTTTGTTCAAAAGCTTTTTTGCCGGCAACAGCGATTTCTTGAACTGTTTTTCCTTCCTGTTGGGCTTTTTCTTTAGCTAAGGATTCAGTGTATTTAATAAGGTCGCTGGCTTGAACTTTTTCTTTTATTTTATTTGGTTTCATGTTAGCTACATTTTTTATAATGCTTGGAATGTCTTTTTCAGCTTCTTCTATTTTTCCAGCTTTAAGCACAAAAGCGTAAGGAACAGCTTCAGAAATTGCTTTAGCGTCAAAGCGGCTATCTGCCCGATTGGTCTTTATAAAACCGATTGAAGACTCACTCAATTCTCCTGCTTTTGCCAAAGTATTGGTAAGGGCAACTCTTTTTTCATAAGCATCTTTTGACCAAGAAGGAGGCGTTTTTAATTTCTCTAAATCTTTCAAAGTGCTTAAGGTAACGCCTTCGTAGTTTTTTTCATATTTAGCGATTCTCTCGCTTCTTTCTTTATCTCTGCTTATTAGCATTTCTTGGCCAACCCCTTTCAGTAAAGGCGTACTGGCGAATTTTTGTCCAACTTTTTGGTAAGCAGGAGAATCTTTGATAGCGCCAGTGGTTTTTTGTCCTAGCCAAGCTCCAGCTTCTTTTCCATATTGAGTAGTTTTTTCCACTACAAAAGTGGCTGTGGCGCTTCCTGATTTTAGAGAAATCAGAAGGCCGGCAACTAAGAAAACGGAAAAAAGTATCATTTGGATAATTGACGCGACAAAAGCGGTTTGCGGCGCCTGGATTGGGGCTTTGTTTATAACGGTTATACCGATATAAAGCAGAAAAGCAAAAACAATAGGGAAAGTGCACCATTTGATAAATTGCTCCCACCACATTTTCCAAACTTTTTCTGTGGCTGGAAAAATCCAAGCGGCAAAAGCGGCGGCAGAAACAGACAAAAGAAGAATAATAATTACCGCTCTGATAATCATAGCTATAAAAATAGCAAATAAAGCGACAATGGCAAAAACTCCAATTAGGAGAATAACAATATCAACCAAAAAAAATTGTCCAATAGCCAGCCACCCACCAGTTTCTGCCGCCGCTGTTTCAGCAGAACTGTTAGGAACTCCCGTGGCTTGATATTTCCCTTCGCTTAAAAAGTCAGGCTGTTCTTCGCCATTTTTCCAACCTAAGCTTTTGAGCATGGCCTCGCCGAGATTTTGATTTTCTGATTCAGCGAGGTTGAGGAAATAATAAGAAAGATAATTAGAAACATCTACCACCATTCCGCTAATCACTAAACTGAAATTGACAAGCAGGGCTACAACAATTAATTTCCAAAGGGTGTTTTCCCAGCCGTATTTTTTATTTCGGAAAATTGTAGCGATGGCGACAATGATTAAACCGATAATTAAGAATAAATTGACAAAATCACGAACAAACTTCCAGATTGCCTTAACCCCGGCATTATTAACAAATCCTCCATAAGTTGCAGGGCTTAAAGCGTTTAAAATCCAATTAATTTCTAAATTCATCACACCAGAAACAACTTTGCCTAATCCCTCGGCAATCGCAAGAAAAACATTACAGAATTGCCGCAAAAAGAAATTTCCCAAAGAGCAATTAAGCCATGCAATAACGCCATCAGCCCCACCTCCTCTACATTTAACATCATCGTCTTTAACTATCAAATCACAAATATTTTTTGGCGTTTGTTCTTCGAGTCTTGTTTGGATATCTTGCATTTCTTCTATTGCTAGAGGGGTTTCTGCTGGGGCTAGAGAAGGTTGACCTGGAGCTATTGATTCTAATGCGTTTATCTCAATAAAGAGGTCAAAATTTTCATTTTGTAACCAGTCTCGATATTCTATGCCTTCCTGAGTATTAAAGTATCTATAAAGAATATCATTAGTCCCTTCTGGGCCGTAAACATTTAAAAGGTGGTTATAGATATCTGTGAGATCGTTTCCCCAATCAACATCTTTTAGGTTTGCCGGGACTGGCTCAGGGGTTGTGGCAGTTTGGTCTGGCTGGAGGTTTTTTTGAGCTGTTTGGCAATTTGCATATATCATACCCCTCTCTGTGTCTGGGATAGAAGAGTTATAAAGATCTTCGCTTTTACAACATTTTTCGTCATATGCCTGAGGGTTGTTTAAATTACTCGTGGCATTATTTAAACAGTAATTTAAGTATTCATTAACATCCAACGCTTGTTGAGCGAATGCTGTTTTTTGGTTTGGTAAAAAAGAAAAAACCATTAGTCCCAAAATAGCCGACCCGAAAACAAATATTTTAAAAATCCTTTTTTCGTTCATTTTTTTAAAAATTTAATAATTATTATAAATTAATTAATTTAAATTAAAAATCAGTTTTATATTTATTAATTATACAAAAACAATTCGTCAATATCAAATTAAACTAAGTTTTTATCTATTTTCACTTTAAACAAGAGTTTAATTGTTGACTCAGCTTTATCCAATTTTGTAAATCTAAATTTTGGGCCCGGCTGTTTAAAGGAAGGTTTTTTAGTAAAAATATTTTTTCTAAAGCGCTTTTTTCTATTTTTAAACCAGAATGGAGGTTATTGATTAATAATTTTCTCGGCTGGCTAAAGCCGGCTTTTATAGTTTTAAAAAAAAGTTCAATTTGTTTTTTATTTGTATTTAAAGCTGTGTTTTTTGGCGTTAGTTTGATAATGGCTGAATTTACTTTTGGCTTAGGCCAAAAGGCAGTTTGAGGCACATAACTAATAATTTCCGGTTTGGCGTAAAATTGGGTAGCAGCTGCCAGTAAATTCATTTTTGGCGGCTGGCTGGCAATTCTTTGGGCTACTTCTTTTTGAATCATTAAAATGATTAGTTTGGGTTTTATTTTTTGCTCTAAAATTAAACGGATAAGTCGGGAAGTTAAATAATAAGGGATATTGCCTATAATCTTATGGTTTTTAATTTTTAATTTTAAATTTTTAAACTTTGGATTTTTAAAGAAATCAAGAATATCTGCTTGAATAATAGTTAAATGGCAATTATGTTGGAGGCGCTCCTCTAAATATTTGGCTAAATTTCGGTCTTTTTCTACCGCTATGACTCTTGCCCCTGCCAAAAGAAGGGCTTCTGTCAAAACTCCGGTTCCCGGCCCTATTTCCAAAACTAAATCTTCTCGCTTGATTTGGCCAGCTTCAACTATCTTTTTTAAGATGTTTTTGTCTTTAAGGAATACTTGGCCGAGTCTTTTTTGTGGATAAACCATTTTTTGTTTTGATAGATTTAAAGGGCTTTTTCCTCTTTTTTATGCAATTTTTCCAGAAAAAAGCTTGACAGGTTAAAACCGATTGATAAAATATAGAAAGAGAGAGAAGCTGAAAAAGCTTTTTTTATTTGGCTCAGTTTTAACAGCTTGAATCAATAATTAACCCTGTAATTTAAAAAATACCATTTTTACATCAAAAACACAATTAAATAACGAGGGAAGCGAAAGCGATTCCAAAGATGCTAAAAGCGGAATACAAAGTAATTTTGGCTGGTTAAAGCTTTTTTTTGGTTTATTGCTTGTTTTTTGGAAGAAAATCTTTGGAAAAAAGGGAAAATTCTTTGAAATTTTCCCTTTTTCTTTGGTTCAACTATCTATAAGTTTCTTTATTTTTTCTTCTCTTTTTGGCAGCTCCTTTGCATCTTCTAAATTGATAGTAAACCAAAAAGAGAAAGAAGATTTTTTGATAAAGGAAACCGGCTTGTTTCCCGAACAGCATGACACAATCTTTGCCAAAACCGCGTATGCCTATTATGAGCTCTTAAGCGTTGACGGCAATTGTATTATAGAATCGGATATTAAAACCGATGGAGAAAACGAAGAATTTTATTTTGTAGTGGATAATGCCAATTTGTTAAATATTAATTCTCCTGCAGGATTTCTTTTGCCGTCCATTCAAAGACATGGCACAATAGTTTATAAAGTGAAAGAGGGCGATACTCCCGGCAAAATAGCTGCTCAATTTGGCATTAATTTAAATACCGTCTTGTGGGCGAATGGCTTAAAAAACAACTCAATAATAAAACCGGACCAAGAATTGATTATTTTGCCTGTTTCCGGAGTAAGGCATATTGTAAAAAAAGGAGAAACCTTGGCTTCCCTTGCTAAAAAATATAGCGCTTCTATAGAAGAAATAATAGCATTTAATAATTTAAATAGCCCGGAAAATATATCCGAGAATCAGGAGTTAATTATTCCCGGCGGAAAGATTTCTTCATCTTCAGGATCTTCTTCGTCTTTAGCCGCTGGTTTAAAGCCGATGGCAGAAGACGTAAGCTCTTGGCCTAATTTAAGCACTTTTTCTTATCCTACTTCCGGCGGTTATAATAAGGGCGTTCTCCATTATTATAATGCAATTGATATTATTAATTCTTGCGGCAGCCCCATTTATGCGGCAGATAGCGGTATAATCACAGAAGCAAAAGGCAACGGCAGTTATAATTACGGTTATGGCAATTTAATAAAAATTCAGCACTATAATGGCACAGTTACTGTTTATGGCCATCTAAGCGATATTTTAGTAAAAGAAGGCAATAAAGTTGAGAAAGGCGGTTTAATTGGAAGAATGGGAGATACCGGCAATAGCAATGGCTGTCATCTTCATTTTGAAGTGCGAGGCGCACAAAATCCTTTTGTGATTAAGAAATAAAATTTAAAATTACCAGGGATTATTCTTCCCAAATGGCTTTTGTTTTATATTGAAGAGCCTCGGCAATATGCTGGGGCTTAATTATTTCTTGATTTTCCAAATCAGCTATTGTCCTTGAGATTTTTAATATTCGGTGATAAGCCCTAGTTGACAAATTATATTTTCCCATGGCTGATTTTAAAATTTGTTCAGCAGGTTTTTCTAAGTTGCAAAATGTTGATATTTCTTTTAATCCCATTTCGCTGTTATTAAAGATGGAGCGGCTTTTTTTATTTAAAAAAGCAAACCTTTTTTCTTGAATAATTCTGGCTTTAATAATTTCTTCTTGGATTTCTTTTTGTTTTTGGCAATCATTGCGGTCATTATTTTCATTGCCGTTTATTTCTTCAAAGGAAAGACGGGGGACTTCTATAATAATATCAATTCTATCTAAAAGAGGCCCGGAAATTTTTTTTCGGTAACGAATAATATCCGAGGGCCGACAGATGCATTCTTTTTTTTGGTCGCCAAAATAACCGCAAGGGCAGGGGTTCATAGTTGCCAGCAGAATAAATTTAGCAGGAAAAATAACTCGCGATTGGGCTCGTGAAACAGAGATTTCCCCTTCTTCTAAGGGTTGACGCAAACTTTCTAAAACATCTCTTTGAAATTCCGGCAACTCATCTAAAAAGAGAATTCCCCGATGAGCCAAAGTAATTTCTCCGGGCTGAGGTAAAGCCCCTCCTCCGATAAGAGCGGCGGAAGAAGCGGTATGGTGAGGAGAACGAAACGGTCTTCGGTAAATTAAAGGATGGGAAGGAAGAAGGAGGCCGGCAATGCTATAAATTTTTGTTATTTCCAACTGTTCTTTTAAATTCATTGGAGGAAGAAGAGAAACAAAAGCTTTTGCTAATAAAGTTTTGCCCGAGCCCGGCGGCCCTATCATCAAAACATTATGGCCGCCGCTGGCAGCCACAATTAAAGCCCTTTTGGCTTTTTCCTGCCCTTTTATTTGGGTTAAATTAAGAATATTTTCTTGGGAGGCTTGTTCGGTATTTAAATTTGGCGGAGGTAAGCAGGGAAGAATATTAAAAGAGCCTTCAAGATAGAAAATCAAATCTTTTAGATTGTCTACGCCGATAATTTTTAATTTTTTGGCGGCAAAAGAAGCTTCTGAAGCGTTTGCTTTTGGAACAAAAAGGTATTCGTAATTATTTGCTTCAGCCCAAAGGGCTACAGCTAAAGCTCCGGTAATCGGTCGGATTTTTCCTTCAAGGTTTAATTCTCCGATAAAGATTTTTTTGCTGACGTTAAAAGGCTTCATTTGTTCGGAAGCCAATAAGTAACCCAGAGCAATAGCCACATCGTAATAAGAGCCGTATTTTTTTACATCAGCCGGCGCCAAGTTTATGGTGATTTTTTTATTAGCTCTCAAAGGAGATTTAGCTCCAATATTCTTAATCGCGGCAGAAACTCTTTCTTTGGCTTCTTTTAGCGAGGTGTCAGGCAAGCCGACAATATTAAAAGAGTGGAGACCATTAGCTACATCAATCTCCACTTCTATAGGAATTACTTCAAGACCGAAGATAGCAGCGGAATAGATTTTTGCTAACATTTTTATTATTCCACCGCTTTTGTTGATTATTTTTTATTACTGCATTTTAAGCAGGTTTTTGCCGCGGTATTGGCTTTTAATCTTGTTAATTCTATGTTTTTCCCGCATTTTTCACATAAGCCGTAATTGTTGTTTTTGATTTTATCTAAAGCCTCGTTTACTTCTTTTAACCTTAACTCTAAGGCGTATTCAATAGCCAATAATCCTTCGTAAGTTTCTATTTCCTTGGCATTTTCATCTGTTGAGGAAGATCTTTCCCATAAATTAGGGAAACGAGTGTCATAATCATCAGGAATTTTTTTGTCTTTATCGGTAAATTGAAGCAGGTCGTTTTCTAAAAGTTTTTTCTCCTCTTCTAACTTTTTTGTTAATTCGGTTAAGGTTTTTTTATCCATAATTTTCTCCTATCTTAAGGTTATTTCCTTAAAAAGTCAATTGACAGAGATACATTAAATTGATAACATAAATTAAAAAGAAAAAAGCGAGGGTAGTTCAGAGGTAGAACGCTTCCTTGCCAAGGAAGAGGCCGCGGGTTCAAATCCCGTCCCTCGCTCACTATAGTATTTATAATAATGAATTTGCCTTCTGTCCGCCTTTTGGCTGGAATTTTAAATAAATTTTTCTTTTAATTTTTTATTTATAGTCGCGACTTCTTCTTGAACAACGGTTTTCAGGTCCTTGAAATAGCGTTTCAAAAATTCATTTTTTTCTTCGTCGGCCCCAGAGTTGAAAATTTGAGCCAAAGAAGATTTTTCTTCGTCGCTAAGTTTATCGTAGACTCTGCTTAAAGAACGCGATAAAATCAAATCGTATAGTTCAGAAAAAGTATTTTTTAAATCAGCCGGCAGAAAGTTTAAAAAATTTTGTTCCATTTTATATATTATTTAGAATTTTAACAGCTCGACCTTTGCCCTGTAAAATTGAAATCAAACTTGTTTATTTTCAATTTTCTCTAAAAATTGAAATCAAACTTGTTTACTTTTTCTTTCCTCCGGTATCCACTTTAACTTTAGCTAATTTTTCCACAGCCATAAAAGTTAAAAGCCAAGCGATAAGAAAAAGATTTAAAGAGAAACTGCCAAGAAGCGCCGCTTTTTCTTTTACAGTAAGTTTATTAAGAGTTTCTTTTGCTTTTTCTGCCACTTCTTTAGCTTCCAGCGGCCCTTTTTCAATTTCTTCTTTAATTTCTTCTTTTACTTCTTCAATGGCTTTTTTTATTTCCTCTTTTTTTTCTGGAGGAACTTTTTCTTCCCAGATTGTTTTAAGCTCTTTGAATTTTTCTAACTCATTTTCATTTAATTCTTCTCCGCTTTCAATTCTTTCTTTTAATAATAAAAAATCCTTTTCCGACTCGTAGCGTCTGATTGCTTCCGGCAATTCTTGGTCAAGAATTTCTTCTTTTTTTTCAGCTTGATTAGGGTTGCCCCAAACTTTTTCTAATTCTTGATATCTTTTTTCTTGCTCTTCAGTAAGCTTTACTCCGGGTTTTTTAAAAGCCAAATATTCTTTTTTTTCTTCCCAAATTTTTTCCTTTAAGTTTTCTGTGTTTTCAATAGCTGTTTCCAACTGCTCTATTTCTGATAGTTCCGGTTCCAATCTTTGTTGTTCTGTTTCTGGTTCAAGTTCTGGCTCATCTTCTTGTGTTGGTTCCGAGCTTTCTGGTTTTTCTTTCAAATCAGATTTTGGCAGTTGTTCTTTTTTTTCTTCATTCTCAGCTTCTTCGTCGTTTCCTTCTGGGTAGGGTTCAGAACTTAATTCAAAATTCTCCATAATTTTTTTCTTTTTAATTTTCTTTAAAAATTAAAATCAAAAAATTTTTTATTTTCCATTTTTGCTTTTTATTATTTCATCAATAATGCCGTAGTTTTTTGCTTCTTCAGGCGTCAACCAGAAGTCTCTTTCAGTGTCCCTTTCTACTTTGCTTATTGCTTGGCCGGTGTGCTTGGCTAAAATTTGATTAAGTTGTTTTTTGACTCGGATAATCTGCTTGGCGGCAATTTCTATTTCCGTTGCTTGGCCTTCAGCCCCGCCCATTACCTGATGAAGGAGAATCTCTGAACTGGGTAAAGCCACTCTTTTTCCTTTTTTACCGGCAGCTAAAAGCACGGCAGCGCCGGAAGCAGCCATCCCCATACAAAGAGTGACTACATCAGGTTTTACATATTGCATTGTGTCGTAAATTGCCAAGGCGGAAGTAACCGATCCGCCGGGAGAATTGATATAAAGAAGAATGTCTTTTTTAGGGTCCTGATGTTCTAACAGCAATAATTGGGCAATAATAGTATTAGCCATAGGGTCATCAATTATCCCTCCTAAAAAAATAATTCTTTCTTTGAGCAACCGAGAATAAATATCATAAATTCTTTCTCCGATTGCGGATTTTTCAATGACTGTTGGAATTAAGACCATATTGCCGTTTTCATTAGTAAAAATTTTATTCATATTTGTTTATTTATTTTGGTAGTTAGATTATATCTCATTTTTATTTTTAAGGCAAGATAAAAAACTAAGAATTTTTTATTGAAATAGATTTTTAAAATTAAAACTTGTATAATTAATTGATTTTTAAAAAGTTATGATAAAAAAAGAGCTGTCCATTATTATCCCTGCTTATCAGAAAGAAGGGTGGATAGTAAATACTATTGAGCGATTAATCGCTAATTTCCCCGAAGGGGAAATTATTGTTATTAATGACGCCAGCAAGGACAATACCAAAGAGATAAAAGAAATTTTTAACGGGAGGATTGTTTATTTGGAAAATGAAAAAAATGAAGGTAAGGGTTATAGTTTAAAAAGAGGTTTTGCTTTAGCCGGGGGAGATTTTTTAATTTTTACTGACGCTGATTTGCCTTTTGGCATTGAAGGAATAAAATTGATTTTAGAAAAATTGAAATCAGGTTCGGCGGTAGTTATTGGCAAGAGGCGGAGCTTCTATAACGATAAAGGGTTTAAAGCTTTATTTCGGCCGTGGCTTTATGTTTTTTTAAAATTTTTTTTCGGATTAAACTACAAGGACACCCAGTGCGGCTTAAAAGGTTTTGCCAAAGTTGAAGGGAAAAAATTATTTTCTTTGGCAAAGACCAAAGGTTTCGCCATAGATATAGAACTTCTTTACTTGGCAAAAAAACTTAACTATGGCGTTAATGAGGTTTTGGTGGAGCAAAAGAAAGAATCTTACTCCCCTTCTACTTTTAATTTCCGTCGCATTTTGGAAATGTTTTTTGATTTAATAAAACTAAAATTTTATTCTTATGAAAAAACTTAACTGGCAAAAAATTTTTGTTTTTCTTGTTTTTGTTTTAATTTACTGGTTTTTAATTTCTCAAATTCCTTGGTCTTTGGTTTTTTCTAACACGATGGTGGCTGGCGGCGATACCGGTTCCCACAACGCCGTGGTTTATTATAGCCAGAAAATCTTTCCTAAAATCAAATGGTGGTCTCCTGATTGGTATGCCGGTTTTCCTTTTCTTTATTTTTATCCGCCCCTGCTTTATTATTTTACGGTTTTATTAAGCTATTTAATTCCTTTAAACATTGCTTTTAAAATTGTTACTTTGCTTGGGACTTTTTTGCTTCCTTTGAGCATTTATTTTTTTCTGATGCTTTGCGGCTTTTCTTTTCCTATTCCTTCCTTTGGCGCTGTTCTGAGTTTAAATTATTTATTTTTAGAAAAATTTTCTATTTATGGAGGCAATCTTCCCAGCACTTTGGCTGGCGAATTTTCTTATTCTTTGGCTTTCGCTTTAATTTTTCTTTTCTTGGGGTTCTTGATAAAGGGAATGAGGGAAAACCGTTTTTTGGTATTAAACATTTTTCTTTTGGCTTTAATATCTTTGGTCCATCCTTTTAGCGTAATTGTTGCGGTTTTAGCGGCTGGCTTTTTGTCTTTGGAAGCTTTTTTTGTCAAAAAAATCAAGACAGATTTTTTTTATCTTTTAAAAGTTTTTATAGGCGGTTTTTGCTTAAGCGCTTTTTGGTCTTTGCCTTTTCTCGCGCTTTTGCCTTATACCTCTAAAATGTCTTGGTTAAAAACCATTAATCTTGAAGAAATATTTCCCAGTTCCCTTGTTTTCTTTCAAATTTTGGCTTTTTTAGGTGCTATTTATGCTTTATTTTCCTGGAAAAAAGAAAAAAATATTCGTTTTGTCCTTTATATTTTAATTGCCGCTTTAATTCCCTTTTTGACTCTTAATCATTCAAGCATTTGGAACACCAGGTTTTTGCCTTTTATTTTAATTTCTTTTTTAATGTTAGCCGGCTATTTTTTGGGAACTTGCCTTCCTTTACTAATAAAAAAAATTCTTTTTTTTGTCCGGGGAGCCAAGGCAAGAAAAATTCAGCCAATAGCGTCAGGAATTATTTTAATTTTTTTTACTTCTTTCTTGGTTTTTCGTTTTATTCCCGCTAATTTATCCTTTATTCCTTTTTGGTTGAAATGGAATTACGAGGGCATAGAAGCTAAAGAACCTTGGCCGGAGATAAAAGAGCTTTTTGCCTATCTGAAAGATTTGCCTTTTGGCCGGATAATGTGGGAATATCGGGGAGAATATGATAAATTCGGCACGCCCCGGGTTTTAGAAAATCTGCCGATTTTTACGGGTAAGCCGACTTTTGAAGGATTGCTCATAGAATCTTCTGTTTCCAGCTATTTTCATTTTATTAATCAGGCAGAGACAACCAAGACTCCGACTTCAGCCGTGGCTGGCTTTGAATACCCGGATTTTAATTTTGAAAACGGCGCGGAACATCTGCGGCTTTTTGGCGCCCAGTATTTTGTCGCTTTTACCGAGGAAATTAAAAAGTTGGCAGATAAGCAGTTTAAATCTTTAAAAGATTTTGGAGAATTTAAGGTTTATCAGGTTCCCGATTCTGAATTAGTGATGGTTATAAAAGATTTAGAACTCCGCCGAAAAGACGGAAAATGGTTGGACGAATCCATTAGTTGGTATAAAGAAATGGATTTTTCCCGATTCATTGTTTTTTATCAAAATAAAAAAGAATTTTTGGAAATAAATTCTTTTTTGGGAAAAACTGAAGAAGAAAAAACCCAAAGTCAGGAAATAGCTCAGCCTAAAATAGAAATAAAAAAGATTAGCGATGATTCTTTGACTTTTTTAACCGATCAAATTGGCCAACCTCATTTGATTAAATATTCTTATTTTCCCGGCTGGCAGGTGAAAGGGGCTAAAGGTCCATATTTAATAAGCCCGTCTTTTATGATGGTTATTCCCGAACAAAATGAAGTTTCTCTGTCTTATGGTTATAATATTTGGGATAAAATAGGAATAGTTCTTTCTTTCGGCGCTTTGTTTTTTTTGGTTTCAGAACGTTTTTTACCAATCGTGAAAAAACCGAAGAAATTGGAAGATAGATAATTTATTGATTTTCCAGCAGCTGGAAAACTTTTTCATGCTCTACAAGCTCGCTGGCATACTGCTTTATTCCTTCCAAATCAATTTTTTCTTTTTCTTTAGCTTCGGGGATTTGTTCTAAAATTTCTTGTGTTTTCTTTTCTTTTTCTTCTTCTGAAACGGTTATTTTTTCTTTTTCGGCGATTTCTTTCAGAATGATTGAAGAAAATACCCTTTTTTTTGCCGTTTCTCCAAAACTTTTTTTTAACTCATCTTCGGTTTTTTTGATTTGTTCTAAATATTTCTCATAAGGCAATTGAATGCTTTCCAAGCTAAACTTTAATTCTTCGGTCATTTTTTCTTTTTCTACGCTTAAAAGGGTTTCCGGCAATTCGCCTTTAGTTTGTTGGATAATTTTTTCAAGCAACGCCAATCTCCGTCTTTCTTTTTCTTTTTCTGTTTTCTCTGTTTTTAAACTTTCTTCAATAGATTTTTTTAGTTCCTCAAGGTTTTTGAATTTTCCCAATGATTGGGCAAAGCTGTCATTTAATTCCGGAAGTTCTTTTTCTTTTATTTCTTTCATTAAAACTTTTGCCCGGATTTTTTTCCCTTGAATGTCTTTTTGGGGCCAAGATTGAGGAATAATCAGATTAAAAATTTTTTCTTCTTTTTCTTTTGCGCCGACTAAATTATCTTCAAAGCCGGGAAGAAACTTTCCTTCGCCTAAAATAAATGAGTAATTTTTGTCTTGCCAGTTTAAAAGCTTTTGATCGTTTTTGTTTTCTGGCTCTATCTGAAAATCGATTGTGATTAAATCGCCTTTTTTTGCCGGGTAATTAGTTTTTTTAAATTTAGCATAAGAATTCTGAAGCCAAGCTAAGGCGTCGGTTTTTTCTTTTTCGGTTACCGAGATTTCTTTTTTGTCGTTTTTCATTTCTTTGGCAAGAGCTTTGTAATCAGGCAGTTCTAATTCCGGAAAAATATCCACTTCGGCTTTAAATTCTACTTCTTGGCCGGGGATAATTTTAGTAATAGTGATATTAGGATAGCCAATCGCTTTAATTTCTTCTTTTTTTATTATCTCAGGGTAGATTTCCTGAACGGCAAAAACAGCTGCTTTTTCGTAAATTTCCAAAGCCGAGAGATTCTCTTTGAGGATTTTATCGGGGATTTTTCCCGGCCGAAAGCCGTTTATTTTTAATCCTTTGCCCAATTCCTCCAAAGCCCTGCTTTCAAAAGGGCTAAGATCAGAATTATCTAAATTAATAGTGAGGGCTATTTTTGATTTGGGCAGAAAATCGGTTTTAAATTCCATATTTATTTTTAATTATTTTTTTCTTCACTTTTCTTTTCGTTTTTTTTGTTTTCGGTTTGG
>DJVL01000002.1 GCA_002440845.1 Patescibacteria group bacterium UBA6257
TATAGGAGGGGCTCGTAGCTCAGTTGGGTCAAAAGCCAAAGTCTTGGCTTTTGACGGGCAATTACCTTGAAAATTAAATTTTGATAAAATAAATTGCCCGGGGAAGAGCGCTTTCCGCCTCTGGCGGAACAGCGAGTGTATATTTTAAAATTTTGTAAAAATCTTCTCCCGTTTAAAAATTTAAAATTAATATAGGATTTAAAATTAATATAGGGGCTCGTAGCTCAGTTGGGTTAGAGCGTTGCGCTTACATCGCAAAGGTCAGCCGTTCAAATCGGCTCGAGCCCACCATTATCTATAATCTTTACTTTCTTATTTAAAATTGCTACAATAAAACCCGATTTTAAAATCCAAATTATAGGAATATAAATTCTAAACAAAATGTTTCTTCTCTCTTTAAAAATTTAGAAATTAAAACCTTCTTTAAAAATTACAAAATTAAAAATTTATCCAGAGAGCCGAGGTAGCTCAGTGGGCTAAAAGCCAAAGTCTTGGCTTTTAGCGGGAAACTTCATTTAAATAAATAAATAAAAATTGTAAAAGAAGTTTCCCGGGAAGAGCGTTAGCGAAGCTTGCGCTCGGGATTAAGGCTTAAAGAAACAAACCCAGACAAACGTTCTTTAAAAAACCCAGAGAGCCGAGGTAGCTCAGTTGGGTTAAAAGCCAAAGTCTTGGCTTTTGACGGGCAATTACCTTGAAAATTAAATTTTGATAAAATAAATTGCCCGGGAAGAGCGTTAGCGAAGCTTGCGCTCGGGATTAGGGCTTAAAGAAATAAACTCAGACAAATGTTCTTTAAAAACCCAGAGAGCCGAGGTAGCTCAGTGGGCTAAAAGCCAAAGTCTTGGCTTTTAGCGGGCAATTACCTTGAAAATTAAATTTTGATAAAATAAATTGCCCGGGAAGAGCGTTAGCGAAGCTTGCGCTCGGGATTAGGGCTTAAAGAAACAAACCCAGACAAACGTTCTTTAAAAAACCCAAAGAGCCGAGGTAGCTCAGTGGTAGAGCGCGTGCCTGAAGAGCACGGCGTCCGGTGTTCGATTCACCGCCTCGGCACTAAAATAATTCCAAATTTTTAATTTTACCCCTCGCTTGGAATAAATTGATTCCATCAAGAGCTTTTTAAAATGTTAAACTGCCGTTAAAAAAATTAATATCTAATCTCTCTTAATGCAGATTAACAAATTTATTAAATAAATTTGTTTATTTATTCCAAGCGAGAGGTTTTAAATGATAAAGTTTAAACTAAAAAATAATAAAAATGTTAGAAACTGATAAAATAATGCCTAACGTAAAAAAAGAAGTCTTTTCCTGCCTTCCCAATGAAGGTTCGGTTTTAGAAGGATTAATTTTGGAAAAAAAAGAAAGATGCCTCTTGATAGATTTATCACCTTATGGATTAGGCATCGTCCGAGGCCAGAATTACTGGGGGTCAAAAAATTTTATTAAATCTTTATCTCCCAAAGAAAAGGTTCTAACAAAAATAATCGAATGGAACAACGAAAACGGCCTGATTGAAATATCTTTAGAAAATTTAGAAAAGGGAAAATCTTGGGAAAAAATCAAGGAATTAAAAGAAAATAACGAAATTATTGATTTGAAAATAGCAGAAGTTAATGCCGGCGGCTTGATGGGAAAAATAGAAGATATAAAAGGATTTTTGCCTGTTTCCCAGCTCTCAACTCTTCATTATCCCAAGGTAGAAGGAGGAGAAAAAACAAGAATTTTGGAAAAATTAAAAAATTTCATTGGCAAAGAAATTAAAGTAAAAATTCTGGATTTTGACCCCAACACCAGCAAACTTATTTTTTCTGAAAAATTGATAGAAAAAGAAAAGATGAAAGATATAATTAACCAATATAAAATCGGGGAAATTGTTTCGGTTAGAATAACTAATATCGTTGATTTCGGCGTTTTTGTCAAAATAGAAGACAGCGGCATAGACGGATTAATCCATATCTCGGAAATTTCTTCTAAGCCGACCAAAAACATTCACGAATCTTTGAAAGAAGGAGAGCTTAAAGAAGCTAAAATTATTGCCATAGATAACGGAAGAATGTTTTTGTCTTTTAAGTCCTTGGAGGAGCCAATTAAAAACGACGATGAAGAATTGGCTGACAAAAGCTATAAAAATTAAAAAAATACCTGAGAAGAAATTCAAAACCCCGGCAAAAGCCGGGGTTTTGAATAAACAAAAATCAAATTTGTTATCTGACAGCTTCTTTTAATCCTTTTCCCGCTTTAAATTTTGGAACAGTCATTGCCGGAATTTGAATTTTTTCTCCGGTCTTGGGATTCACTCCCATTCGAGCAGCTCTTTTCTTGGCACTAAAGGTTCCGAAGCCGGTTACAGTAACATCCTCACCTCGACTCAATGATTTTGTAATGGAGTCAAGAATTGCGTCTAGAGCTTCGCCAGCGTCCTTTTTACTACAATTGATTCTCCCGACAATAGCTTCAATTAAATCTTCTTTGGTCATATTAGTTTTATAAAAATTATCTCTTTTAATGCCTTAGTGGCAATAAAAGAGCTTTCGACCTTTATTATGCTTTTATTTACCTTCATTTTAACAATAAAGCAAAAATAAAGCAAACACAAGCTATCTGGCAATTTCTATCGCCCTCGTTTCCCGAATAACGGTAATTTTTATTTCTCCGGGATAATTAAGGGTTTCTTCAAGCCTTTTAGCTATTTCTTTGGCTAAATTCATTGCTTCTAAATCGTTTATTTTTTCGGGAAAGACAAAAACCCTTATTTCCCGTCCCGCAGAAATAGCATAAGCTTTTTCTACTCCCGGATAAGAAGTGGCAATTTCTTCCAAGTTAGATAAACGTTTCAAATAAGCCTCCAAACTGTCTTTTCTGGCCCCGGGACGAGAAGCAGAAATAGCATCGGCGGCATTGATAATAGCCGCTTCTATGGTTTCTATTGGATAAGTATCGTGATGAGCTTGCATCGCTTTAATGACTTCTTCCGGCAGATTGTATTTTATTAAGATTTTCCTGCCCAATTCCAAATGAGTTCCTTCTATTTCCTGATCAACGGCTTTACCAATATCGTGAAGCAAACCAGCTTTTTTAGCCAATTCAACATTGGCTCCCAATTCAGCAGCCAAAGCTCCGGCGAGCTGTGAAACCTCAATGGAATGGACTAAAGCATTCTGGCCATAACTGGTTCTAAAGTTTAATCTCCCTAAAAGATAAATTACCTCTGAAGGCAAATCTATAATACCTGTCTCATAAACCGCGTCTTCGCCGGCCTTTTTTATTCTTTCTCTTATTTCTGATTGGGCTTCCATAGCTTTTTCTTCTATTCTCGCTGGCTGGATTCTGCCGTCTTGAATAAGCTTTTCCAAAGTTAAACGGCCAATCTCTCTTCTTACCGGGTCAAAACTGGAAAGAATAATGGAGCCCGGCGAATCATCCATTATCAATTCCACGCCGGTAATTTTCTCAAAGTGGCGAATATTCCTTCCCTCCCGGCCGATAATTCTGCCTTTAATGTCTTCCGAGGGCAAATCTACCGTGGTAGTGGTAAATTCACCAATGCTGGAACGGGCGTATCTTTGAATTGCTTCCACCATTATATCTTTTGCTTTCTTCTCTATTTCCTCTTTTCTAAACTGTTCCAACTTTTTTATCGCTCCCATTATTTCTTCTTTGTACTCTTTCTCAATCTTTTTTATCAATTCCTCTTTTGCTTCCTGAACCGACAAACCAGCTATTTTTTCAAGAGTTTCCAGCTCGCTTCTATGAAGTTTTTCCAATTCAATTTTAAGATTCTGACTTTTTTCCAAAGCTCTTTTCACTTCTTTTTCTCTCTCGTCTATCTCTAATTGTCTTTTATCTATCAGGCTTTCTCTTTGAAGAGACCTTTCTTCCAGCTTGCTAATCTGGGCTTTTCTTTTCTTTTCTTCGTTTTTTATTTCTTCAAGGATTTTTGTCGCTTTTTCCTGAGCTTCCAGAATGGTTTTTTTTGCCTCTTCCCTGACTCTCTCAATTCTTATTTTTAATTTTGCTTCTATGGAATCGACATGCCTTTGGGCGATCGCTTGACGAACAAGATAACCGAAAATAACCCCAACGCCAAGTGATAAAATGCCAATACCAAAATTATTTCCAAAATTCAAAAAAGCCATAATTTTAGTTTTAGGCCCCTCTGTTCCTTTTTGTTTCTTTAAAAAATTTTTAGCTTTAAATCAACGAATTAATCTATTTAATAAAAAAATCTCCGCTTTTTCCTTTAAGCAGCAATCTAATAGCTAAAAATTGTTTTTGAACGAAAAAACAATAATTCGTTCTTTTAAAATTCATAAAGAATAAAATTGCCAAACATCAAACTTTATCAGGACAAACCGTCTTTATCTGAATCTGGTTCTTACGGATTTTAAAGCTCAAAGAACAAAAAGAACAAAGGGAACCCGTATTATTTTTTGACCATTAACTTTTATTAACAAACTTTTAAAAGTATAACAAAACCGCCTACCTTTTGTCAAAAATTTTAAAAAGGTTATAATATAATACGGTTTCAATAATACGATTTAAATAAGAAACAAATAAAATAAAAAACAGAAAAACTTCGTTTAAAAAATATTTATGATTTCAAAAAAAATCTGTTTAATTATTATGGACGGATGGGGTATTGGAGAAAAAAATTTTTCTAATCCTATCCATCAAGCCAAAATACCAAATTTGGAAGAAATAAAAAAATATTATCCGATGACCTCCTTGCAAGCTTCGGGAATGGCTGTCGGCTTACCTTTTAACGAAGCTGGCAATAGCGAGGTTGGCCATTTAAACTTAGGGACCGGTCAAGTTTTATATCAATATTCGGTCCGGATTTCTCAAAGCATAAAAAACGGCTCTTTTTTTAAAAACTCCGTTCTGCTTGACGCTTATAATTACGTTAAAGAAAAAAAAAGCACGCTCCATTTGATTGGGCTTTTAAGCGACAACATTGTTCACAGCTCTTACGATCATTTAATCGCTTTAATAGATTTAGCCGGTCTAACAAAAATCAACAATGTTAGCCTTCATCTTTTCACCGATGGCCGGGATTCACCGCCAACCCAAGCCAAAGAACTGATTCAAAAATTAGAAGAAGATTTAAAAATTCGCGGTCGGGGGAAAATCGTTACTATAGCTGGCAGGTTTTATGGTATGGACAGAGACAAAAATTACGCAAGAACTGCCAAGGCTTATAATGCTATAGTTTTTGGCAAAGGCAGTAAGATAAATAACCTTAAAGAATATTTGGAAAACTCCTATCGCCAAGGAATCACAGATGAATTTATCGTACCGGCAGTTATCACTGATCCCAAGGAGGGGCAGCCGGAACAACCGGAAGACATAATTAAAAATAACGACGCTGTTATTTTTTTTAACTTCAGAGAAGAACGGATGAGGCAAATCGTAGAAGCCTTTCATTATCCAAATTTTAACCAATTCCCGGTCAAAAGCTTTAAGGATTTAAAAATTGTCACCTTTACCCAATATCAAAAAGATTTTTCTTTTCCTGTCGCCTTTCCAATCCAAAAAATAGCTACCTGTCTTTCCGCCATTCTCTCCGCAAATGGGAAAAGACAACTTCGTTTGGCTGAGTCAGAAAAATACGCCCATGCAACCTATTTTTTTAACGGTTTAAAGGAAAAACCCTTTCCAGGAGAATATTGGGTAATTATTCCTTCCATTAAAACCCTTCATTTAGAAAAATATCCGGAACTCAAAGCCCGCGAAATAACCACCAGATTGCTTCAAGCTTTTGAAGAAAATATTTATGATTTTATTCTGGTTAATTATGCCAATCCTGATTTAATTGGTCACACAGGAAATATAGAAGCCGGGATTAAATGCGCCGAAATAATTGATGAACAGATTGGCAAAGTTGTAAAAACAGGCCAAAATTTTGGCTACACAATAATCATCACCAGCGACCATGGAAATTTAGAAGTAATGATGAATCCCTTAACTGCTGAAAAAGAAACGGAGCACAATTCCAGTTTAGTGCCTTTTTACCTGATAGAAGAAAAGTACAAACTTCAAAAAAACCGTTCGTCAGAGGAAATAAAAGAAATAGAAAGCGCTGCTGGCGGAATTCTTTCTGATGTGGCTCCCACTATCCTTAAATTATTCGGTTTTGGACCTCCCTCCGAGATGACTGGACAAAGTCTTTTGCCGATATTGGGAATATACTGATAAAGAATTTTAAAATTTAAAAATTGTTAATGTATCTCAATAAATTTCTATTATCTTTTATTTATTTTTGACTTTTTATTATTTTTGATTTATAATTAAAAATCAATCAAATGATCTTTTTTTTAAAAAGACTTTTTATTGGAACCGTCTTAAACGTCATAGCCATTCTGGCCTGCCAAAAAATTTTAAATTATCTGTTTAATGATTTTTTCTTTCAAGGCAGTCCCAAGGATTTAGTAATTTTGGCTTTAGTTTTAACCCTGCTTAATTTCTTAATTAAACCGATTTTAAAAATAATCTTTTTACCTTTGATTTGGCTAACTTTAGGTCTTTTTTCTATCGTTATCAACCTTGTTATCCTAAAAGGAGCTACTGTGCTTATACCCGGCTTAGCCATCAATAGCATAATAACGTGGGTATCAGCTTCTATTATTATTAGTTTCTTCAATTCTTTTCTCAATCACGTAAAATAACATCATTTAAGAATTTTATAAAATGAACCAACAGATATTGGCTATAGGTCAAATTGCCACTGGCGTTTTGCTTTCAATTCTCGTTCTCTTGCAGCAAAGAGGAGGGGGAGTCGGGGTTATTGGGGGTTTATCTTCCCAATTCTACGGAGCAAGAAGGGGCTTGGAAAAAAGCATCTTTTTTGCAACTATTTTTTTGGGAGCAATTTTTATTGCTTTGGCAATTATTTCATTCTTAATCTAATTTTTCTTGATTAGCGTTTATTGATGAAAGCTATTATTAGGTTTTTTTATAAAAATTTTTTGCTTGGCAAAAAAAGGTGGCATAATTTATCACCAAAAGAAAGGATTTATATTGCTTCCTCTTTTTTGTTTATCCTCATCGGCCTTATTTTTCTTCTTAATGCCCTCTTAAATAAAATCACCGTCATCAAACCTGATTATAATGGTTCCTTAAAATTAGGAATCGTTGGCCGGCCATCTCATATTAATCCAATTTTAACCAAATCCAATGATTGCGACAGGGAATTAATAGAATTAATTTATGACGGCCTTTATTCTATTGACGGAAAGGGACAACTGATTCCCGAACTGGCGGATAAAGTAGAAATCAGCGAAGACAAAAAAACTTATATTCTTTTTTTGAAAGAAAATGTTTTATGGCACGACGGTGTACCCTTTACCGCTGACGATGTTATTTTTACCATAGAAACTATTCAAGATCCGAAATTCCAAAGCCCTTTAAGGCTAAATTGGGAAGGAGTAGTGGTAGAAAAATTAAGCAATTATGCCCTAAGATTTAATTTAAAAACCTCTTATGAACCTTTTCTTCAAAATCTTACTTTAAAAATTATCCCTAAACATATTTGGGAAAACATCGAACCTTATAGCTTCTCTCTTGCTGATTATAATTTAAAACCGATAGGAACAGGCCCTTATCTTTTTGAGAGTTTAGAAAAAAATAAATCCGGGAAAATTATAAATTATTATCTATCGGCCAATAAAAATTACTTTATTAAAACCCCTTATCTTTCAAAAATCATTTTCAGGTTCTACGATAATTACAATTCAGCAAAAGAGGGCCTGTTAAAAAATGAAGTGGAAGGATTCTCTCCCCTAATAATAGAAGATGTAAATTTCTTTGGAGCAAAAAAGGGAATAAAAATTTCTTCTCTGTCTCTGCCTCGCTATTATGCCGTATTTTTTAATTTAAAAAAACCTCTTTTCCAGAAAAAAGAAATCCGCCAAGCGCTTGATTTGGCTCTCTCCAGAGAAGAACTTACAAAAGAAATTTTATCAAATCAAGCCCTACCTTTGGCAGGCCCAATTTCTCCCGGGTTTTTTGGTTATAATTCAGATTTAAAAAATGATTATTCTCCGGCTGAAGCAAAAAAAATTATCGACCAATTTTTGTCTTCGGCTTCAAAAAAAGAAAATTCTGAAAATTCTGAAGGAAAAATTAAATTTACCCTTTCCCTGCCAGAAAACTTAGAGCTGATAAAAGTAGCCAATTATTTAAAAGACGCTTGGGGAAAAATAGGCATCAACGTTGAATTAGAAATCCTGCCGCTTAACGAACTTGAAAAACAAGTCATTCAAACCCGTTCTTATGACGCTCTCCTTTTTGGAGAAATCATTGGGCAAGATTCCAATCTTCTTTCTTTTTGGCATTCAAGCCAAGCTAATGATTCCGGCCTGAACCTTTCTTCCTTCCAAAATAAAGAATTGGATAAATTGCTTGAAGAAACATGGCAAATAGACGACAAGGAAAAACAGGAACAAAACATAAAAAGAATCCAAGAAATTCTAAAAGAAAATAAACCCGCTATCTTCCTTTATAATCCTTATTATCTCTATGTCCTGCCAAAAAAAATAAAAGGCAATGGAATTAAATACGCCAATCTTCCCTCGGAACGATTAGCTGACATAGAAAATTGGTATATCTTTACCAAAAGAACGCTTAAATAAATATTATTCCTTCCTTGCCGCTGCCGGCGGAATTAACAGAGGCAACCTCACCTTTTTATAGACCAGAGACATTAAAACTGGAGATCAAAATTGTCCTCGTGGCGGAATTGGCATACGCGCAGCGTTCAGAACGCTGTCCCTAAGGGGTTGTGGGTTCAAATCCCGCCGAGGACACAACAATTTAAATAAACGCCAACCTTTCAGAAATTAAAAACAAAGTTAAATTAACTATAATGAAACAAAAAACAATTCACCGAATTAAATCAACTATGGACCCTGTAAAAATAATTCCCTTAGGAGGATTAGAAGAAGTGGGAAGAAATATGACTGTTTTTGAATACCAAAATCAAATTATTATTGTTGATGTGGGTTTACAGTTTCCTGATGAAGATATGCCGGGCATTGATTATATTATTCCCAACATTGAATATCTTATTCGCCACCCGGAAAAAAAAGTTTTAGGAATTTTTATCACCCACGGCCACTATGACCATATAGGAGCAATTCCCTATCTCATTGAAAAGTTAAACTATCCAACTATTTATGCCACTCCTTTAACCAAAGGTATTATCCTTAAAAGACAGGAAGATTTTCCTCATCTAAAAAAATTAAATATTGTAGAAATAAACAAAGAAAAAAAAGTCAACTTTAAACTTGGACCTTTTGACATTTCTTTCTTCCATCTAAATCATAATATCCCTGACGAAGTTGGTTTAGCTATTAATACGCCCCAAGGATTAATTATGCACGCCACTGATTTTAAGTTTGATTTTCAGCCAATTTGCGATAACCCTTCTGACCTAATAAGCATTGCCGTTTTATCTTCAAAAGGGGTCAACTTATTGCTTTCCGATTCTACCGGAGTGGAAAATCCGGGCCACTCTATCTCAGAAAAAACCATAATGGATAATCTTGATATTATTTTTGCCAATAGCGAAGCGAGAATCATTTTAGCAACTTT
>DJVL01000028.1:0-7414 GCA_002440845.1 Patescibacteria group bacterium UBA6257
ATATTGGAATCTTTTAAATCCAGCCTTTGCGGATAAGAATTAACTTCCAAAGCGGTGCGGGTTTCTAAAGCGGCGTTTAAAACCTTTTCAAAATCAATCTGATATTCATCGCGGCGCTGAATCAATCTGCCTGTCGGATGAGAAATAATTTTTACTAAAGGATTTTTCATTGCCCTAATCAGACGCTCATTCATTTTTTCCTTGGGCATTTTCATTTGCGAATGAATGCCGGCTATCACATAGTCAAGCTTTGCCAAAATTTTTTCATCAATATCCAGCCGACCGTCTTCTAAGATATTTGCTTCACAACCGTGGAGAACTCGGATCTTGCATTTGGCATCTTGCATCTTGCGATTTAATCGCTCTATTGCTTTGTGCTGTTCAAGAAGTTGATTTTCATCTAAACCATGCTCTATTTTTAAAAACTTTGTATGGTCAGAAATTCCAATATATTCATAACCCATTTCTTGAGCGGCTTTAGCCATTTCTTCCATGGAATCTTCTCCCCCATCCCAATCAGAATGACAATGCAAATCTCCCTTAATTTCATTGTAGCCAATAAGCTTCGGCAATTGATTCTTTAAACCCGCTTCAATTTCTCCGGTATTTTCCCGAAGTTCAGGCTCAATATAAGGCAAACCTATTATTTTATAAATTTCCTCTTCGGTTTTTTCAGCCACCCTCTTTTTCCCTTTGAACACTCCGTATTCATTTAATTTTAAACCTTTTTCTAAAGCCAACTTTCTAGTGATAATGTTATGCTCTTTAGAGCCAGTAAAATATTGCAAAGCCGAACCAGACTCATTGCTTGTAACCACCCTTAAATCAACGTCAATTCCTTCGTAGAAACGCACAGAGGATTTTTTTAAGCCATAATCCCAAATTTTAATCACCCCATCCAAGCGGGTAAAAACATCCATTATTTTTTTATTCCCCTCTTTCGCCAAGGCTTCGGAAACCAAGGCCTTCTTTTTAATAGTGGCTAATAAGTCTATATCGCCAATGGTTTCTTTCATCCGGCGCAAAGAACCGGCAACCGAAACTTTCTCCACTTCTTTTAATGATTCAAGTTGGAAAACTATTTTATCGGCCAAACGCCAAGCTTCATCAAGAAAAAATCTTCCTTGAGATTTTTTAATAAAATTAATGGCTTCCAAGATATTTTTTTCGCTTTTTTCTCCAAAGTTAGGGAGTTTCCTGATTTTACCTTTTAAAGCTGCCTGTTCCAACTGGGCTAAGTTTTTAATTTTTAAGTATTTATAAAGATCGCGAACCGCTTTTGGGCCTATGCCTTCAATGCTTGTTAATTCTTTTAAATTAACAGGAATTTTCTTTTTAAATTTTTCGTATTCTGAAATTTTCCCGGTTTTTAAATATTCTATGATTTTTTGAGCCATTCCTTTACCCACGCCGGGAATTTTTTCCAATCCCTCTTTTCCCTCTCTTCTATAAATATCCTCCGCGTCTTGATTTAAAGATTCCAAAAATAAGGCAGCTTTTCTGTAAGCCTGAGGTTTAAAAGGAATGTTTTCCATTTCCAGATAAAAAGCCAATTCATAAAAAATTCCCGCTAATTCTTGGTTCACCATAAAAACAAATTTAATGGCAGTTAAAAAATATATTTGAATTTTTTGAAAAATATCTGAAAATTAAATAATTTTAACATTTTTTTTGGAAGAAAGAAACTTTGTTTGACAAATAAATAATTTTTTATTATTATATAGAAACCCGAAAGGGTATTTAGTGTTGTCCTTTAACAATAAAAAAATTTCTTGAGTTAAGGAGGCAAAAAAAAATGAGAGAAGAAACAATGGAGGAAGAGACAATGAAGGAAGAGGCAAAGAAAAAGGTAGAGAGTAATGTTTTCGGTAATAAAAAAATTATAAAAACCGGATTGATTATTATTATCCCTGTAGCCGTTATTTTAGCAATGATTAGCGCCGGAATCAATGGAATTGTTTTTGTCTGGGGACCTATAAGCAATAAAATTTTGGCGAGTTTCGGCTTTAACCAACCTTATCCGTTTTTAGTATCATTGCTGTCATTGGGATTAACAATTGTTTTGTGCATAGGATTAAGCTTGGTTTATGCAAAACTTTCTTTTTTCAAAAAATTAATCAATAAAATCCCCGTAATTAATTGGTTTGGCGGCAACGGCAAAACTCCCAAAAACCTTTCAGAAAAACCCATAGCTTTAGTTGAATTATGGCAGGGAATTTATGAAATCGGAGTAATTGTGAATACCCAAATTGTTACCACTGAAAATGGTGAAAGAAAAGTCTGCTTTATGGTTTTTGTCCCCTCTTCGCCCACGCCTTTTACCGGGTGGGTAAGAATTGTAGAAAAAGATAAAGTTTTTATTCTGGAAAAAAATTATCAAGAAATCGTTAAAACAATCATATCATTTGGTCTTACCAATTTGGATCAAACAGGAATACAAATTTCTGAAAAATTCAAACCAGAAATTGAAAGCATCTAAAAGCCAGCCAAAAGCTGGCTTTTAAAATTCTTCCCCAAGTTATCCACAATTTCTATTTGACAGAGATTTTCTATGCGCTATAATAAAAATGCTACCGTTAGATGATTTAAATAGCTTGCTATTTATTTCTGAAAACGGTAGCATTTTTAAAAAACAAGACAAAAAAGGCAAAAGGTGTTTCCTTTTGCCTTTTTTATTTCCCGAATAGAATTTCTGCTTCGTTTTTCAAATTAGTTATTATTTTTTCTTCTAAACCAAATTTTTTAGAGAAAACCGAAGGATCAATTTTCAATAAATCCTGAGCCAGCATTATTTTTTGACGAGAAAATAACTCCACTAATTCTCCTTTTAAGGAAGGCAGAATGGTGATAGGATAAAATTTTTCCGATTCAATAACATATTCCAAGCCCCTATTTAAAGGATATTTCCAACCCAGAAGATTGATTTTTACGCATTCGGCATATTTAATTACTTCCGAAGTAAACTTTGTGTTAGTAACAATCATCGGCCTGATCTTCAGATTTTTTCCGAAAAAGCTGCCTGATTTTAAATCTAAAAATCGGGCATAGTGCGAAAGGGCAATTTTCAAATCAACCTTTGAACCCCGTAATTGATGAAATTTACATTCGCTGACAAAAATCTCTTTTCCTTTTTGGGCAAGAAAATCTATTTCATGAAAAACGCATTTCCCTAAAATCCTTTTATTTGTTTCTGTTTCAAATCCTAATATCCTAAAAATTGCCGACACATATTTTTCAAAAGGAAAACCGCTGGGACCCAATTTTCTCATCGCCTCTTTGAGGGAAAAACGCATTCCTTCTCTTGGAAAATCTTTATAAAGCATTTTTTGAACCTTGTGAAAAATTTCATAGGTAGTAATCCCGTCATAAGCTTCTTTCTCTATTTCCCCGGCAATTTTTTTAGCTAACTCACTTTCTGCGCCTGCCCGCAAAGCGCTCAAATAAACTTTTTTAAAGGAAAATGGTTCTCTCTCTTTCTGGCTATTAACAACGAAAATTTGTTTTTTCATTTTTTATAATTTTATCTTGTTTTAAAATTATTTTTAGAAATTAAGCCCTATAAAAAATTCAGGAAACTTTACTGCCGGGCAAAACCTCCTTTTCTGGTGTTATTAAAATAGGCCCTTTTTCTGTGCCAACCGCCAAAACCATTCCTTCGCTCTCTAACCCCATTATTTGTCTTGACTCCAAATTAACCGCAACTACCACTTCTTTGCCAATCAAGTTTTCTGGCGAATAGCTCTTGGCAATACCTGCTAAAATCCGGCGGACTTCTTCGCCCAAATCAATTTTCAAAACCAATAATTTGTTGCTCCCGGCTAAAGCCGTTGCTTCTTTTATTTTTCCAATTTTTAATTCTATTTTCTTAAATTCTTCAAAATTGACCATAATTTTATTTTGTTATTGTCTCGTAACAAATATCAGAAACTTCCTTGCTGTACTTAAAATATTCGCCATTCCACTGATAGGCCTGACAAACCCATTGCCAATTTTCTTCGGCATCCGACTCGCCGCTAATTTGGGCTAAACTTTTTTCCTCGGTCATTGTTTTAAAACTCAAAGAATGCCTTACTGACGCTCCTTCCTGAAAAATTGCCGGCACAACCATATTTTTATAGTCTTCCAACATAGCCCAGTCAAGTTTATTATTATTATAAATAAAAACTCCTATCCCGCTGATATAAGCACCGGCTTCACCGGTATATAAAATTAACTCTTGTTTCCTATCTCCATTAAGATCTTCAAGGGAAATAAAATGAGGGTTAGAAATAAGACCCAAAATAAAACCCTTATCTTCGACGCTTTTTCCTATATTGAGATAGCTTCTAACTTCCGGGTTTCCTGCTTCATCCGGCCCTATAACGAAAATAAAAGAATTTATAACTTCTCCTTCTTTTTCTGAAGCTAAAACGATTATTTCTTCTTTTCCATCATTATCCAGATCAGAAATCTTTTTTTCCGAAAAAAAATCAGTTTTATTGCCAAAATAAGAAGTCAATAAATTCTCCGGGTTTACTTTTTCCGGCTCCCATAAAAAGAAAGGAAGTTTTTCCTGATTTTCATCTTTTTCCTTCGTCGCGCCATTAAAAAAAATAAATAAAAACAAAGAAGCTAAAATAACAAAAGCTGTAATTAAATAAAAATTTTTCTTTTTGTCGTTATTATTCATAATTTAAATTTTATCTTTAAAACTTATCTTTATTAAATTGACTTTTTTTCTTACTTATCTCTCTGATTTCTTCTTCTCCCAAGCCAAAGTGATGAGCAATCTCGTGCCAAATAGTGTCATAAACAATTTTGATGATTTTTTCCTCTTTGCCTTCGGAAAAAATTTCAATGTTTTTTTGAAAAAGCGATATTTTATCAGGCATAGCTTTATTATAAATTCCCCTTTTGGTTTGAGGGATGCCCTCATACAAACCCAGTAAACAATTACCATCTGTATAACCCAACTGGCGCTTTTGGAAATCGCTCGGTTCATCTTCTATGACAATTGCCACATTTTTCAATTTTTCTAAAAAATAAACCGGAAAGTTTTTTAGAGCCTCGTCTACTATTGTTTGAAATCTTTCTTTAGTCATACTGATGTTAATAAAATTTTATCGCTCAGACTTCGCCTTTGGGCTCGTTTTCTCAAGGGAAATCATTATTTCTTCAAAGATATCAGGCGGAATAGGAATTGGTTCTCCGGGCTTAGTTATACCGGGATACTTCCAAGCGCTAATAATAATAATTTTTTTATTTTTCAACTTTTGACTTTTTATTTCGTACATCACCCAAATTTCATAAGGATGTTTTTTAGAGCCGGCTTTCTGCATTGCCGCAATGGTGTTGGGAGCAATGCCTGCTTCTATTCTTCCGGGATTCCTAATAATTCTTTTCACCCTGCTTTCAGAAAGGTTGTATTGGAGCAGTTTATTTTGGGCATGGTTTGTCCACGAAAAGAAACTGTCTTTTTTAACGCTAAGTAATTGCGGAGCCATTCTTAACAAATTATATGTTAAAATTTTATTTCAAACTCTCTTAGCTTTTCTTCTTTTTCTTCCATTGCTTCAATATTTTTTATTTTTTGATAAAAAAAATTTTTCAAATAATCTATTGCTTTTTCTATATTCTCCAAAGCGCCTTCATAAACTAAAATGACCCTACCGTCATTTTCGTTTTTTATCCAACCGGCTAAACCATACCTTAAAGCAAGTTTTTTCGCCTGATAACGAAAACCAACGCCTTGAACTTGACCGGAGAAAATAAATCTTTTTCTCATAAACCCCTACTAAAATTATCTGTTGTGTTTTATAACCATTACATCGCCGTCCTTGACTTCGTAATCTTTGCCTTCCAATCTCAACCAGCCTTTTTGGCGAGCTGACTGCCAACTCCCGGCTAAAAGCAATTTTTCCCAGTTAATCACTTCGGCTTTAATAAAATTTTTTTCAAAATCACTGTGAATCACACCGGCTGCCGCCGGCGCTTTTATTCCTTTTTTTATGGTCCAAGCCCTCGTTTCATCTTCGCCGGTAGTAAAAAAACTGATTAAATCTAAAACCTCATAAGCTTTTTTTATCAAATCAGAAAGATCTGTTTGGCTTTCTAAATCTATTATCAGGTAATCACCCTTCATTTCTTCTATTTTTTTTATCACCTCATTGCTGATTTCCTCTTTTTTTCCGTTTAAAAGATAGATTTGTTTCTTTGTTGTTAAAAGATTCAATCCTTGGATAACGGGACTTTTTAATTCTTCTTCCTCCAAAACATTAACCAAAAGGCAGCCCTCTGTCAAAAATTTCTTTGTTTTGCCAAGTAAATTCAATTCCACCATAAAGTTTTTATTGCCGGTTTTTGTCTCTTTTTCGGCTTTTTCCAATCTTTTCTCTAATGTGTCTAAATCTTTTAAAATCAATTCGGTATTAATCGTCTCTATATCTTCCTTTGGGTCAACTGTGGCATAAATATGAACGATATCGGGATTAGAAAAACACCTGACCACTTGAACTATAGCGTTAGTCTCGCGAATACGGGATAAAAACTGATTGCCTAAACCCTCTCCTTTATTAGCTCCTTTTACCAAACCGGCAATATCAAAAAATTCAACTACTGCCGGAATAGTTTTCTTTGACTGGCTCATTTTTGCCAATTTTTCCAAGCGTTCGTCAGGAACAGAAACAATCCCGACATTAGGATCAATCGTACAAAAAGGATAGTTAGCGATATTAACTTCTATCTTTGTAAGCAGTTTAAAAAGAGTTGACTTTCCCACATTAGGCAAACCAACAATGCCTAAAGAAATATCCATAAACAAAAAATAAATATAAAATAAATTATAAATATATTATATCAAAAAGTCCGCTTTTGATAAAGCGGACTTTTCTGCTTCCCACGCCGTCTAATCTCAAGGTATTTCTACGAATTTCTATAAATCTTTATTATCCTTTATCTTTTAAGTTTTATTTTATTTTTATATCGGGTGTGGGCACGTGCGGATTTGAACCGCAGACCTTACGGATGTGAACCGTACGCTCTAAACCCCTGAGCTACGCGCCCGGGCGCAAATAAATAATAAATTCTAATTACAGGTCTTTAAGAACACCCGCTGTTCCGCCAGAGGCGGNNAAGCCAAGACTTTGGCTTTTGACCCCCTGAGCTACGCGCCCCTCGCCTTTGATTATGGGTTATTTTAATAATTATTTAAAGAATAAATTATTTAATTTCTGTTGCTGCCCCTGCTTCCTCTAATTTTTTCTTAATTTCCTCAGCTTCAGCCAAAGCNNATGTTTTCCTTAATCGCTTTTGGAGCGGCATCCGCTAAATCTTTGGCTTCTTTTAAACCGATCCCAAAAAGATCTTTGATGGCCTTGATAACTTGAACTTTTGCTTGTCCGGCATCCTTTAGAATTATAGAGACTGTATCCTTCTT
>DJVL01000028.1:7486-7944 GCA_002440845.1 Patescibacteria group bacterium UBA6257
TATTTTTATTATTTTTATTGTTTTTTATTTTTTTGTTTTTTACCCTTTATTTTTTTCTTTTAAGGCGTTCAAACAAAATAATAGTTTCTGAATATTGCCTTCCAAAGAAAAAGTTAATCTTTGAATTGGCGAATTCATAGAACCAAGCAATTGGCTTAAAAGAATCTCTTTGGAAGGAATTTTTGCTAACCTTTCCACCTCTTCTCTTCCTAAAAAATTACCTTCTAACAGTCCTCCTAAAATCTGAAACTTTTCGTTTTTATCAGCAAAATTCTTAATCGCTTTTGCCACACCGATTGGCTCCTCAAAAGCAAAACCAAGAACCAATGATCCGGCTAAAGGAATTTTATCTTTTTTATAACCAAGCTTTTTAAAAGCTATCTCCGCCAAAGTTTTTTTTGCTACCTGCGCCTGCCCTATCAGCTTTCTTAAATCCTGCCTTAATTGAGTCATTTCAG
>DJVL01000026.1 GCA_002440845.1 Patescibacteria group bacterium UBA6257
GGAATATAAACCATTGAATCCATATTCATGCCGAAACTAGCGCCCCTTTCTTTCAAAACACCGACTACCTTAAATGGCTTACCTCTAACATAAACCGTCTTGTCAATTGCGTTATCATCAGCAAACAAATCATCTTTAATCTTACTACCTAAAACAATAACTGACGATGCTGAATCTTCTTCATCAACACTGTAAAATCTTCCAAACTCAACTGGTATTTTTTCAACTAAAGGAGCATTAGCTCCATAGCCAAAGATTATTGAACTTTTGGCTACGCCTTGATACTTAATAATTTCCTGCCCAGTAACATAAGTATATAAAAGTTCAACATTGTCCACCTTTTTGATTTCTTCAACGTCTTTGTTCTTAAAAGTAGTAATGGTTGTTCCTGTAGCAAAACTGGTTGCGCTACCAGTAGAACCTTTTCCTGGAACCCTCACTTCAATGTTTATCGCATCAGAACCATAAGCTTCTAATTCTTGCAAAACCATNNCTTGATTTTTGACGCATTAAACTAATAAAAGCTGATTCAATTTTAGCAAATATTTTATTCATATCTTAAAGCTTCTATTGGATTTAAAAGACTGGCTCTCTTAGCTGGAGTGATTCCAAAAACTAAACCGATTCCAATTGAAACAAAAAATCCTAATATTATTGATACTGGAGAAATAATTAAGTCCCATTTATAATCCAAAGCATTAACAATTATCGATATTAAAATTAATAAAAGCGAACCGATAATTATTCCGATAATTCCACTAATAAAAGTGATAGTCATTGCTTCAATTAAAAACTGCTTAATAATGTCTGTATTCTTTGCTCCAATAGCTTTTCTTAAACCAATTTCTTTGGTTCTTTCTTGGACTGTGGCCAACATAATATTCATGATTCCAAAACCACCAACAACTAAAGAAATAGCGGCAACAGCAGCTAAGAAAAATCTTAAAGCATCGGTAATACTAGAAATACTCTCTAAAGCTTGAGCAGTAGAACTAATAGTAAAATCATCTTCATTTTTATCGGTTATATTATGTCTATTACGTAAAACGTTTTCAGCTACTTCTATCGCTCCATCTATATTTTCCGCCTTATCAATTTTCATTCTCATGAAACTAACATGATTAATTCCTAAAAGAATATTTTGAGCAGTAGAAATCGGGACAAACATATTACTATCTTCATTTTGAATTAAACTACCTCCTTTCTCTTTTAAAATACCGATTACTATAAAGTTGGTTTTTTTAATTTTAATTTTTTGTCCAAGAGGATTTTGTTCACCAAATAAATGTTTGGCAATCTGACTACCTAAAACTACTACCTTAGCATTTCCTATTTCTTCTTCTTTGGTAAAAAATCTTCCCTCAGTTATTGAAGAATTTTGAACATCAAGATAACTAGCAGTGGTTCCGTAAAAAGTAGAACTAACTTTATTATTATCCATTGTAATTATATCGCTTCCCGAAACATACATTGCCAATGATTCTATATGTGGATTATTTTCTTTTAATATCGCTTCTCCGTCTTCATATTTTAATGAAGTAATAACAATACCAAAAGCAGAAGATGGAGGACCATTTTCTTCAGAGTGTCCTGGCAATATTCCAACTAAATTAGATCCGATACTTTTAACTTCATTTAAAATCAAGCCTTGAACGCTTTCACCAACTGATAAAACAATCATTACCGCCGTAATACCTATAATAATTCCTAACATCGTCAAAAAAGAACGCACTTTATTGCGGACTATCATCTGCCAAGAATTTTTGATAGATTCAAAAATATTCATATTATTTGTTAAGCATTTCTCCGCAAGCTCTCTGTCTTTGAGTAACCTTACAATCCTCAAGAATAACTCCATCCTTTATACGAATGATTCTTTCAGCATGCTCAGCAGTTGATTTTTCGTGAGTAACTAAAATAATAGTATTTCCTTGATCGTTTAAATCTTGAAGAATTTTCATTACCTGAGCTCCTGATTTAGAATCAAGATTTCCTGTTGGTTCATCGGCGAAAATAACATCCGGTTCATTAACTAAAGCTCGAGCAATAGCAACCCTTTGTTTTTCCCCTCCAGAAAGTTGGGACCGGTCATGTTTTAAGCGATGAGAAAGTTCTACTTTATCAATAGCTTTTTTAGCCTTCTCTTCCCATTCTGTTTCTTTGGTATCAGAATAATAAAGAGGTAATTTAACATTATCTAAAACATTGGTCCGAGGAAGAAGATTAAAAGTTTGAAAAATAAAACCCATCTCCTTATTTCTAATCATGGCTAATTCATCATCTGTGTATTCGTCCATGGATTTTCCTTTAAAATAATAATTTCCTTTAGTGGGTCGGTCTAAAAATCCTAAAATATGAAGCAGGGTTGATTTTCCTGAACCAGAAGGTCCCATAATAGCCACAAATTCTCCTTGGTTAATAACAAAAGAATCGCCCCTTAAAGCAGGGGTGAGAGCCTCTCCTTCTCCATAAATTTTTTCTACATTTTCTATTTTTATTAAAGGAATCATTTTTAAGGAATAATCACTTGTTCTCCTTCATTTAATCCACTGATAATTTCTATTTGTCCGGTAATTCCCTTAAGGCCGGTCTCTACCTCTATTTTTTCTACTTCCCCTAAAGGATTTAAAATCTGGACATATTTTTTTTGTTTTTCTTGAATAACTGCTCGGGAGGGAATGGTTAAAACATTTTTCTGTTCCGCGGTAATAATATTAATGTCTGCAGTCATACCTGATTTTATACGAGAATCTTGTTCTAAAAAATGAAGCTTGACTTCATAGGTCGCTAAGCCTTCAATCATCTTTTCCACTGGATTAATACTAACCACTTCTGCTAAAAAAATTTCACTTCGAGAATAAGCATCTAGGGTAATGTTAGCTAGATTATTTATTTTAATTTTAGCAATATCTGCTTCTGGGACATTAGCTTTTATTTCAAAGTTATCTTGAGATATAATAGAAACCACTGGAGTGTTCGCTAAAATAATTTCCCCTACTTTAGCTTTTTGTTCCACAATAATGCCAGAAAAAGGAGCCATTAAAACAGTTTTTTCTATTTGAGTTTGTAAACTTTGTTTTTCTGCTTGAATCTGTCTTATTTTTGCTTTTTGTGCTTCCACGTTTGCCTGAGCCTGAGTTACAGCCGCTTCTTGAACTTTAATTTGTTCCTCTGTGGCTCCTAATTTTTTCAAAATCAATTCATCTTCAGCTAAAGTTAATAAACTCTCTGCTTCAATAACTGAATTTTCCGCGGCAACAATATTATTTTGATTAGTCACTTTTTGAGATAAAATAGTTTGTTTCTGAGTATTAATATTAGCAAGAGTTGTATTAACATTAGTCCGGGCCGTATTAATTCCTGTTTTATAAGTACTTAAAGTAGCAGAAGAAACATCAATCGCTGAATTTAAAGCATCATTAACCCGATTTAAAAAAATCCTTAAATCAATCAAATATTTTTCTCCTTGGTCTAAATATTGGTCAAGAACAAACTGGTCATCAAGAGGAAAAGAATCTACCAAAGATTTAAATTCTTTTAAATCTTTTCCCACTTCTACTCTTTTGGTTCGGCAATCTATTCTCGCCTGAGAATCAGAAGTTAAAAAAGATAAATCTGGATTATCACTAGAGGCGCTAGAAAAAATATCTGTTATTTGCCGATTAATAGCGTCGTCAGCATAAAAATAAGCACTATTTAAAATATCTTTAACATCTTCATATAAATTATCAATGTCTATTTGAGCCTTTTCTTTAACATTTAATAAATTGGTTTGAGCATTAATTAAAGTTTTTTCCGCATTAGCCACTTTTGTTTCGGCTAATTTGATTTCTTCTGAACGGGCGCCTCTTTTTAATTCGCTTAAGCTAGCTTCAGCACTTTCTAAAGCGGCTTGATATTGGGCTAAGCTACTTTGGGCACTTTCTAAAGAAGCCTGAGTCTGATTTATTTGCGATTTTAATTCTTGGTCATTTAAAAAAATCATTTCTTCTCCTGTGACCACTTCATCACTAATTGAAACCATAATTTTTTCTACTCGACCGCCCTTTTCAAAAGACAAATCAACCCTTTGGGCCGGCTCTACTCGACCAACAACATCAACTTCTTCTTTAATGTCGTTTCTTTGAACTAAAGAAAAATTAAAAGGTTCTTCTTTTTCTCCTTTAAAAAGAAAAGACAAAGACAAAACCATCAAAACAATTAAAATAATAATGTATTTCTTTTTAATTTTCATAAATATCTTTACAAATTTAAAATTTTCCTTATAATAATTATTAGTCAGCGGGTGTCGTATAACGGTATTACCACAGCTTTCCAAGCTGTTGACAGGGGTTCGACTCCCCTCACCCGCTCCAAAAAATAGATTCAAATCTATTTTTTTATTAAATTAAACTAAAAAGTTTAAGAACGAAAAAAACGTAAAGAAATAAATACATAATTCCTTCCCAAATATGAATTTTCTGAGAAATAATAGAAATAATAAAAAGAAGAGTAACTAATCCTAAGGCCGGCAAACCAAGCCTAAACGTTTGTTGGTCTAAAAACAAAGTACTAAAAAGACCAGGAAAACCAATTACCACTAAAATATTAAAGACATTAGAACCAAAAATATTTCCTAAAGCTACTTCTGGTTTTCCTTTTAAGGCTGCTTTTCCGGAAACAACTAATTCTGGAAGAGAGGTCCCTAAAGCCACGGCAGTTAAAGAAATCACTCCCGCCGTAATATTGAAAAGAAGAGAAAGTTGAACAATCGAATCAATTAAATATTGAGCCCCAAAAAAAAGACATATTCCTCCGACTACTAATAAAACAATGTCTTTAAGACCAATATCTTTCTCTTGAAAAATCTTTCTTAAGGGGAGAAAAGAGAAAAAATGCTTTCTTCTTTCCAATCGACTGGGTAAAAATTTTTTATCTTGAATCTCTTTTTTTTCTTCTCGATGGATAATAGTATAAGCTAAATAAACTAAATAAAGAAAAACTAAAAACAAGGATTCAATAAAAACAACTTTTTTATCCGCTAAAACTCCTAAAACCAGAACCGTGGAAATAGCTAATAAAGGAGCATCTAAATCAATTAAGCTTTTAGAGGCTACCAATTTTTTAGCTAGAATAGAGGAAACTCCTACCACTAAAAGAATATTAGCAATATTAGAACCAATCGCATTAGCTGCAACTATTTCTGTAACTCCTTTAGAAACAGCAATTAAAGCTGAAATTAATTCAGGCAAAGATGTTCCTAAGGCCACAATAGTAACCCCAATAATAAAGGGGGAAAGGCCAATGCTTAAACCAATTTTTTCCGCACTGGCTAAAAACCAATCCGCTCCTTTGATTAAAACAATTAAAGAAGCAATAAAAATAATAATCCAAAAGAATAACATATTTTTAAAGTTAAACTTATTCTATTATAGCATTTTTTAATATTTTTTTAAAGAGATTCTTGCCAAAACATAATATATTTGCTAAAATTTTCTTAAGATTATTTTTTTGTTTAGGCCGAAGTAGCTCAGTGGTAGAGCAAATGGCTGAAAACCATTGTGTCGGCAGTTCGATTCTGCCCTTCGGCATTTTAATTTTCCTCCTTCACAGACCCCAACTTTAAAAGCGAAATACACAGGTTGAACCTGTGTATTTTTGTGTATATTCGATTATGGAAATGGACGGCATAGGACTTGAACCTATAACCCCCGCGATGTAAACGCGATGCTCTGCCAATTGAGCTAGCCGTCCTCTAATAATTATTAATCTAGTAAACTATATATAAAACCAGGCGAGCTACCACTGCGCCAAGTGCCCCTTCTCTTGGTTAAGGTATTAAAAATTAAAACTATAAAGATTATCAATAAATACTTGGTCCAAGCGAGGGGCCAAGTGCCCCTTCTCTTGGTTAAGGTATTAAAAATTAAAACTATAAAGATTATCAATAAATACTTGGTCCAAGCGAGGGGCCAAGTGCCCCTTTAAATTTTAAAAATTTTTTTTACTTCGCCTAAAGTTTCTCGCGCATTTTCTTGAGCTATTTTAGCTCCCTGTTTAAGAACTTCATTAATAAAAGATTGGTCTTTTATTATTTTATCCCTTTTTACTTGAAATCCTTTTAAAAAATTCTGAACAATGTCAGTAAAAACTTTTTTAAATTCTCCCATAACAGCTTGCCCGGCTTGATGCTGACTAATAATCTTTTTAATTTTTTGTTCTTCAGCCTTGTTTTGGGCTAAACCCTGAGCAATTAAAACATAACTTTTTATTCTTTCATTCATTTTTCCCGCAAAACCAGTTTCTGCGGTTTTAATTTTTTTTGCCACTACCTCAGGAGAATCAGTTAAAAAAAGTGCGCCTTGAGGATTTGTTTTACTCATTTTTCCTTCTCCTTTAAGAGAAAGTAAGCGTAAAGATTTCACTTGTAAAACTTCTGGCAAAGGAAAAGTTTCTCCGTATCTTTTATTAAATCTCTTGGCTAATAAGCGGGTTACTTCTAAATGAGCCACCTGGTCTTCTCCTACTGGCACTTTTCTTGACCGATTAATTAAAATATCTGCCGCCATTAAAACAGGATAAAGACAAAGAAAAGTATTAGCTGTTTCAGGACGCTCTTTCGCTTTAAGTTTATCTTTAAGCGTCGGCACCCTTAAAAGTTCGGCTATAGAAATATGACGAGTAAAAAGACTGGTTAATAACCCTAGTTCTTCTCCAATTACTGATTGAACATAAATTTTTGTTTTTTGGGGGTCAACACCCAAGGCTAAATAATCAGCCACTAAACCATTGATATAACCTTTGATTGTTTTGGGTTCACTGTCTGTCATCGCGTGTAAGTCGGCAATAAAAACTACTGGGGATAAACCTTGTTCTTGCATTTGAATTATCGGAGCTACTGCGCCTAAATAATTAGCCACGTGTAAATTACCGGTCGGACGAATACCAGTTAAAACTTCAACCTTATAACCTAAAGAGGATTTTTTCTTAAAATTAACAGACATAAAGATAAATATTAATCTTCTTTTAACTATAATATAAAATAAAAAATATAGCCAGAGAAAAAATAAATTTAATTGCCCTTTTCTTAAAATAAGGAACTTTTATCAAAAATATTCCTAAACAAAAAATAATTGATTTAGCCCGACCTGATTTAATTAAAAAAGACATTAATTGTTGATGTCTTTGTTTTTTCTTAATTAAGCTCTTTATTTTTTTTGACTTATAATTAGGGGAAAGAATAATTTTAGCCACTTCGGCTCCAGAAACTAGAGCCGAATAAATCCCTTCTCCGGTTAAAGGAGAAACTAATCCTGCCGCATCACCAATTAAAAATATATTTTTAAATTGGTGTCCTTGGTAATCACTATTAAGAACAAAGGCTTCATATTTTGCCGAGGAAACATCTATTTTATTCTTTTTCAACCAGATTTTAAAATTATTAACCATTTTTGCCACAGGAAAAAACACAGGATTCCCACCACAACCAATAGAAACATAATTTTTATGAGGGAAAATCCAAGCATACCAAGCAGAGAATAATTGAGGCTCAAAAAAAACCTCTAATTCTTTAAATTTTGAAGAAGGGAGAAGATATTGAATTGCTAAACCTGTTTGACGAGAAGTTAATCCTAAATATTTTCTAACTAAAAAAACAGACCCATCTGCACCTACTAAAAATTTATAGCCTATTTTTTTGCCTTCAACTATAATAAAATTTTTTTCTATTTTTGAAACTGGCGCTTTTGTTTGAACTTTAATATTAGAAAAATTTTTTAATTGGCTAAATTGCCATTGTCCTAAATTTCTACGGTCAACCGTATAAATAAAATCTTTTTGGTCGCGCAAAAAAGAAGAAATCTTTTTAAAGTGTAATTTTATTTTTTGGTCTTTAAAATCAACTAAATCAAGGGGTAATTCTAAATATTCAAGGTCTTTTCTGGTTAATCCGCCCGCACAAACTTTTGGTCCAATTTCTGAATTTTTTTCCAGAACAAGAATTTTAAGATTGCTCGGACCTAAAACTTCTGCACATTTTAAACCAGCTGGGCCCGCGCCAATAATAACTACGTCAAAAAAATCCATGGTTAATTATTATTATTTATTAATTTTATCTTAACTATTTTTACAAAAACAAACAAGATTAGATTAATTTTTAATAAATCCAATAAAAAAAGAGTTTTAAACTCTTTTTTTTGGTGGTGTCTGCTGGACAAGATTAGAACTCATTTTGAGCAAAATCCAGACATTGATTGACGCAAAACTGTTTCGCAACTTGGCTTACGGCTCGCGGGCAAAAATTTTCCTCCCCTTGAACTCCTCCAATTTTTGCCCCCTCGCCAAAAATTTTTACAAAAATTCTTATGTCGTTTTTTATGAATCCTTAAAGGTTGTTGCGTATAACATCGGCATTAACAGAAGTTTTGCGACGAAGGAGCAAAATTTGGGAAACCGAAGTGCAACGAGGTTTCCTGTTAATGCCTGTTATGTGCCCCGAGCGGAACGAAGTGGAGCGAAAGCGCAGCGACCCCCTTGAGTTCTCTTTTGTGAAAAAAATTTAATTCAATTTTGGCACTTTTTATCTCAATTCAATATGCTAATCATTAAGGTGTTGAATAGCGTAATCTGCTTCAGCTTTAGTGAATTTTTCGCCATACTCAGAAACAAGTTGGTCGTGAATAGCAGCAGGTGACATATTCTGTGTTTCTTGGTAGCTTTTTGCTTTTGCAAGAGCATTTGCTTTCCAGTCTGCCTGCACATTGTCAATCGCATACTGAGCCTCTTCCGATAAAAATTGCTCACCGTATTCTGATACTAGTTGGTCGTATACACCTTGTTTTGACATGTGCTGTTTTTCAGCATAGGATGTCGCCTTGGCAAGGGCATTTGCTTTCCAGTCTGCGGCTACGTTGTCGATTGCGTATTGAGCTGCTTCCGCAGAAAATTGCTCGCCATACTCAGAAACCAATTGATCGTATAAGTCTTGCTTTGACATATGTTGAGTATTGGCATACGAAGCAGCTTTATTCAGTGCAGATTTATACTCGGCTGGAATAGTTGAATCCTGAATTGGCGTTGGTTCTTCTTTGTCTGAGGTAGGAATTGTTTCTGTTTTTTCTTCGTTAGCAACTTGTTCGTTGGTTTCAGCTTGCGGCTGTTCTTCATTTACTGGTTCAGTTGTAACTGTTTCATCGACCACATCTTCATTTTGAGTAGCCTGTTGTTCTTCTTTTTGTGATTCGGCTTGTTGTGTATTGGAAACATCGGAAGTGTCGACTGTTGCACCAAAAATTATGAAACCGATAATGATAACGACAATTTTCATGCCACTTGAAAGATGAAACTTCCATTTTTGATCTACTAACTTTGTAACAGGCGGAAGAAGAACAGCCGCCATAATTAACATAACCAAACCTGGTATTGGCTCTGAAAAAACAGAAACAATTCCGGTTAAAGCAAAAAGAACTCCGAATATCCAGCTCAGGATTAAACCTACTGAGATTTTTTTGCTTGGTGTTGTTTGTTCGCTCATAGTTTTAAAATTAGTTAATAAAAAGTGCCAAAATTTTCCTTGTTATTATTTTTTCACAAAAGAGAATTTCGCACAACGTTTGCGACTATACGAAGTTGGCGTAGCCAATTTGGGAAACCGAAGTGCAACGAGGTTTCCTGTTAATGCCTGTTATGTGCCCCGAACGGAACGAAGTGGAGCGAAAGTGCAGCGGGGTGCGAACGATAGTGAGCAAGTTTTTGCTCGGGCACCTAACCAAAAGTCGCTACCCAATCTCCGATATAATGGGTTATAACAATAACTATAATGGCGATAATTAAATGTTCAAAGATTACCCTATAAGGTTTTATGTTTTGCTGTTTAGCCATATAGTAATTAAATATCGTTATCAAACTTAAACCCCATATAACACAGATGACAATTGCAGTAGAAAGTTGTAAAAATAGAACGGGGACAATAAATGTCAATGCAAAAACAAACTTGGAAAAGAATGTAAAAATTGTTGATTCCCATACTTCTTTTGTGGAATGCTTATTCTCAGTTTCTTCAGACACATGAATTCCCAATGCATCTGACATAGCATCAGCTATTGCTATTACAAGTATACCACCAATAACAACAAGATTTGAATGAGTGCTGGAATGCAAACCCACAATTAAACCTAATGTTGTGATTATTCCAGATGTTAAACCAAAACTAAAACCTTTTCTTATTGAGAGCCTCATAGATTACAATTAAAATTAATTCATTTAAATAACTTTTGGGTGCCCGAGCAAAAATTTCACTTAACATCGGGCTTAAGGGAAGTTGCGACCGTAGGGAGCAATTTGGGAAAATGCCGAGCTGAGGCATTTTCCGTTTAAGCCCTGTTAAGTGAGGTGAGGGCGAAGCCCGAAAGTGCAACGTCCCGAAGGGCTGGCGAGAGTAAAAATGGGTCGCGGTCAAAATATTAATTAATTTCTATGATTTTTCGTCGTTTCTTAATTTAAGGAAATGAGACATTCTTTCTTATTTTTTATGGTTTTGTCTTTTGGTTATCCCAAATTTTACTGTAAATTTTATTAACCTGTTTTGAATAACAATCAAGTCCTTGTTTAAATTCATCCTTAATTAAAATATCTTCAGCTCCTGGATGAGTTGGATAAATTTTTAATTTTTCATAAATCTCCCGACTTACTTTAGGATGATCTATCCACATGCAGGGTAAAAGTAAATTTTCGCTGAAAGGTTGCCTTTTTCTGATTTCTTTAAAATATTCAGAATCCATTACTTCTTTTAGAGATTTATTTTTAATATTATCAACAGCAAAATGAGTAAAAATGCAAGGCTCAACATCTCCTTTTGAAGTTATATGAATGTATTCTTTTCCGGCAATACAGCCACCAACATAAGGGGCATCATTCCAAAAGTCAATAATAAATAATGGTTTGTTTGCTCTAATATAACGCCCTCTTTCCAAGAGATGTTTTCTTTGCTCTGGGGTAGGCATTAAACTTAAATCTGGTTTTCGGCCTACAGGCATGTACAAGAAAAACCAGTTAATATAAGCTCCCTTATCAATTAGCATATCGATAAACTTATCGCCTGTAACTATTTCTTCATTTAATTTAGTTACTGCAACAGAAGTTCCAAAAGGAATTCCTCGATTTTGTAAGAGATCCATTGCTTTCATTATTTTTTGATAAGTTCCCTTACCTCTTCTTTGATCTGTTTCTTTTTCAAACCCTTCAATACTGATCATAGGGATAACATTGCCTATTTGAGATAATTTATCAGCACCTTCTTCATTAATTAAGGTTCCATTAGTATAAACCTGAAAAAGAGCATCAGGATGTTTTTTATACAGCTCAAACACATCATTTCTGATAAAAGGCTCACCACCAAGAATGGTAAAAAAAGCAACCCCCATTTCTTTAGCTTCAGTTAAAATTCTGTCTATAACTTCAAAATCCAAATCATCTTTTTTACTATAGTCTCTGGCGTAGCAGCCAACACAATTTAAATTGCAGCGCATAGTTGGAGAAATTAAAATAGTGAAAGGAACTTGCTGTCCAGCATCTAAAAATTCTTTTCTTGTTTTTTGGTTGATCAAAAAATTGTTAATTAAATTTTTGGTGAATTGTTCTTTGTATTTAGGATTAAGATTGGTTAAAAAATTTCTAACCAAACCAATGCTGGGATGTTTTTGCTCAAATAAGTTTTTAATATTTTTTATTGTTGGTTTATGGTGTTTAGGTGATACTTTTTCGACTAAAGAAGCCATTCTGATAATATTTTTATCAGAAGTATTGGTTAAATTGTTTAAAATTATTTGTATTATCTGTTGTTCCATTCTATTCTTTAATTCATTTTTTACCATATTTAAATGTTATTATTATCTATTTATAAAATTAACTTTTTTTTGTTTCTGTCAAAAGCTATTTTGTTATACTATAATTCCAAAGACGAAAAATCTTTTTATTAATATCCGAGCAACGCGAGACTATCTGTGCCGAAGGCACTTCCGCGACCTATTTTTATTTCACATAACGTTCCAGCGTATGAGAAGTTTTTCGACAGAAGGGAGAAAAATTTGGGTGAGCGAGCGCAACGAAGCGAACCTCATAAGCCGTGTTAAGTGAGCCGAGCGCTAGCGAGAGTGCAACGTGCCGACCGAACGGAGTGAGGGAGAGTACGAGCGGAGGGCAATCATGTCTTATTTTTTGGTACCCAACTTTTTACAAAAATTACTACGAATATAAGAATTGCAATTATGGTCAAGACATCCTGAAACATTATGCCTATGTTCTTTAAATCAGCATAAAGCATCATAGGCCAGAAAGGAACTACTAAAGGTATACTAATCAAAGGTGAGAACGTAATTTCTTTGCCAGTGGCAACAAGATATAAGTAGTCACTTACATCATAAACAATACCAATTATGATGTAGGCAAGAATTACGGAAATTATTTTGTGTTCCTTGACAAATTTTAAATCAATCATTTTTTCTAGTTTCATATTACATCAATGTTTACTGCAATTTAAATACTTTGCCCGAAGCGAGCATTTCACATAATGTATCAGCGTATGCGAAGTTGCCGACTCTCTTACCTTATTATATAAAACAAAAAGAGAGTCGGCAATTTGGGTGAAGAGAATTTGCAATTCCTTAGCGTTTATAAAATCGCAAATTCTCTGAACCGCATACGCCGTGTTAGGCGATGTAGCAAAAGCCGACTCTTTAATTTAAAATTTTGGCAATCTATTCGTTTTCAATGTGATCTATCAATTTTTCAAGATCATTTTTGTCGCCAATCTTGTCGTCCCGATGTATGAGCAACACGCCTAAGCCGAATAGATTTTCGCCCTCAAGTTGTTTTTGAGCTTCTGTTGCAAAGAGTTGCACTTCATACTCAATCTTCTGTTTGAGTTGAGGATCAACATTGCTAAGAGCACTTTCTAATTGAGACGGAAGGGCGACAAGAAGTTGAGCTCTCTCCTGAAGTTTTTGTTTATATCCCTCTGCGTCTTTTTTAGCGATAGACATATTTACTTCGTGATCTAAAGAGCGAAACTTTTCCGCCGTTTCTTTTAAAATTTGAACGACGGGTTGTAGGGTTTCTTTACCCTCTACTGACTTTTCCATTTTATCCTCCTGTGGATAGTTTTGTTCGGGTGATTTCATATGATTATGATTAGTTAATAATAGATTGCCAAAATTTTTTATAAAAGTAAAGAGGCTTTTGCTATTTCGCCTAACGTTTAAGTATATGAGAAGTTTCTCCGACTTCCTTATTATCTTATCATAGAGGAGGCAAAATTTGGGTGAAAGAAAAAGTGCAACCTTTGGAAATTATTACCGTACTTTTTATTGAACCTCATATACTTTGTTATCTGAAGTTTAATTTTTTATTCGTAGTCTAGTAATTGGAAAATATCAATCGGCACTTCTTCGTATGGATGTGCTTTTTTGATTGCTTCAATAACAGATTTAACTTTATTCTGTTCACAAACAAACTCTATTTTAACTTCCGCAACTTTTTCAATCTCACCCTGTTTGCCAATCGTGGGATTAGAACCTTCCATTGGTAAAAAATATCCGTGTCCTTCACTCAAAAAAGCACAATAAGTATAATTACCGATTATACCTCCACCGGCTTTTCCAATTGATAGACGGACATCATCTACAGACTCTTTTGGACAGAAAGTCACTATTTTGACAACTTTACTTGGTTTCATAGAAAAAAATTAAATTTTAGATAACTCGTTTCTATACGAATTGTTTGTATAATATCAACCTTTTGTTGCATATTATACGAACTTAATGTATAATGGTTAGTGAAATTATTAATAATCACTTAACTGACTTTAGTTTACCAATTTTTATAAAATTATACAACAAAAATATTCGGAAAAATATTTGGAACAAACAAGCCAAAAATTAAGATTGAGAAATTATAGTTTCAAAACTATAAAGGCCTACCTCGGTTGTTTAAGAGAATATTTTAATTTTAAAAAATTTAATTTAGGAAAAATAGACGAGGAAAATATAAAGCAGTTTTTATTAAATAAACAAGACAAAAATTATTCTTCGCAAACGATAAATCTTTACTTAAATGCAATAAAATTTTTTTACCGCGAAATATTGAAAATTCCCGAAAAGATAAATTTAAAATTCGCCAAGCGAAGTAAAAAACTACCAATTGTTCTATCAAGAGAAGAAATCAAAAACATCATTGATGTAATCAGAAATCCAAAACATAAATTGATAATCTCTTTGGCTTACGGCGCAGGATTAAGAATCAGCGAAGTTATTAGTTTAAGAGTGAAAGATGTCAATTTAGAAGAATTAACTATTCATCTTAAAAACGCTAAGGGTAAAAAGGACAGAATCACTATTTTCCCGGAAAAAATTAAAACCGATCTTCAAAACTTAATCGCTGGCAAAAATCCAAACAATTATATTTTTGAAAGTGAACGAGGTGGAAGATTAACCGAACGGACAGCTCAAAAAGTTTTTGAAAACGCGCTCCGAGAAGCCGGTATCAAAAAAGACGCTACTTTTCATTCATTAAGACACAGCTTTGCGACACATTTATTAGAAAATGGCGTTGATGTCAGGTATGTGCAGGAACTTTTGGGGCATCAGAATATCAGAACAACCCAAGTTTATACCCAAGTAACCAATCCAAAACTTAAAAACATTAAAAGTCCTTTGTGATATGTGATATAAGTAAATTTAGATACTTCAGATGATTCATAAAAAACGACATAAGAATTTTTGTAAAAATTTTTGGCGAGGGGCAAAAATTGGAGGAGTTCAAGGGGAGGAAAATTTTTGCCCGCGAGCCGTAAGCCAAGTTGCGAAACAGTTTTGCGTCATTCAGCGTCCGGATTTTCGTCAAAAAAGGTTCGGATTTCGTCCAGCAAACACCACCAAAAAAAAAGAGTTTTAAACTCTTTTTTTGGTGGACCCGGGGAGATTCGAACTCCCGACCTCCACATTGCAAATGTGGCGCTCTGCCAACTAAGCTACNNCTCCTGCATGCCATGCAGGCGCTCTAACCAGCTGAGCCACGGGCCCTTATAAATTATTCTCTTAATTAATGGTGGGCGAGGAGGGATTCGAACCCTCACGACCCTACGGCCACAACCCCCTCAAAGTTGCGAGTCTACCAATTCCTCCACTCGCCCATGTTTTATTCTTTCACTTCCTTTAATTTTTTACGATAATTGCGCAAAAAATATAATTTAGCTCTTTTGACTTTATTCTTTTTAACTATTTCAACTTTTAAAATAGAGGGTGAATGCAAAGGAAATATTTTTTCCACTCCCACTCCTCCAGTAGCAATTTTTCTTACTCTAAAAGTTGCCCCGGGCTGATTTCCGCTTTTTCTTGCGATTACTATTCCTTCAAAAATTTGAATTCTCTCCCGAGGATTACCTTTGGTATCAGTATCAGTTATTTTTTGGTGGACTTTAATCACCATCCCTGGTTGAATATCAGGAAGTTTTCTTTCCTCTTTTGGTTCTTCTTTTTTCTCCTCTAATTGAGGTTCTTTTTCTTTGGTTTGTTTTTGTTGTTGTTGTTTTTCTTGTTCAGTCATAACTTTATTTTTTATTAAATTCTGTTTCAATTATATTTTTAACCTGAGCAATGGTTTCTTTTAATTTTCCTTGTTGATTAATAATTACATAATCCCATTGGTCCAAGGTTTTCATTTCTATTGCTATTTTTTTTAATCGCGTTTTAATTGCCGCGGCTTTATCTTCTCCTCTTTTTTTTAATCTTTGAGCAATAATTTCAGGAGAAGAAACACTTAAGAAGATAACAATGGCTTCTGGAAAATTTTCCTTAATAGTTTGAGCCCCTTGAACATCAATTCGTAAAATAACCGGCTTATTCTTTTTTAAAGCTTGGGCCACCTCTTCTCTAGTGTTACCATAATAATGGTCATAAACCACGGCCCATTCAAAAAACTTATTTTCCGAAATCATGCGTTTAAACTCTTCTTCAGAAACAAAATAGTAAGGTTTTCCTTGACTTTCGTTTGACCTCATTGAACGGGTCGTAGTCGTAATAATTTGAGTATAATCTAAGCCTGATTTTTTTAAACCTTCAATAACACTATCTTTACCTGCTCCGGATAAACCGGAAATAACAAAAATTTTAGCCATTTTTTTCCCTTATTTTATTTAAAAAATTTTCTAAATCTAGGGGCAAATTTATTTTAAAATCCCGCCATTTATTTTTTAAATCATAAAAACCTAAATAATAAGCGTGGAGAAAAATTCTATCTATTTTAAAATCGGGAATTAATTTTAAATCCTTAATTTTATATTTTTTATCTCCCACTAAAGGACACCCAATTGCTTTTAAATGAACTCTAATTTGATTTGTTCTTCCGGTTAAGGGAAAAATTTCTAAAAAACTAATTTTTTGCGGATAAAAAAATTTTTCTTTGACTTGATAAAAAGTTTTAGCCGATTTAGTATTTTTAATCTTTTTTAAATAATCAGCCACTACTATTTTCCCTTTTTTATTCCGGCCCAGAGAATAATTGATGGTTCCTTTTTCTTTTGGAGGAAAATTAAAAACCAAAGCAGCATATTTTTTTTCTATTTTTTTCTCTTGAAACTGATTAACCAAGGCCTGGTACATTTCTTTGCTTTTAGCCACCACCATTAAACCGGATACTTCTCGGTCTAAACGATGAACAATCCCGGGTCTTGAAATTTCTCCAATTTCTCTGATTTTAGGAAAATTATTTAAAAGCCATTCTGAGAGAGTATTTTTAAGTTGATATTTAGTGGGCTGAACTAAAAGACCACTTGGCTTTTCTAAAACTAAAAAATCTTTATTCTTATACAGTATATTAATTTTTGAACAAATGTCAACCATCTTATTTTTTATTATAACATAATTTTTAAAAGGAAAAAGAGGCTTTTTACAAAGCCTCTTTTGTTATTATTTCGGTTCTTTTTCAAACGAGACATATTTAGGGAATAATCGGGTGATATTTCCTTGCTTGTCCAAAGTAATTTCCGTGATCCACATACCTAACCAGGGATTAAGTTGTTTTCCTTTTAAGTACCAAGTTTGTTCTTCCAAACAAGGAACAAGAAAAGCAGCTATTCCTTTATAGAGCATTGCCATGGAAAGATGAAGATGTCCGACCAGAATAAGATTGGCTCCAGAAGAAGCTTCGTCTATTTCTTCGGTCAGGGCTTCAATAAACTTTTGCAATCGATAGGATTTTCCATAAGGAACTCCACCCTTGGGGTGAACCAGTTTCACAATTACACCTTTTTTCTTAAATTGACCCTCAAGGCCAACTCGACCGCCAATATATTCCCAATTGGGAATCTCTTTGGCGAGGTTCTTTACTGAATTGTGACCGGCTCTATCCCAATAAACCCACTCATGTGAAGACCCAGCAATAACATAGGTTTTGATCTTGGATAAAGGCCAAATAAGTTTAGCCCGCTCTTCCTGTTCATCAGCTCCGTGATATAAAAGTTCCAATTCATGGCCACGATAAGCATCCATACCATCTAAAACATCACCGGAATGAGTTATCACATCCACTTTGTTGGCTTCGCAGATCTGATAAGCTTTGGGGATTAAATCTTCTCTGGCACTACGATTGCCGAGATGGGTATCAGAGATATTACCCAGTTTTAGTTTTTTTACAAACATTTCTTTTTCAGAAAGTGGCTGAAAATTTCGATTTTCCCAATGGTGCATTAAAGAAATCATCCCTGAAGAAGCATCCCAAGGAAGATCATATCCAAGTTTTCTCATTTCTCCTACAATTCGCTGAAGATAAGATTTGGATTTCCCAATTTTTCGAGAAATTTCTCCGTAACGATGTGGTCTTTGCTTTAACATTTCCAAAACAGCAAATTGGTCCTCAGTCAAGTCTTTTTCTTGAGTAAAAATTTCAGAATCATCAATCATGGAGGGGTCTCTTTGGTAAGCGGTTAAAGGATACCATTGATTTTCAATTTCCTCAGGATTTCCTTTTTCGTCCATTTTCACAGTTACAATCACATAACCTAATTCCGGGGAACCACCTCTTTTTTTGCGCGCTTCTTGAGAAGGGGTCATGGCGTAAAGAGAGGGCAGGCCAATGGCCTCCATTCCTTTTCTTTTTTTGGTTGGCAAATACAGATAAGTGTGATTGCCTCCGATCAACAAAAGATTGGGT
>DJVL01000009.1:0-12333 GCA_002440845.1 Patescibacteria group bacterium UBA6257
TTCCGCACATTCTTTTTATGATTTTTGAAAGCCTGTTCGTTATTCCTTTTATTTTATTCATTTATCCGCTGCCTTTTGTTTTAGCTTTGTTTAATTATGGAAAAACGGCCAAGAAGAAGGAGGTGGTTTGGATTAAAACTCCAAGAACAGCAGAAATTTAAAATAACAACCAATTAACGGTTTAACGTTCTAAAATTAAAAATTAGAAATTTAAAATTATTTAAATTGTGCCCCCGGCGCGACTCGAACGCGCAACCACCAGCTTAAAAGGCTGTTGCTCTACCAATTGAGCTACGGGGGCTTAATTGATTATTATTTGTTTAACTATCTTTGAAAGTTCTTTCTTTTTAATCGCAAACGCTTCGCGAATGTTCTTCCCGGGCAATTTATTTCTATCAAATTTTGATTTTCAAGGTAATTGCCCGCTGAAAGCCAAGACTTTGGCTTCCAGCCCAATTGAGCTACGGGGGCTTAATTGATTATTGCTTATTTAACTATCTGTGAAAGTTCTTTCTTTTAAATCGCAAACGCTTCGCGAATGTTCTTCCCGGGCAATTTATTTTTATCAAATTTGGTTTTCAAGGTAATTGCCCGCTGAAAGCCAAGACTTTGGCTTCCAGCCCAATTGAGCTACGGGGGCTAAGTTGATTATTGTTTATTTAACTATCTTTGAAAGTTCTTTCTTCTAAATCGCAAACGCTTCGCGAATGTTCTTCCCGGGCAATTTATTTTTATCAAATTTGGTTTTCAAGGTAATTGCCCGCTGGAAGCCAAGACTTGGGCTTCTTTAACCTCCTCGTTGGAAAAAGATAAATTAAAAGCAGTTTAAAAGTTAAGTTTCAAATAATGTTTTTAGCCAATTTGAAGAATATCAGCTTCTTAGAAAAAAATTTTTGGCGAAGCCAACCTTTTTCCAGCTTTTTCAAAAAATATTATAGCATAAAGAAAAAAAAAGGCAAACAAAATAAAAACTGGAAAATATATTATTTTTAAACATTATGAAGGACAATCAAAATTTAAAAAATATTCAAGTCCAAAGAGCAAAAATAATTGATTTAATAAGGGAATTTTTTAAAAAAGCCGGTTTTTTAGAGGTAGAGACGCCGATTTTAGTGCCTTATGCCGGTACGGAACCATATCTTGATCCAATTAAAATAAATTTTCGCGACGATAAAGGAACCAATTATTCTGGCTATTTGATAACTTCGCCGGAATATTCCTTAAAAAAACTTTTGGCTTTGGGCTTTGACAAAATTTTTGAAATTACTAAAGCGTTTAGGCAAAAAGAAGCTTTTGGCGGCTACCATAATATTGAGTTTTCTCTTCTTGAATGGTATCGTTTAAATTCTAATTATCGGCAAATAATGAAAGATGTTGAGAATTTAATTTATTTTTTGGCGAAAAAAATTAACAAAAAATCTTCCGTTTCTTATCTAGGACAAAAGATAGATTTGACGCCGCCTTGGCGCATGATTTCCGTTAAAGAAGCTTTTAAAATTTATAGCCAGATAGACCTTGAAAAAGTAAAAAAATTTAATGACTTTAAAAAAATCCTCATTTCAAAAAATTATTCTTTAAATAAAGAAAATACTTGGGATGATTTGTTTTTTTTAATCTTTCTTAATGAAATAGAGCCCTGTTTGCCTAAAAATCAGCCAGTTATAATTTATGATTATCCTTTGCCTCAGGCAGCTTTGGCAAAAAAGAAAAACCCCAAAAGTTTTTACGCTGAAAGGTTTGAGGTTTATATCGGTGGCTTAGAAATTGCTAACGCTTTTTCTGAATTAACTGATTATAAAGAGCAGGAAAAGCGGCTAAAACAGGAACAAAAATTAAGAAAAAAGCTGAAAAAAGAGATAATTCCTATTGACAAAGAATTTATTTTTGCGTTAAAATCAGGCATTCCAGCCTCGGCTGGAATTGCTTTAGGAATAGATAGACTGCAAATGCTTCTTCTGGATATTGAAGACATTAACGACTTATTAATATTTCCAGCGAAACAAATATTCAATTAAAAATTCTTTAAAAGGTATGATTTCTACTTCTGATTTTGAAAAAGGCATAGTCATTAAAATAGAAAGCGAACCATGGCAGATTGTTGATTATCAATTTGTCAATCCGGGCAAAGGCTCGGCGTTTTATAGAACAACAATTAAAAATTTAAAAAATGGCAAAACCTTGGAAAAAACTTTTAAATCTGGCGACCGCTTTGAAGAAATAGAATTAAATTACAAAAAAGCGGTTTATCTTTATAGCGACAAGAAAAATGCGGTTTTTCTGGAAAAAAACAAAAATCAAAGATTGAGTTTGCCGTTGGAAAATTGTAAGAATAAAATAAAATACCTGAAAGAAAAGTCAGAAATAGATTTAGTTTATTCCGATGATGAACTTTTGGATATTAATATTCCCAAAAAAGTAACGTTAAAAGTCAAAGAAGCGCCGCCAGCGGTCAAAGGTAATACTGCCACAGGAGCAACTAAGACAATTATTTTGGAAACAGGCCTTGAAGTAAACACGCCAATTTTTGTCAAAGAAGGCGATGAAATCATTGTTAATACCGAAACAGGAGAGTATGTCAGCCGGGGATGAAGCTTTTATTTGACATTTAAATTTAATTATGATATTATATATTTATTGATTGAATAAGCAATTATATGTTTTGTTTATAAATAAACCCTTAGGGCATAACGCTGTCAGGGTTTTTGTTTCTAAAAATGAAAAAAATTTGCTTTTGACTTTGACTTTTTGTCTTTTTTTTGTTTTAATTTATTAAATTAGAAAAAAAGGCAGGGAAAAAGAGAAATCGTTTTTTCATTTTTAGAAATTTATTAATATTTTAATTATTTAAGCTATTTAAGCATGATAAAAAATATTTCTCAAAAAAATTTTAAAAATAATCCCCAATTTTTAGCGTTAGAAGCAATAAGCAATTTGAATCCACGCTCTCAAGATATTTTAAAAAAGAGGTATGGTTTAGTTGACGACAAACCAAAAACTTTAGAGGCGGTAGGCAAAGATTACAAAGTTACCAGAGAAAGAATCAGGCAGATAATAGAAGCGGCGCTAAAAAGCATAGATAAAACTTCGGTTTTAGAAGCCGGAGCTGGTTTTTTTGATATCAGCGAAAAAATTTTAAAAGAAAACGGGGGAGCTGAGGAAGAAGAAGAATTTTTAAAAAGAATTAATTTGATTTTTAATGGGGAAAATAAAAATTATTCTTCCATTAAATTTTTGTTGTTTTTAAACCAAAAATTTATCTTGGAAGAGGAAACCGCCGATAATTATAGTTTCTGGCGTCTTTCAGAGTTTTCAAAAGATAAAATTTTGAAAAACATAAAAACAATTGAAAAATACCTAAGTCAAAAAAAGACCCCCTTAATTTTTAACGATTTGTTTAGCTGGTCAAAAATAAATATTTCTAAAAATATAAAGCAAGAAGAATTAAGGGCTTATTTAAGGATTTCCAACAAAATAAGGATGAATCCTTTTGGCGAATTTGGCCTTTTTAATTGGAACGAGATTGATCCTTCCGGCGCCAAGGATCGGGCTTATTTGTTAATGAAACATCAAAATAAGCCCCTTCATTTTTCGGAAATAGCTTTAATGCTCAATGAAAATAAATTAAATTCTTCCCAGTGCGTTTTAGCGCGTTCTTGGCAAAAAAAGGTTTGCACCCAAACCGTTCATAATGAATTAATAAAAGACCCCCGTTTTGTGCTTATCGGCCGAGGTATTTATGCGTTAAAAGAATGGGGTTACGAACCCGGTAAAATCATTGATGTAATCATTGATATTTTAAAAAAGGCCGGTGAGCCGCTTTCTCAGGAAGAAATTATTAGAGAAACAAAAAAAAGAAGAATAGCGAAAGATAATACCATTATCTTAAATCTTCATAATAAAAAATATTTTAAAAAATTGCCTAATAAAAGCTATACTTTGGTTAAATCCTATAAAATATTTGAGGTTTAATGCCTTTTAATTTCTTTGATTTTTCTTCTTTTTTTAATTTATCTCTAAAATCTCTATCGTCTTTTATAAAAGCCATCATCATTAATTTTTGGTGGCTGGCGATTCCTGTAATTTTAGGTAAAGTTTTTATTGATTTAAAAAATCAGTTTAAAAAAAGTCAAAAGGGAAAAAAGGAGGAAATAAAAGACTGGGTTAATTTGGAAATAAGGCTCGCCGGAGAAATCTCTCAGACTTATAAATCCATTGAACAGGTTTTTAACGGTCTTCATGCCATTAAAAAAGGGTTGATTAGTTTGGAGATAGTAGGAGTTAATAAAGAAATGCACTTTGTTATCAGAGCCCCCAGAGAGTATAAAAGTTTGTTGGAATCCCAATTTTACGCCCAATATTCCGGAATAGAGATAATTGAAACTGAGGATTATTTTTCCCGTCTGCCGCCAAGACTTCCAAATAAAATCTTTGATTTATGGGGAACGGAGATGGATTTAGAAAAAGATGATTATTATCCTATAAAAAGCTATTCATTTTTTGCCGAACAAAAAGAAGAACAAACCAGAGATCCTTTTAGCGTTTTAGCAGAAGTAATCAATAAATTAAAAAAAACCGAATGGTTTATTTTAAGTATTTTATTAAAGCCATTGGATAAAGATGAAGAGAAAAAATGGATAGAAGAAGGAAAAAACGAGATTAATAAGAAAATGGGCAAAAAAGTAGAACAAAAAAAGGTTGGTTGGCAAGATTGGCTGCCGGCTTTTTTTGAAAATTTAATGGTAGGTTTTGCCCGGCCGCCGGTTTGGCCCGGAGAAGGAGGCGAGAATAAAGAATCAGGGGCGGCAATCAATCTTTCTTCTGGAGAAAGAGAAGAAATAAAAGCCATTGAGAAAAAAATTAATCAGCCGTCTTTCAAAACCGGAATAAGATTGCTTTATATTTCTCCAAAAACAGATTATGATGAAAACAACGCTTTAAATTTTACATCTTTTTTTGAACAATTTAGCGCAAAAGATTTAAACTCTTTTAAAATTAACGAAGAGGCTTCTACTGATAAAATTGAAGCAAAATATTTCAAAAAGAAGAAACTTTTATTTAAAAAACTTGATTTTTACCATTCAGTCCTTAAAAGAAAAAAAACCAAAAAAGAGTTTATTTTAAGCTCAGAAGAACTGGCTACTCTTTATCATTTTCCTTCTTCAATGTTCAAAGGTCCGACTTTGGTTAGGAGTTTAAGCAAAAAAGGAGAACCGCCAACCAATTTACCAATAGAATAATTAAAGAATTTTAATTTTCTTTTAAGATTTATTTAAAAATTTATGGAAGAAGAAACCACCTATTTAGGGATAACTAATTTTCGCGATGAATTTCAAAGATTTGGAATAAAAAACAAAGACCGGCGTCAACATATGTATGTGATTGGAAAAAGCGGGGTAGGAAAAACCACTTTACTGGAAAATATGGCTATTCAGGATATTATGAAAGGCCGGGGCGTTGGTTATATTGATCCTCACGGCGAATCTGTGGAAAAACTTATTCATTTTGTACCAAAAGAAAGAATAAAAGATGTTGTTTATTTTAACCCCAGCGATTTAGAATGGCCTATTGCCTTTAACGTTATAGAAGAGGTGCCGGTAGAATTCAGACATTTAGTCGTAGCTGGTTTAATGGGGGTTTTTAAGAAAATTTGGCCAGATGTTTGGTCGGCGAGAATGGAATACATCCTCAATAATACTTTATTAGCGCTTTTGGAATATCCTCATTCCACTATTTTAGGGGTTAACAGAATGCTCTCCGAAGCTGATTTTCGCGATCACGTCATTGATAGAGTAACTGACCCGGTAGTGAAATCTTTTTGGGAAAAAGAATTCAGTCGTTATCATGACCGTTATGCCGTAGAAGCTATCGCTCCTATTCAAAACAAGGTAGGGCAGTTTATTTCCAATCCTTTAGTTAGAAACATCATCGGGCAAAAAGAATTAAAAATTGATATTAGGAAAATAATGGATGAGGGCAAGATATTTTTAGCTAATCTTTCAAAAGGTTTAATCGGCGAAGAAAATTCAATTCTTTTAGGCGCTTTGCTGGTTACTAAAACTCAATTGGCGGCAATGTCAAGAGTGGATACGGCAGAAAGAGAAAGAAAAGATTTTTATTTATACGTGGACGAATTTCAGGATTTTTCCACCGAATCCTTTGCCAATATTTTTGCCGAAGCCAGAAAATATCGTTTAAATTTAACAGTGGCTCATCAATATATAGCCCAACTTAATGATAAAGTGAAAGACGCAGTCTTTGGAAATACAGGCACTTTAATAACTTTTAGGACCGGTCCCGAGGATGCGGAATTTCTAGAAAAATATTTTTCTCCGGATTTTACCAAAGAAGATATAATGAATCTTCCCAATTATAATTTTTATATTAAATTAATGATTGATGGTTTAGTATCTAAGGGTTTTTCTGCTTCTAACATCCCCCCTTCCAGTGTTCCGGAGCAATCATTTATCCAAGAAATAATTCAGCATTCCAGAGAAAAATATTCGGTTGCCCGTTCTGAAGTAGAAAAAGAAATAGCTCACTGGCAATTTTTAGATTTTTCTTCGTCTTTAAAAAAACCGGAGCTTTCCAAAAGAAATATCGGCATTAAAGAGGGCTGGGAAGCAATTTGCACCAATTGCGGCAAAGAAATCATTGTGCCTTTTAGGCCGGATCCTTCGAGACCGGTTTATTGCGAAGATTGCTTTCAAAAAATAAAAAAAGAAAGGTTAGAGGAGGAATTAAACAAAAGCCAAAAGCCAGACCATATCTCTTTAAAAGATTTATCTCAAGCCGAAGTTATAAAACAAGTTGTGGACAAACCTGATACTATTGAGGCAAAAAAAGAAAGGCCCAGTCCCAGGAAAGAAGAAATTCAGAAAATTATAAAGGATCTGACTCAAAAAGGCGGTTAAAAATTTTTAGGTAATTACTGAAAAGAAAATATGATTTTTTCCCCAACCAAAATAAAAAAAAGCTTTTCTTGCGCTTTAGTTGGCTTAAAAGAAATTTTTTTCCAGCAAAATTTTCTTTTAATGGTGGCTATGGGAGCCGGAGCAATCTTTTTAGGTTTTTTCTTTGGGATTTCTTATTTTGAATGGTTGATTTTGATTTTTCTCATTGGTTTTATTCTGGTTTTAGAGGCTTTAAACACAATTTGGGAAAAAATTTTGGATTTTTTGGAACCAAAGGTTTCTGAAAAAATAAGATGCGTTAAAGATATGTTGGCAGGAGGAGTATTAATTTCTTGTTTTTTTTCAATAATTTTAGGCGGATTGATTTTTCTGCCAAAAATCATTATTTTTTTTAAAAATCTTAAATAATTTAAGGTTTTAAAAACAAAGTAATTTATGGAGTCTCAAAAAGAAGAAATAAAAAACAAACTTGATATAGTGGAAGTTATTGGAGAGTATCTAAAACTTCAAAAAAGCGGAACTAATTATCAAGCGCTTTGCCCTTTTCATAAAGAAAAAACCCCGTCTTTCTTTGTTTCTCCCTCTAGGCAAATCTGGCATTGTTTTGGCTGCAATACCGGAGGAGACATTTTTACCTTTGTTATGAAAATAGAAAATATTGACTTTAGAGAAGCGCTGGAAATATTGGCAAAAAAAGCCGGAATAAAATTAACTTATGAGAATCCTCAAGCGCGTTCACAAAAACAAAAATTAATTAATATAAATAAAGAAGCGGCAATTTTTTTTGAAAATAATCTTTGGCGCAATAAGGAAGTAATTGAATATCTCCACCGGCGAGGTTTAAAAGACGAAACTATAAGAGAATTTCATCTTGGTTGGGCTTTAGATGATTGGAGGAGTCTTAGTAATTATTTGATTAAAAAAGAATTTAAGCCCGAAGAGATTATTGCCAGCGGTTTAGCTATTAATCGTCGGGAGATAGCAGAAATTAATGCTAAACCACAAGCTGAAAGCTGCAAGCTAAAGGATACAGACCTTTACGATCGTTTTCGCAGCCGGATAATTTTTCCTTTAGAGGACCAGAGCGGCAATTTTGTTGGATTTACCGCGAGGATTTTTCAAGGCAAGAATCCTTTAAAAACCATCAAGGATATTGAAAGGGTGGGAAAATATATTAACACCCCTCAAACTGAAATCTTTGATAAAGGCAAGGTTCTTTATGGTCTTTCCAGAACGAAAAAGAATCTTCATATGGAAGAAGCAATTATCGTAGTGGAAGGCCAAATGGATTTTTTAGCTCTTTGGCAGGAGGGAATAAGAAACGCAGTTGCCACTTCCGGAACAGCTTTAACTTCCTATCACTTGGCTCTTTTAAAAAAATACAACGATAACTTAATTTTAGGTTTTGATATGGACGAAGCAGGAGAAAAGGCGGCGGAAAAAACTATTGACTTGGTTTTATTCAAAGGATTTAATGTGAAAATTCTTCGTTTACCTGAAGGGAAGGATTTAGCCGAGTATTTGCTTACCGATCAAGGGAAAAATAGCATCAAGGAACTTATAAAAAAGTCGGAGCCGATAATGAGTTTTTATTTTGAAAGAGCTAAAAAACATTCTGACAAAAAAACCGTTGAAGGGAAAAAAACTATTGCCGCTTTTTTCCTCTCTAAAATTAAAAAACTTAATAACGCCTTAGAAAAGGCTTTTTGGCTGGAAAAACTTTCCCGTTATCTGGAAATTCCTTTGGCGGCGCTGGAAGAAGAATTAAAAAAAATTTCTTTAAATAACGAAGCTTATGGCTATAATGATGAAAACGAAGATAATCTAAAAGTAATCAACGATTTTTTAGCGCCTTTTGAGTCGCGAGCTGAAAAAATAGCCGACAGATTACTGGCTTTCTTTGTAAAATTTCCAAAAAAATTTGAATTAGCTATAAACTATTTAAAATATTTTCCTTCTTCTTTCCAAAACATCATAGAAATTTTAAAATCTGTTTCCTCGGAAAAAGACTTGGCTGAAGAAAATCTAAAAAAACTAAATATCTCAGATGAAATAATTAATAAAATCAGCTTATTGAATTTAAAAGCCGATTACGAAATAGAAATCTTGGATAAATTTAATGTTAATATAGACGAAGAGCTAAAAAAAGGCTTGATTGAATTAAAACAAGAAATGTTGAAAAAAGAAATGGAGGCTATTGGTTTTCAAATTAAAAACTTGGAAAAAAGCAGGGATAATAAAAAAATAAAAGAATTGCTAGAAAAATTTACTCAATTGTCAAAAGAACTAATAAAATAAAACCTATGGATAAAAAGAAAAAAAAGTTAAAAACCAAAAAATTATTAAAGAAGGGCGGTAAAAAAAAGAAATTCAGAAAACCTTCTGCGGCTAAAAAAAATAAGCGGATTAAACTCATAAAGGAAAGGAAAAAGAAAAAGTTGAGAGGAATAAAACCAAAACCAAAAATTTCCCGGAAAGCAAAGAAAGAAAAAGCGAAAAAACTTGACTTTGAGTCAAAGATTCAAGAATTAATCCAAAGAGGAAAATATAGGAACTTTGTTACTCAAGATGAAATTTTAAAATATTTTCCAAGAATAGAAGAAGATATTTTGCTTTTGGAAAAAATTTATGATTTTTTAGCTGGAGCTAATATTGAAGTTGTGGAAAGCGGCGATTTATTAATACCCCAAAAAGAAATATCAGACGATGAATTAAAAAAAGCTTTGGAGCTTTCAAATAAAGCCGAATTATCAGATGCCGTTCAGTCGTATTTAAGGGCCATTGGAAAAGTTCCGCTTTTAACCGCTGAGGAAGAACGAGAATTAGCTAAAAAAGTCAGTTTAGGCGACGAGCAAGCTCGTCAAAGGATGATAGAAGCGAATTTACGTTTGGTGGTTTCTATAGCCAAACGTTATATTGGTCGCAGCAGAAATTTGAGCCTTTTGGATTTAATTCAGGAAGGCAATATAGGATTGTCAAAAGCGGTAGATAAATTTAATTATAAAAAAGGCTTTAAATTTTCTACTTATGCTACTTGGTGGATAAGACAGGCAGTAACAAGAGCTTTAGCCGACCAAGGAAGAACCATTAGAATCCCTGTCCATATGGTAGAAACCATTTCTAAATACCTGAAAACAAGGAGAATTCTTTCTCAAAATTTGAATAGAGATCCTTTACCTGAAGAAATAGCGGCAGAAATGAACAAAAGCTTGGAAGAGGTGCTTTATTTAGTTAAAATCTCCCAGAGTACTTCTTCTCTAAACCAGCCAGTGGGAGACGAAGAAGGGGGGAGTGAATTGGCCGATTTTATTTCTGACAGCAAAACTATTACTCCTGAAAATTACACTGCCCGGCAATTATTAAAAGAAGAACTTAAAAAAGCGATGGAGGATTTAACCGAAAGAGAAAGAGATATTGTAAGAATGAGGTTCGGTTTGGAAGACGGGGTCAGCCACACTTTGGAAGAAGTAGGGGAAGCTTTTGGAGTAACCAGAGAAAGAATCAGGCAGATTGAATCAAAAACTTTGGAAAAATTAAGAGATGACCCTAAAACTAAAAAATTAAAAGAATTTTTAAAGTAATCGGCAATACAAAATGAAAAACTTTGACGCCGGAAAAAATAACTAATATGAGGAATAAATATATTTATGACGCCAGAAATTCAATAAAAGAAAATTTATGGAAAAAAGCTGGTTTTAAGGTTAAAATATTGGGAAAACCAAAAGAAGAAATGTAGATAAATGTAGATATATGAAGCTTAATCAAATAAAAAAAAACCCTTTTTTAAGAAAATCTCTTGCCTTGTTAGCGGCTTTAAAATACGGTTTTCCTGCTAAAGATTTAAAAATTATAGGCATTACCGGCACTTGCGGCAAAACCACAACAGCATTTATGGTAAAAAATATTTTGGAAGCCGCTGGTTTAAAAACCGGTTTAATTGGCACAGCCGGCTATTATCTTGGCGATGGTGAAGTAATTTTACCAAAAGCTAAAACTCCTGCCACCACTCCTGATCCTTTTGTTCTTCATCGTTTATTAAAAAAAATGAAAGAAAAAAACATCAAAGCAGTGGTGATGGAAGTTTCTTCTTTTGGATTAATGTATCAAAGAGTTTATGGTTTGAATTTTTCTTCGGCGGTTTTAACTAATCTTTCTTTTAACCACCACATTAGCCTTCATGGCAATATGGAAAAATATGTGACGGAAAAATTAAAATTATTTAAATCTTTATTTTCTTCTGCTATAGCGGTTTTGCCAAAAGAAAGCGAATACTACCCTTTATTTAAAAAAAACACAAAAGCAAAAAATATAAGTTTTGGTTTTGACGATTCTTCGGACCTCTGGGCGGAAATAAAACAAATCAATAAGAGTTCAACACAATCAGTAATCCACTTCAAGGGAAACGTTTTTTCCTTAGTCCTGCCTTTAAGCGGGGCTTTTAACGTGGTTAACGCTTTGTCGGCAATTGGCGCAGTTGATTTCTTTTCTTTTGACACTGAAATAATAAAAAAGGGTTTAGAGTCTTTAAAAAGCATTCCCGGCCGGCTGGAAATACTGAAAGATAACGATCCTTTTACTGTCATAGTTGATAAAGCCAACAACCCTTCAGCTTTTGATGCTGTAATAGAATTCATTAAACAATGGCAGCCGAAAAAGAAAATAGCAGTTTACGGAAATTTCGGAGAAGCTCCGCTTGAAGAAAGACAAAAGCTGGCTGAAATAGCTACTAATTTTTTTGATTTGACCATTATTACAGAAGACGACCCCCAATATGAATCGCCGGAAAAAGGCATAAATGATTTTTTAGATTATGTAAAAACTGCCAAAGTTCCTTCTTCAAAATACAAAGCAGTTTTGAGAAGAAAAGAAGCGATAAAAGAAGCTATTAAACAAGCTCAAGCCGGTGATTTAATAGCTATTTTAGGCAGAGGCAATGAGCAAATAATGGATTATGGCAAAAAAACAGTTTTTTTTGACGATAGAGAAGTAGCCAGGGAAGTATTGAAAGAACAAGGATACTTATAAAAATCAAAAGTCAAAAGTCAAAATTACAAATCAAAATCCAAAACTGTGGGATAAGTAACAATAATCAAGAAACAAGGATACAAACAAATTACAAGATACAAACTATTCTATTTGAATATTGTAAAATTGGTTATTGATTATTGTTTGGTTATTGTTACTTGTATCCTTGTATCTTAATTTTATGGATTCAAAAGAATTGAGGCAAAAATTTTTAGAGTTTTTTAAGGAAAGAGGGCACCGTATAATACCTTCCTCTTCTTTAGTTCCAGAAAACGATCTTTCGGTGCTTTTCACTGCCGCCGGTATGCAGCAATTTAAACCTTATTATTCTGAAATTAAAAATCCTTTTGTTGATATTCATCAAGGATTAGATAAACCTTTGGGGATAAAAAACGTA
>DJVL01000009.1:12414-34633 GCA_002440845.1 Patescibacteria group bacterium UBA6257
GGTGCTCGTGAAGATAATTTTTGGGGGCCAACTGGCAATGAAGGACCTTGCGGTCCAACAGTGGAATTTTATGTAGACGACCTTGAATTATGGAATTTAGTTTTTAATGAATATTATATGGATGAGAAAAAAAACTTGCTTCCTTTAAAAACAAAAGGGGTAGACACCGGCATGGGCTTAGAAAGATTAGCGCTTGTCACTCAATTTCCAAAAGACAAAACAAAAACAATCTTTGACACGGATTTATTTTCTAATTTAATAGTTTTTTTAGATTCTTCTTCAAAATCCAATTTGCCTAAAGAAAAAAGCCTCAGAATTATCGCCGACCATTTAAAAGGAATAGTCTTTTTATCTTCGGAAGGAATAGAGCCTTCTAATCTTGGCAGAGGTTATATTTTAAGGAGGCTGATAAGAAGGGTTGTCAGGCATTCAAGAGTCATTAATTTGAAAGACGATTGGCTTAAAGAAGCCCTTAATATTTTAATAAAAAAATACTATAAAATTTATCCTGAACTTGGCGAGAATAAAGAAAATATCGTTTTAACTATTGAAAAAGAAATTGAGAAATTCCAAAAAACAATCCGGTTGGGCTTAAAAGAATGGGAAAAATTAGTTTCCTCCCTTCTTAAAAAATCTTCCAAAGAAATATCAGGCCAAGAAGCTTTCCGCTTATACGAAAGCTACGGTTTCCCCTTTGAATTAATTGAAGAAATGGCAAAAGAAAAGGGACTGTCGGTTTTAAAAGAAAATTTTGAGAAAGAGTTTGCTGCTCATCAAGAAATTTCGCGGGCTGGAAAAGAAAAAAAATTCGGCGGCCATGGCCTAAAAAACAATCAAAATGACAATGAAACTGTAAAGAAAATAACCCGTTTGCATACCGCTGCCCATCTTCTTTTAAAAGCGATAAGAGAGGTTCTGGGCGGAGAAATCAGACAAATGGGCAGCGATATCAACAAAGAAAGATTGAGATTGGACTTTAGCTTTAATAGAAAATTAGAGAAGGAAGAGTTGATTAAAATTGAAGATTTAGTTAATGAAAAAATAAAAGAAAATTTAATAGTTTCTTCTTATGAAACGAGTTTTGAAGAGGCCTTAAAGGAAGGAATTTTGCCGATAGCAAAAAACCAATACCCGGAAAAAATTACTATTTATGAAATTAAATCTCCAAAAGAAACAACACCTTGGTCAAGAGAAATTTGCGCCGGTCCCCATATAAAAGAAACAAAAGAAATAGGGAAGTTTTTTATCATTAAAGAAGAATCCGTTTCTCAAGGGGTAAGAAGGATAAAGGCAGGAATCATTTGAGAAATTTTAATTTTTACCCTCTCGCTTGAAAAAGATAAATTTAAATTAATTAAAAACCTAAGTTTTAAATAATGTTTTTAACGAATTTAAAGAGTAACATTTTTTTAGAAACAAATTTTTGGCGAAGCCAATCTTTTTCAAGTAGGGGGGTTAAAGTAATAAATTAAGATTTGCTTAATTCTAAAAATTTTTGTTATAATAAACATATTATTAATAAAGATAAAAAAAATAAAATGCCAGAAGAAAGCAAAAAAAAGGTTATTGATATTTTTCCTCCCAAAAAAATCGCCGAAAAAGAGCAGGAACAAAAAAACGAGACTTTAACGCCTGAACCGGAAGAAAAAAAATCATTTTTTTATAAAGAAGAAGAATTAAATATAAAAGTAAATTATTTAGAGCCAAAAGAAACAACTTTTGAGAAACCCGAGCAAGAGGAAAAAACGGAAGTTTCAGAAGGGACAATTTCTCCGGAAGAAAAAAATACTCCAGAAAACCAAAAAGAGGATTTTTTGACTAAAGAATTTTCTTTTTTGCAAGACCTTCAAAAAGATGATTCTAAAAAAAGAACTTTTTTAAAATCCTCTTCATTCAAAAAATTTTTCCTGTCAAAGAATCAAAAAATAGGCATTTTTTTTGGGGTCATTGGGGCAGCGGTAATATTTTATTATTTTGGATTTTTTGTTTTAGCCAGAGCGGAAATTAAAATTACTTCAAGAAAATTAGAAGTTCCTTTTTCCAGAACAGTTTTAATAGACAGAAATGTTTCTTCGCCTAATTTTGACAACGATGTCATTCCCGGCAATCTTTTTGTTTTTAAAGAAAATGTTGAGAAAGAATTCTCCAGCACTGGTCAAGGCAAAGACGAAAAAAAAGCCCAAGGAACAATCACTATTTACAATAATTTTTCTTCCGCTCCGCAAATTTTAGTAGCCACCACCAGATTTGAAACTCCTGATAATAAAATATACAGATTAGATTCAAGAATAGTGGTTCCCGGCGCCGCTACTAAAGACGGAAAAATTGTCCCTTCTTCAATAGATGCCAAAGTTACAGCTGATAAAGCCGGGCCAGAATATAATATAGAACCTTGTAATTTGCCTGAATGTAAATTTACCATCCCGGGATTTAAAGGAACTGAAAAATATGAAGGTTTTTATGGGGTTTCTACATCTCCTATGGCCGGCGGAGCTTTGGGTTCAATCCCAATGATAACTGCCGATGATATGAAAGTGGCTGAAAAAGAAATATTGGAAAATGGTCTTTTGCCAGCTATTAACCAATCGCTATTAAATAAAGTTCCCGCCGGTTTAAAAATTCTGCCGGAAGCTAAAAGCGGAGTAAAAATAAATAAATTAGTAAGCGATGCCAATATCGGAGATATGAGAGAAAAATTTAATGTAAGCGCCGAGGGGGAAGTAAAGGCTATCGCCTTTGATCAAAATAATCTTTTTGAATACATTAAAAAAACTATTGAAAAAGAAAAAGAACAAAACCAAGATTATGCTGATTATGAGCCTTGCCAGACAGCCGAGATTGAGTATTCTGATGCTAAAGTTGATTTTAATTTAGGCACAATAAAAGTTTTAGTAAAAACCAAACAAATTTTTTGCGAGAAAATAAACGAAGAGACATTAAAAAACAGCATTAAAGGGAAAAACAGAAACCAACTACAAGAAATTTTTCGGAACACTAAAGGAGTAGAAGAAGTGAAAATAAACCTTTGGCCTTGGTGGATAAAAAAAATACCAAGCGCTCTTGATAAAATCAAAATTTCTGTTGACTAAATTAATTAATTTTGCTATATTTATATCGCTTAATTTTAAGTTAATTTTTTAGTTTAATCTAAACTTACTTTAACTTATTAAATTAAATATATTTTTGGATTCTTATTAGTTATTAGTTTTTTATGGTAAACAAGAAAGAAGCAGTTAGAAAGGAAGGGATAGTAATTGAAGCCTTGAGAAGCGCTATTTTTAAAGTTAAAGTAGGGGAGGAAGAAAACGAAATTTTAGCTCATCCGGCAGGAAAATTACGCTTAAATCACATTAAAATAATACCCGGCGATAAGGTGATAGTTGAACTTTCTCCTTACGACCCTAAACGGGGTCGTATTGTCTATCGCTTATAAAGGGCTTTGCCTGAGAAGACGAGTCCTGTTAGTGGAAACGAAGTCTAGACAGTAACAACGCTTTTATCCCGCCTTTTGTGCTGAAAGATAAAAACTATTACAGACCTGCATAAAAATTAATAAAAAAACAATTATCCAGTTCTCCAAAAAGCTGGGTAAATCACATTAGCATGAAAGTCAAAGCATCGGTTAAAAAGATTTGCAGAAATTGCAAAATAGTCAGAAGAAAAAGAAAGCTATATGTCATCTGTAAAAATCCTAAACACAAGCAAAGACAAGGATAGGAGTAAATTTTATTTAAACAAATAAATTAAATAAATAAATTAAAAATAATTTTATAAATAAAATCTCTAAAATGGTTCGTTTTTTAAACGTAAATATTCCAGATAATAAAAATATAGACATTGCCCTATCTTATGTTTACGGCATAGGACCTTCTTTTGCAAGGAAAATTTTAAAAAAAGCTGGAATAGATTCTTTTAAAAAAACTAAAGACCTTGCTCCTTCTGATTTTAATAAAATTAAAGAAATCATAGATAGCGAGAAAATAAAAACAGAAGGAGACCTGAGAAGAGAAATAAAAAGCAATATTCAACGCCTTATTAGTGTCGGTAGCTACAGGGGAACACGACACATCAGGCATTTGCCTGCAAGAGGACAAAGAACAAAAACCAATTCTCGCACAACGAGGGGTTACACAAGAAAAACAGTTGGTTCCGGCCGGAAAAAGGCGCCGGCGCCAAAATAATTTTAATATTTCATTAAAATCATCTGAAATTTTATGGGAAAAAAAAGAATTATCACCAAAAGCGGAGAAGATATCTCTAAAATAGAAGAGAAGATGGCCGGAGTCTCAAAAAAAGGCGCTAAAATAAACCAGATAGAGAGAGGCAGGATTTATATTAATGTCTCTTATAATAACACAATTATTTCTGTAAGCGATTTAAAAGGAAACATTATTGCCACTTCTTCAGCAGGAGCTTTGGGATTTAAAGGTCCTAAAAAAGCCACTCCTTTTGCCGCTTCAAAGGTGGTAGCGGCTTTAGCTGAAAAAATGAAAAAAATTGGTTTAAAAAAAGTTGAAGTTTATATAAAAGGAATTGGGGGAGGCAGGAAATCAGCCATTCATTCTTTGGCAAATCAGGGTTTGGACATTGATTTGATAAAAGATGTTACTCCCTTGCCCCATAACGGTCCAAAACCGCCTAAACCCAGAAGAATATAGCGATTTTTTTATTAAAATAAATTTAAAAAGCATAAAAAGGCAAAAATGATTGATATAAAATGCAAAAAATGCCGAGCAGTAGGCGAGAAATTGTTTCTTAAAGGAGAAAAATGCTATACGCCAAAATGCCCTTTAATTAGAAGGGGTTCTGCTATTATTAAAGGAAAGAAAAAGGGTAGAGGGTCAACCGTTTATGGAAAACAGCTGAAAGAAAAACAAAAAGTGAAATTTGCTTATGGAATAAAAGAAAAACAGTTAAGACGTTATTTCAACATTGCTTTAAAGAAAAAAACCTCAACGCCGGAAACGTTTGCCAAATTAATTGAAAGCAGATTTGATAATATAGTTTTTCGTTTAGGTTTTGTCTCCTCAAGGAATATTGCTCGCCAGCTGGTCAGTCATGGCCATTTTATGTTAAACAATAAAAAACATAATATTCCTTCAACTATAGTTAAAAAGGGAGACATTATTGCTATAAAAGAAAGCAGTAAAAAAAAGGCCATTTTTAAAGAGATTACGGAGAAATTAAAGAAATACGAATTACCGAAGCATTTAGAAATTAATATAGAAAAATTAGAAGGAAAAATTATTGGAGAGCCCGACTTAGAAGAACTTCAATTGCCGTTTGATTTTACCTCCATTGTAGAATTCTATAACAAATAAACAAGTTTGATTGTATTTTTTAAAGAAAATTAAAAAGAAAAAATTACATTAAAAGACAAAAAAATCAATTATGTTCTATCTTCCTTCTTCAATAAAAATTACTGAGCAGAAAAAAAACTACGGAGTTTTTGAAATTGCAGGGCTTTATCCGGGCTATGGAACTACTATAGGCAATGCCTTAAGGCGGGTTTTGCTTTCCTCCATAGAAGGAGCGGCTGTTACTTCTTTTAAAATAAAAGGAGTTGACCATGAATTTTCCACCATCCCTTATGTTGCGGAAAATGTTTTGGATATAATGCTAAATTTAAAACAACTAAGAGTTAAAATTCACGGCAACGAACCGCAACAATTGAAATTAAAAGCCAAAGGAGAACAAGAAATAAGGGCAAAAGATTTTGAACCCAACGCTATGGTTGAAATAATGAATCCGGAACTCCTGATAGCCACTTTAACCAACAAAAAATCAGAATTAGAAATTGAAGTAATTATAGAAAAAGGATTGGGTTATTCTAGAATTGAGGAGAGAAAAAAAGAAAAAATTCCCATTGGAACAATTGCGGTTGATGCCATCTTTTCTCCGATTCAATATGTAAATTTTGAAGTGGAAAATATGAGAGTGGGAGACAGAACCGATTATAATCGTTTAATTATTAAGATTGAAACTGATGGCTCCTTTACTCCGCAAGAAGTTCTATCTAAGTCGGCAGAAATTTTGGAAGAACACTTTAACTATATAAAAGAAAACCTTGTTCTTCCGTCAGAAGAAAGTTCTTTTAAGAGTGAATCATTAAAAGACCCGAAAGAAATCAGCATAGAAAATCTTGATTTTAGCGCTCGCACCAAAAAAGCTTTGCTGGCAAACGGCATTAAAACTTTAGCGGGGCTATTAAGATATAAAGAAGAAACCTTAAAGGATTTAGAAGGGTTGGGGGAAAAATCTATAGAAGAAATAAAGAAAATTTTAAGCAAACTTGAATATACTTTAAAATAAGGGGCTTTCTAAAAACACTGGCTAATTATAATTTCTATCTTTTAAAGAGCTAAGTTAATCACGTTAATATGAGGCATTTAAAAAAAACAAAGAAATTTCATAGAAAAACCGACCAAAGAAAAGCTTTGCTAAGAAGTTTAGCGGCGAATTTGATATTAAAAGAAAAAATAAAAACAACTTTACCAAAAGCTAAAGAAACGAAAAAAATAACAGAAAAACTTATCACGATTGCTAAAAAACAGAATCTTTCGGCTTTAAGAAAGTTAAAACAGGCATTACCGGAAAAGGCGGCTAATAAACTTTATTACGAAATTGCCCCTTTATATAAAAACAGGGCGGGCGGTTATACCAGAATAATAAAAACCTCCCAAAGAAAAATTAAAGATGCTTCTTCGCTTGCAATTTTGGAATTAGTAAAATAATAAAAAACCGTTTCAAAAATTTTATTTATAATATGGAAAAAAAGGGGAACAAAAAAAGAGAAGAAATTGTTCTTGATGCCAAAAACCAATCTTTGGGCAGATTGGCTTCAAAAATTGCTGTTTTGCTTCAAGACAAACATAAAAGCCGATATGCTCCGAATAAAGAAGGAGAAACTTTTATTATCATAAAAAACTTAAAGGATATAAAGACTAACGAAAATAAGTTAAAAAGTAAAATTTATTATAAACATACGGGTTATTTAGGCCACCTAAAAGAAACGAAATTATTAGATCTATGGCAAAAAGACCCAATCAAAGTACTGACTTTGGCGGTAAAAGGAATGTTGCCAAAGAATAAATTAAGAGAACGAAGATTAAAAAGATTAATTATTGATTTATAGTAATTTCTTAAATATGAAAAAAAAAGAATCGGAAGAAAAAACCGAAAAAATAAAAACTGAAAAAATCAAATACCTAGAAGCCGTTGGCAGAAGAAAAGCAGCTATTGCCAGAGTAAGGATTTTAAGCGGCAAGCCGGGCTTAGTTATTAATGAAAAAAACTTGGAAGATTATTTCTCCTTGAACCAGCAAAAAAACAAAGTTTTAGAGCCGTTAAAAAAAACCGGCTTGGAAAATAAATTTTTTGTCTCAATAAAAGTTAAAGGGGGAGGCGGAACTGGCCAAGCTGAAGCAATCAGGCTTGGTATCAGCCGTTGTTTGATAAAATTTGACCCGAATTTAAGGCCCATTCTTAAAGGTTTTGGATTTTTAACCCGTGACGCCCGAGTGGTGGAAAGAAAAAAGTATGGTTTGAAAAAAGCCAGACGCGCTCCTCAGTGGCAGAAGAGGTAAAAATAACTTTTCAGCTATATTGCTTAAATTGAAAAATAATTAATTCTTTTAATCAATGAAAAAAAATAATTATTTTCTTTATTTTATTGTTATTTTAATAATTATTGTAATGTGTTTTCCTTATTTTGGTGGATTCTTTAAAAATCAGGCAACAGAAAACAACTCCCAGATTAATACAGAAAATAATGAAAATTTAAAAATTGAAATCCTAAAAGAAGGGCAAGGAGAAGAAGCTAAAAACGGGGATAAAGTTTCTGTCCATTATACCGGCGTTTTGGAAGACGGGAAAAAATTTGATTCCAGTCTTGACAGGGGTGAGCCTTTTGAATTTGTCCTTGGCTCTGGCCAAGTAATCGAGGGCTGGGACTTAGGCATCTTAGGAATGAAAATCGGAGAAAAAAGAAAATTAACTATTCCAGCTGATTTAGCTTATGGAAAAACAGGAACCCCCGGGGGCCCAATACCGCCCAACGCTGTTCTTATTTTTGAAGTAGAACTATTAAAAATAAATTAATTTTTCTTTAGAAGATGAGTGATTGGTTCTTTTAAAATTAAAAATCAAGGAGGTGTTATTGTGCATGCCGAGTTTCCTTCAATTTGCGTATTTTGTAAAAGAAAATTAATCCCGTTTGAAAAAATTTGTGTTTCCTTACTCGCACCCAACCATGAATTTATCGTAGGCGGTAGAAATCCTGAAAAAGTTATTAACATTGATTTGTCTTTGGTTTATTGCGAAAATTGCGGCTTGGTTTATTCTAAAAAAATAATTAAACCCTACTGATAACACGAAAAAAGGCGCTTAGAAAGCGCCTTTTTCTTTTCTATTGACTAATAACATATTATATGCTATCATTAACAAAATGCTCTTTACAATTTAAAAAGGGGGGATATAAATGATTCTCGGGGTTTATTTTATGATTGGTTATATCTTCTTGCTGCTTTTTGGAGCTGCTTTTGTTGTTTCTTTGTTTTACAGATGCAGAAAAAAAACAAAATAAAAGAAAAGGAACTGAAAGAAAAAATACTCAAAGAAACGATAAAAACAATTGAAAATTTATCTAAAAAAAATTTTGTCAAAAAAAACGATAATTACTTCAAAACCCTTAAAGCAGGGGAACCAAAAAACCAAAATAAAAGAAAAGGAGGGATTCTAATGGCAAGAAAAAAATATTATCTTTTTGTCGGCTTGGCAATTCTAATTATTTTCTTTTTAATTTATTGGTTTAAAGCAGATTTAAAAGAATTCGTGCTTATTGATATTTCCAAACTTTCCAGCGAAAAAGTGGAAATGATTAATAAAGGCATTCCAGATAAAGTAAGCGTCATAGAGATACCCAAAAAGGAATTTTTTTCCCAAAAATACGCTCTGGTTCTGATTGCTTTAAGGTCAAAATCAGCTAATAATTTTGAAGTGATTTTCTCCGGCAAAAACAAGGAAAATAATCTTTGGTATCAGGCAAAAGAGAGAATGCCTCTCAGAAATTTTCAGGGCGTTGTTCAGGGAGAAATCAAGGATAGGATTTTAGTCGTTTATTTGAATAAAAGTTTTATTCCTCTTATGGTTTTGCTGATTGCGATGACAGGAATAACTTTAATTTCTTTTATTTTCAGCTAAAGGTTTGGAAGAAAGGAGGTCCTAAATGATAAAGGTGAAAAAATTTTCGGGTTTTCTTTTAAGGTTGACAATTATTTCCTTCTTTTTCATAGCGTTTATTATTGCCTTGAACAGACCGGAAAATTACCAAGACACAAGAATTGTAAATTTATCTCTGATTAAATGTGAAAATTTGGCAGTCGGGAACAGCGTTGTTTGTGCCTCTTTATTGCCAATAAGCGAAAAGGTTGGTTTAAAAACTTTTATCACTAAAAGCTATGAAACTGCTTATGTTTTTGTCGGAGAAAACCAACTTTTTATTTTTGGCAATAACAGGGTAAATAATAAATGGTACTTGTTTGAAGAGAAGGTCACAAAAAATAGTCTTCAAACAATAGAAAGCTTCACTACTTTTTATTTTAAGAAAAACGAGGAAGAAAATTTGAAGCTGCTGCTGTGGAAAGAGGGAGAAGTGTCTTATCAGGAAAGAACTTTGCTTCTTTTATTATTGGGAGAGAATAAAAAAATGGTTGCTTTGGCCCACTTATATTTAATAATGTTTTTTGCTATTTATGTTTTGTTGGAGTTGATTATTTTAGAAAGAAACAAGAAAGATCTCGGAATTGAAGATGTTAGAAGAAACACCATTAAGAATTACTATCTTAAAACCAAGCGTTAATTTTTAAAAGTTTTAAAGAGCCGTCATCTAAACGGCTCTTTTTCTTATTTGACATTTTTATAAATTTATTATATAATGGCTTTAGCATCTTTAAAATATTTTAGGGGGTGACAAGATTGTATCAAATGCCCGAGTTAGACCGAAAACCTTTTCGTTTTTTAAAGCACGGCTTTTCTACAAAAATGGAAGGCAATATGTCTTATAAATATGGAGACCCGGAGCAGGTTTTGGCTAATCGATGTTATTTTTTTAGAAAACTGGGCGTAACTTTTAAAAATTGTGTTTTTTTGACGCCAGAGGAAAAAGAAAGCAAGGTTTGCATAGTAGACCAAGAAGATGCTGGCAAAGGAACTAAGAGTTTAGAAAGCGCCATAAAAGCCGATGCTTTAATTACCGGAGAAAAAGGAATTGCTTTAGTTGAATGTGTTGCCGATTGTCTGCCAATTTTTTTGGTGGATAAGAAACAAAGGGGAATTGCTTTAATTCAAGTTTCCTTCAAGAATGCGGCAGAAATTATAGAAAAAACTACCAAAAAAATGATAGATTTTTTTGATTGTCAGACAGGGGATTTAGTGATTTTTATAGGTCCCTCCATAAAAAAGGAATCCTATAAATTAAAACCGCCGTTTTTGCAGGAAAAAGATATTAGCTGGGAGCCTTTTTTAAAAAAAGACCCACAAGGACTGATTTCCGTTGATCTTGCTGGTTACGCTATAAACCAATTTGTTCAAAATGGAATAAGAAACCTTGTTTTAAGCGGCATTGACACAGCGAAAAATGAAGGTTTTTTCTCCCACTATAGAGACAAAAAAAATGAAGACGGAGAAGGACGATTTGCAGCTGTTTTATTAATGAAAAAAGACGAATCAAGAATTAACCGCCAGATTTTCAAAACTAAGCAAAAAAAGCTTTTATCCACTTCAAGGTTTTAAAATTGTTTTAAAGGAGGAGGGAAAAATGAGTCCGGAAAAAGATTACTATTGTCAGTTTTGTAAGAAAACTATCTACCTAAAGGATTTAAATTCCAATAACAAACAAGCTCAAACTTCTTATTGCGAAATTGAAAAAGAAAAATTTATCCTTACTGAATTAGAAATTTATTGTTGCCCAACCTGCGAAAACGTTTTTCTTATCTCCCTGAGAATTATACCTTTGTGGCTAAAAGACAAAAAGTATTGGAAAAGGATTGATTATTTTCTGCCGGAGGGATGTTCAGAAGAAATATACGATTCAATGGTTTAATTTTAACCCGGGAGCAAGGAAATATAAACATTAACATAAAAAAGAGGCAAAAATGCCTCTTTTTTTATTATTCTTTCCGGCTTTTTCCATTTTTAATATAAAACCTTTTCACTCTTTCTTTGATTCCGCAAGCTATCTCATAATTAATGGTTTGACATAAATTTGCCAGTTCTTCAACAGTTATTTCTTCTTTGCCGCTTTTTCCTATAACCACCACCTCGTCTCCTTCTTTGGGATTTTTGATATCCGTAACATCTATCATCAAACTATCCATACAAATTCTGCCGACAATTCCTGCTCTTCTGCCTTTAACTAAAACCTCTCCTTTATTTGATAAAGTTCTTGGATAACCATCGGCGTAACCAAGGGGAACCGTGGCTATTAAACTTGGTCTTTTGGCATAAAAAGTCCTGCCGTAACCAACTGAAACGCCGGCCTTTATTTCTTTCATAAAAATTACTCTGGTTTTTAAAGCCATTACCGGATAAATTTTAAACTTTAGTTTTTCAGGAAGAGGGTTTAAACCATAAAGAAGAATTCCGGGGCGGACAGCATCAAGATTAAATTGGGGAAAATTCAATAAAGCGGCAGAATTGCTCATATGCTTTATGGGAATATTAATTTTTTCCTTATTTAATTGTTCTATAACTTTTTTAAATCTCCGGAACTGAATTTCTGAAAAAGCGCTATTTTTTTCATCAGCCGAGGAAAAATGGCTATAAAGGCCCTCTATTTCTAAACCTTTTAATGCCTTTATCCTTTTAATAAAACCCAAGGATTCATTCCAAGCAATTCCCACCCGGGCCATTCCAGTATCTATTTTGATATGAATTTTTATTTTTTCCTTTCTTTTTTCAACTTGTTTATTTAATTCTTTTGCCAATGTTTCTGAATAGATGGTCGGAGTGAGAGAAAAATCCATTAAAAGGTTTATCTCCTCGGGAAAAATAAAACCAAAAATAAGAATCGGCTTATTAATGCCTCCTTTTCTTAATTCTATTCCTTCTTCCACATTGGCCACTGCCAACATATCCGTTCCCAATTGCTCCAATTCTTTAGCTACCATTAAGGCGCCATGGCCGTAAGCATTGGCTTTAACAACTGAAATTATTTTTTTATCACCAACAAGTTTTTTGATTGTTAAAAAATTTCTTTTTAGATTATCAAGATTAATTCCCAGCCAAGCAGAAAAAAAAGATTCATCCCTCTTCATTTTTGAATAAATTATCATTGATTATCTTTTCTTTTTTATTTCTATTTTTTTTGCTGTCTTAACCATCTGTCAGCATCCAAAGCCGCCATCGCCCCAAAGCCAGCTGCAGTAACCGCCTGTTTATAAACAGGATCGCAGACATCTCCGGCCGCAAAAATTCCTGCTTTTGAAGTTTGGGTCATACCAAACACTTTTATAAATCCCGAATCGGTAATTTCCAGCTGGTTTTTAAAAATATCTATTTGAGGTTTATAACCAATAGAAATAAAAAGGCCTGAGAAAAAAAGAGTTTTGTTCTCATTGGTCTCTAAGTTTTTTATTTCCACCCCTTCTAAACGTTCTTCGCCTATAATTTTTATTATTTGACTATTAAAAAGAAATTCTATTTTTTCATTTTTCAAGGCTTCATCTTGCAGAATTTTTGCGGCGTTTAAAGTTTCTTTCCTATGAATGACCGTCACCTTTTTGGCGTATTTGCTTAAAACCAAAGCGTTTTCCATAGCGCTGTCTCCGCCGCCGACAACCGCCACGTTTTTGTCTTTAAAGAAAAAACCATCGCAAACAGCGCAAAAAGAAATACCGCGACCGACTAATTCTTTTTCTTTTGGCAGGCCAAGCCATCTATGAGAAGCGCCGGTAGCAATAATTATTGCGCGAGCTTTATAAATATTCCCATCGTCTGCTTTGACAATAAAAGGATAAGAATTAAAATCTGTTTCTACGGCATTTTTTTCCTTTACTTCCACCTCAAACTTTTTTACCTGATTCATCATTTTAGCTATTAATTCGGCGCCTGAGATGCCTTCTGGAAAACCGGGAAAATCGTCAATAGTGTCTGTCAACATCAATTGGCCTCCAAAACTTGGTCCCGCCAATAATAAAGTAGCAAGTTTTGCTCGACCGGCATAAATGCCGCCAGTCAAACCAGCTGGGCCGCCGCCTATAATAATTAAATCTTTAGTTTCCATATTCTTTGATTCTTGTTATATTCCTTTTCTTTAATTTTATATTTTTTTAAAAGTTTTGGCAAAAAATTAAATTTATTCTCTCCTATAAACGGTGACCCCGCTCTCTGTAGAACAAAGAGCGGGGAGCCCCACCGTTTGACGACTTTTTAAGGTCGTCAAAGATATTATACACTATTTTTTTTAAAAAAGTCAACCCTCATCTCCTTCAAATTCATTTTTATTCAATAATTCAAAAAAACATAATTTTGTGTTATACTAAATTGCTTTTAATGGTTTCTTATTTTTTATTATTTATTATAAATAAAGAAAATGGCATTTAGATTTCTTAAAAAAGAAGACCCTTTGCTTTATCAAATGGTAAAATCAGAAATTGAAAGACAGAAAAATACAATAGACTTGATTCCTTCGGAAAATTTTGTTTCGCCAGCTATTTTAGAAGTCTTAGGTTCTCCTCTTACCAATAAGTATTCTGAGGGTTATCCGGGCAAAAGATATTATCCGGGCAATGAATTTTATGATAAAATAGAAAAATTAGCTCAGCAGAGAGCTTTAAAAGTTTTTTCTTTGAAAAAAAACTGGCAAGTTAATGTTCAACCATATTCCGGCTCTCCGGCTAATTTAGCTGTTTATAATGCGCTTTTAAAGCCGGGTGAAATTTTAATGGGAATGAGTCTTTCAAGCGGCGGGCACCTGACTCATGGACACTCGGTTAATTTTTCCGGAAAAATCTATAAAGCCATTCCTTACCATCTTAATCCTAAAACAGAATTAATAGATTTTAACGAAGTAGAAAAATTAGCAAAAAAACACCGGCCAAAAATCATTGTTTGCGGCTTAACTGCTTATTCCAAAAAAATTGATTTCAAAAAATTTTCCGTCATTGCGAAAAAAACAGGAGCTTATCTTTTAGCTGATATCAGCCACATTTCAGGTTTAATAGCCGCCAACTTACATCCTTCTCCTTTTCCTTATTGCGATATTGTCACCACCACCATTCATAAAACCCTGAAAGGACCCCGCTCAGCTGCCATTTTCACTAACCAATCATCTTCTCTTGCTAAGAAAAATAACATAAATTTATCCGAACTAATAGACAAATCGGTTTTTCCCGGTTTGCAGGGAGGACCTCACAACAATGTTATTGCCGCCGTAGCTTGCTCTTTTAAAGAAGCTCTCCAGCCAAAATTCAAAAAATACCAAAAACAAGTTTTGGAAAACGCTTCTTTTTTGGCTAAAGACCTCATTGGTTATGGTTTCCGAATAGTATCAGGCGGAACAGAAAATCATCTAATGGTTATTGATTTAAGAAATACTTTTGTTTCAGGAAGAGAAGCGGAAAAACTATTGGAAAAAGCCGGTCTTTTGGCAAACCGGAATACTGTTCCGGGCGACCCCAGTCCTTTTAATCCCTCGGGTATTAGAATAGGCACACCGGCATGCACAACCAGAGGAATGGGAAAAAAAGAAATGAACCTTATTGCCTTATGGATTAACAAAATCATAAAAGAAAAAGTTAATCCGGAAGAAATAAAAAAAGAAGTAAGGCTTTTGTGCCAAAAATTCCCAATTTATCCTTCTTTGTTCTAACAATTAAAAACAAAGAGCCGGAAAACTAAAATAAAACTAAATTATGAAAAAAATTATTCTTTGGATCTCCCTAATCATTATTTTAGCAATTACCGTTGGAATAGTTAATTTTGCTATCAATTTTAATACTAATAATGTCAATTTTAATACTAATAAAAAAAGCGATAATAATGAACAGGATTACTTGGCAATCAATGTCTATTTTAGCAATTCTTTGAAAGACCCGGAAGCCATGGATTGCAGTTTGGTTTTTCCGGTTGAAAGAAAAATTAAAAAGACAGAAGCAGTTGGCCGAGCGGCTTTGGAAGAATTGCTTAAAGGACCAACCGCTGAAGAAAAAAATGAAGGCTATTTTTCCAACATCAATGAAGGAGTAAAAATCAATAGTTTGGTTATAGAAAACGGAGTAGCAAAAGCTGACTTTGATGAGAAACTCGAATATCAGGTTGGCGGCTCCTGCCGGGTTTTAGCCATTGCCAGCCAAATTAGACAAACCCTCAAACAATTTTCTTCGGTTAATAATGTCATTATCTCCATCAATGGCAGAACCGAAGATATTCTTCAGCCTTAAAACCGTAACCAACAAAAACTTATGAAGAACTTTGTAGTTGGCGATAATTTAGGCAAAAATCTTGCCAATCATCTTAATTGGAGATTCATTAAAATAGAAGAAAGAATTTTTCCCGACGGAGAAATCCAGCCCCGGCTCAGCAAAGAAGAAAAAGGGGATAAAACCATTCTTATTCTCCAGAAAAAAACAAAAGAAAATATAAACGCTTACTTATTTAAATACTTTCTTTTAGCTAGAAAATTAAAAAACCTTTTCTCAACCGTTATCGGAATAATGCCTTATTTTCCTTACGCCCGGCAAGATGATGAATTCCGAAAAGGAGAAATTTTATCTTCTTTATATTTAGCGGAAATCTTGGAAAAAAATTTGGATATTTTTCTGACCATCAGCCTTCATGAACACAGAAAAAAAATAAAAGAATTATTTAAAATTCCTGCCTACAATCTTTCTTTTTTCAGCGAATTGGCAAAAGAATTCAAAAATTTTGAACCAAAAACCACCGTTGTTATCGGACCAGATAGCGAAGCAAAAAATTTCGTTAACGACTTTTGCAAAAACTTTCCCGCTGAAAAAATTATTCTTAATAAAAAAAGAAACGTCAACAGCGGAAAATTAAATTTCTCTTTTAATGCCGCTAAGCTCATCAACTTTAAAGGTAAAGAAGCGATTATTGTTGACGATATGACTTCAGCTGGCGACACCCTTTTAGAAGTGGCGGAAATCATAAAAAAGATGGGAGTAAAATCAATTAGTTTTGCTTTTATTCATTCAATTTTAGGCGATGATTCTGTAAAAAAACTAAAAAAAATAAATCCCAAAAAGATAGTTTTGACTAATACTTTAGAAAATTCTTTTTTCTCTGTTGATATAACCAAACCTTTGACTGAATACCTAAAAAATATTAAAATAATATAAAGAAACAAGTTTGATTTCAATTTTTTAAAAGAAAATTGAAAAGAAACAATATGGAGAAAAATCGGGATAAAAAATTTTTTTTAAAAGTAAAATATTTAGATATTACTACTGGTTATCCGTGGATAGTCATAATTAACGAAGAAGACGGAAAAAAGTTTGGCATTAGGCCCGGTGATGAATTATCAATAAATTGGCAGGGAAAACAAACCGAAATCAAGGTAGATATTACCAATTCCTTTGTTGATAAAGGCGAAATCGGCGTTTTTAAAGATATTATAGAAAAATACCAAATTAAAGAAGGGGAAAGTTTAGAGCTGGCATTGGCAAGGGAACCTGAATCGTTAAAAATTATCCACAAAAAACTTCAAGGGAAAAAACTTTCTTATGCCGAAATTTTAGAATTAATCTCTGATGCGGTTAGTTATAAACTTGACGATTTACAATTAGCTTTTTTTGTTGCTTCGGCTTTTTTTGATAACAATTTTTCCAAAAAAGAAATTTATTATTTAACAAAAGCCATGGCGGAAACTGGTGAACAATTAAAATTTGGCAATACAGTAGCTGATAAACATTCTATCGGAGGAATTCCCGGAAATCGAGTAACGCCTATAGTTGTTCCGATTGTGGCAAGCTGCGGCATTATTATTCCAAAGACTTCTTCCCGAGCCATTACTTCCGCTGCCGGCACTGCTGACACCATGGAAGTTTTAGCACCGGTCAATCTAACTCCCGAACAGATTAAAAAAACCGTAAAAGAAACAAATGCTTGCTTATCTTGGGGCGGAGCTTTTAAATTGGCGCCAGCTGACGACCGGTTCGTAAAAATTACTCATCAATTAAGAACAGAGCCTTATTCTAAAATGGTGGTAAGTATTATGGCAAAAAAAGTAGCTTGCGGCATTACCCATTTAATCATAGATATTCCTATCGGGCCGACAGCAAAAATCATTAATGATAAAGACGAAAAATTAGTTAAGGATTTATTTATTTCTATCGCAAAAAAGTTTGGAATAAAAATAAAAATTATCATTAGCAAAACCAAAGGTCCGATAGGCAGGGGGATAGGTCCTGTTTTAGAAGCTCGCGACGTAATGAGAGTTTTAGAGCAAAAAGAAAATCGGCCTCTGGATTTAGAAAAAAAATCAATTCAGCTGGCGGGGATGCTGCTGGAACTTGTGGGAAAAGCAAAAAAGGGCAAGGGCAAAGAGTTAGCTTATGAAAATTTAAAAAACGGCCAAGCTTTGGCAAAAATGAAAGAAATCATCAAAGTTCAAGGCGGAAACCCAGAAATAAATTCTGAAGCTCTTGCCTTGGGAAAAGCTGTCTATGAATTAAAATCAAAAAAAGGTGGCTTTATAAACTCAATCCACAATAAAAATTTAACGGAAATCTGCTACTTGCTTGGAGCCCCCCAAACAAAAGAAGCAGGAATCTACCTAAATAAAACAGTAGGAGAAAAAGTAAAAAAAGGAGAAACCCTTTGTTCTTTTTATACTGCCGGTAAACAGCGACTAGATTTAGCCCGGCATACCGCTGAAAAAATAGAAATTTTTAATATTAGTTGAATTAGATTTATGCAACAACGGGGAATGGCAACTTTCGGTCTTGATTACGGCAAATGTCCAGCTTGGCTTTTTCAAAGAATGGTAAAACTTTCCCGGGAAATGATAAGAATTATAATAGAAGAAGCTGGTCCTGATGAATTTTTAAAAAAAATGGCTGATCCGGTCTGGTTTCAATCGTTAGGCACAGTTTTGGCTTTTGACTGGAATTCTTCCGGCTTAACCACGATTTTGACCGCTGCCTTAAAAGAAGCAATGAAAGGTCAAGAAAAAGAATTAGGGGTTTTTATCTGCGGCGGCAAGGGAAAAACTTCAAGAAAAACTCCCGAAGAAATACTAAACTGGGGCAATCGTTTGTCTTTTCCCGAACAAACCACCAATAGTTTAATTTCTAATTCTAAAATAACCGCTAAGGTTGACAACAGTTTAATCCAAGATGGCTATCAAATTTATCATCACTCTTTTCTGTTTTCCAAAAACGGAAGTTGGGCAGTAATCCAACAGGGAATGAATTTAAAAAATCAAACCGCCCGACGTTATCATTGGTATTCTGATTCCCTGAATTTCCACTCGCCGTCCGGCTCAAAAGAAATTGACTGCGAGCCCCATAGCGGCATTATCTCAGAAAAAATAAATTCTTCGCTCAATACTCTCAATTTAACCTCCCGGGAAAGCCAAAATAACAAAAAAGTAAGTTTGGAACTGGTTAACGCCGGCTTCAAAAACCTGATGAAAGATATAACTATTTTGACTTCCCATTCTTCTCAATTAAGCCGAATGGTCAAATTCAAAATAGACAGCGGACAATTAACCTTATTAGCATTAGAAAATAAAGAGTTTAGTTTTCACCCCGTAGTTTTAGAAAATTTTTTCCGCCATCCATATTTAAAAAAAATTATGTACCGCTTAACGGAAGAAAAACCTAAAAATTATAAAAACCTAATCGCTACAAGCGGCGTCGGCCCCAAAACAATCAGAGCTTTAGCTTTAATAGCAGAAGTTATTTACGGAGCAAAACCTTCATATCAAGATCCTGCCCGCTACAGCTTTGCCCATGGCGGAAAAGACGCCACACCTTATCCCGTTGACAGAAAAACCTACGACAAAAGTATAGCTCTTCTTCAATTGGCAGCTAAAAAAAGCCGTCTTTCTCTAAAAGAAAAAGAAAGAATGATTTACAAAATCTCTAATCTTTACCAAGCTTAATTATGACAACAGTTTTCCAATTAATAATTCTTTTATTTTCAGCCATTATCCATGAAGTAGCTCACGGTTTCGCCGCTTTTAAATTAGGCGATGATACCGCTGAAAAAATGGGGCGGCTTACTTTAAACCCATTGCCTCATTTGGATTTTTTAGGTTCTTTTGCTTTCCCTCTGATATCATTTCTTTCTACCGGCGGAAGTCTGGTTTTTGGCTGGGCAAAACCTGTGCCTTATAATCCTTTTAAATTAAAGAATTTGCGACGGGATACTGCTCTTTTGGCTTTTGCCGGGCCTTTAGCCAACCTTTCTATGGCTTTGATCTTCAGTCTCTTTATCCGCTTTACGATAAATAATCCCCAGTTTTCAGGAATTTTGCTTTTTCTGGCAATTATAGTAAAGATTAATTTAATCCTTGCAGTTTTTAACTTAATTCCTATCCCTCCCTTTGACGGTTCAAAAATCTTTTTCTATCTTTTCCCGTCTCCGAAGTTAGAAAGTTTCCTTTATCAATACAGTTTTTTGTTCATTTTTCTCATCTTATTCTTTGGCGGCGGGATAATTTCTTTAATAGTAGATTTCCTTTTTTCTGTTTTTACAAGAATCATTTAACTCAGTTTTTTATGGTTTAATTTTTATGTCTTCATCAATTGAAGATTTTTATAGCAAAAAAATTCCCAACCTTAATAAAGTTAGGGCAAAAAAGAAGGAAGCCAAAAAAGTTCCAATTAATTCTTGGAGCTCTTTTTATAAAGAAAGGCTTAAGGATATAAAGAAATCCGGCTTGGCAGGAGAAAATTACTATTACCGAAAAAATAATCCGCCTTATTTCCAGAAAATCCCCGGCAGTATTCCTTATTTGCTTTTAAGGGAATCGCTGGTAGAAAAATTAAAAAATATAAATAAAAAATTAGAGAAAATTGGTTTGGAAGTCTATTTATTTGACGGCTACAGACCTATAGCTGTTCAGCAATATATCCGCGATGTCTGGCTGATGGCTTATTTTAAAAAACAAAAACCTTTTTGGCAAAAAGAAAAAATAAAAAAAGAAATTAATAAGTATTGGGCGAAGGTTAATTTAAATGCTTTGGCTAAAACTCCGCCGCCGCATAGCACGGGCGGCGCCTTAGATTTAACTCTTAGAAAAATCAAAACAGGGGATTTGATAACAATGGGCTCCCAATTTGACATCCTCAAAGAAAATGCTTTTACCGATTATTTTGAAAATCTTAGGGCAAAGAAAAAATTATCTTTTTACGAAATTGAAGTGATGGAAAACAGAAGATTGCTTTATTGGTTAATGGCAAGCGAAGGCTTTACCAATAACCCTAATGAATGGTGGCATTATTCGTGGGGAGAGCAGGTATGGGCAAAATTAAAAAATAAAAGAAATGCCTTCTATTCTTATCTTGACATTAATAATCTTAAAGCTTAGAAAAAATTTACAAAAAAAGAGTTTTTTGCTAAACTAAAATTAGTTAAAAGGTTATAAGGTCGAGAAATTTTTAAAAATAACAAAAAATATGGAAGAAAATATTCAAGAAGGAAATAACGAACAAAAGGCGGAAAATCAAACGGCGCAAAAAGAGGAAATAAAAAAAGTAAATCCTTTAGCCGTTTTAAGCTATATCGGCATTTTGTTCTTAATTCCTTTACTGACGGCAAAAGAAGATGAATTTGCAAAATTCCATGTCAAACAAGGAATTACTCTTTGTATCGCCGAAGTGATTACTTGGGCAATAACGATGATTCCTGTTATCGGCTGGATAATTGGCTGGATTATGAATATCGTTTGGGTAGTCTTATCAGTAATGGGTATAATCAACGTTTTAAAAGGAGAAAAGAAAGAATTGCCAATTATAGGAAAATACGCCAGCAATTGGAAGATTTAACAGAAAAAAGTCCGGCCCTGCCGGACTTTTTGGAGAGGTGCGCCGAATGGCAAGGCACACGCCTGGAAAGCGTGAACTCCGCAAGGGGTTTGCGGGTTCGAGTCCCGCCCTCTCCGCCAATTTATATACGATGAGCTAAAAGAAATTTGCCGCCAAAGAAAAGCTATAAATTAAAAAATTAATGTTATTTATTGAAAACATTACGGAAATCTGATATCATTAATATAATCAATTAGTAAAAGCTAGGGTAAAATAATAAAAAAAAATTAAACTAAATAAAAATATGAAAGGATACATTGGCCCCATTGAAAAATTAACAACCGAGAATGATAATTTTCGTAAAGTGCTTTATACGGCTAAACATAGCCAATTAGTTTTAATGAGTTTAAAACCAAAAGAAGAAATTGGAATGGAGGTTCATCCAGATAATGACCAGTTTTTTAGATTTGAGCAAGGCCTTGGTAAAGTAATTATTGATGATAATGAATATGAAGTAAAAGATGGATTTGCAGTTATCGTGCCGGCAGGAGCTCAACACAATGTTATTAATACCTCTGAAACTGAAGCCTTAAAAATTTATACTATTTATTCTCCGGCTCATCATAAAGATGGCATTGTCCGCGCCGCTAAAGAAGAAGCTGCAGCCAATGAAGCAGAATTTGATGGCACAACGACTGAATAGCTAATAAAGTATAAATTTATTAAAAAACCAAGAATTATGTTTTGGTTTTTTATTTAACGTATTGTTTTACTAGTTGATTAAATTTTTCACCGCGGTCAAATTCGTTTTTGAATTTTTCAAAACTGGCGGAAGCTGGAGAAAAAAGTACAATGCTTTTACTTTGTTTTTCCTTAACCAAAAATAAAACTTGATTAAAGCATTCTCCAAGGGAGTCGTAAAGAAAATACTCTTTAAAATATTTTTCTTTTTTTAACTCCTTTATAAGTTTTTTAGTGGCAGAACCGTCTAATAAAATTAAATGGCCGTTGGAGATATTTTTTTTAATCGCTTTGGCTAAACCGTTAAAACTCAATTTTTTATCTGTTCCGCCGCTAATTAAATAAAGATTTTTATTTTTAAATCTTTCTAAAGCCGCTATGGTTGCCTCTGGCGAAGGGGCGGCGCTATCATTAATGATAGTTAAATTTTTTGTTTCAGCAACAACTTCTTGACGAAATTTTACTGGAGTTAAAAGATTAAAAACTAT
>DJVL01000025.1 GCA_002440845.1 Patescibacteria group bacterium UBA6257
TTTAGAGAATAATGTGGTAATTTTTGATAATTCTACAAAAACAGCTCAAGAAGCAGCTGATCAAATAGGAGTGCAAATTGGTCAGATTGGAAAAAGTATTATTTTTAAATTGAATAATGAACCAATTTTAGTGATTGCTTCCGGTAAAAATAAAGTTTCTATAGAAAAATTAGAAAAGTTAATAGGAGAAGGAATAGAAAAAGCTGATGCAGATTTTGTTTATGAGAAAACCGGTTTTTCTATTGGCGGCGTCCCTCCTTTTGGGCACAAAGAAAAAATAAAACATATATTTTTAGATAAAGATCTTTTGAATTATCAAGAAATTTGGTGCGCTGCCGGAACGCCATTTTCGGTGTTTAAAATTAGTTCTCAGAGATTGATAGAAATAGCTCAGGCAAAATTGGCTGATATTAAGGCCTAAAAATCGCCTTCAAAGTATTATTAATTGATAATTAAATTATATGAAGAAATTAGATTATTAAGAGATTCATACAGGGTTTTAATTAAGAGGAGCTTGATTATAAAAAAATGCTGCCTCCTTTAGGCCTTGCGGCTTCAAAGAGGCAGCAGTGGTGTTATTTGTCGGCCTTGCGGCTTTCAAATAACACCATAACCAGTTTAGCAGATCTAAAATTTTTGTCAAGGGCTTGGGAAGTTTTGGAAGAAATTTTGAGGAAATAGAGCTTCCTAAAACCTTCCTAAAATTTTTGTTGAAAACTAATCGTTTGGCGGTTATTTACCTTTAACTTTAATCTTATTAGATTTTTTGAAATAAACCGGGAAATAATTTAAAGATATAAAAACCCCTCGCTAATGGGTTGCGAGGGATTTTTGTTTGTTTTCTTTGACCTTAATTTTGACTTTGGAAGTTGGTTTGATTTCGGCTTTGGGCATTGTGATTTTGAGAATTCCTTTTTCGTAGGTTGCGTCCACGGCATTCTCCTTAATTGCTACGGGTAATCTTATCATTCTTTCAAACGATCCTTTTCTGATTTCTTTTCGCCAGTAATCTTTTTCTTTTTCCTCTTTCTTTTCTTCTGTTTCACCGTTTATCCTCAAAACGCCGTTTTCAACCGACACATTGACTTTTTTTGGATCAAAGTTGGGAAGACTTACTTCGGCAATCACTTCTTTGTCGGTTTCATATACATCCATTGCCGGTGTGGCTATATCTCGGCGAGGAAGCACAGGCAAAAACAAATCATCATCTTCAAAAAATTTATCCAAGTCAGAAAAAGGTCTCCAAGGAATTAAAGGCATAAATTTATTTATTAAAATTAAGCCGACCTTTATTTATATATTATTTTATAAATTTGATTTTGTGGTGTCAAGAAGTGAAAGACTTTTGGTCTTGATTTTGTTCCGGGAAGAGATATAATATTACTTATTGTAAAATTTAAGCAAATTAAAACAATAATAACAAAAAAATGACCAGTGAATTAGAACAAAAAGACGCTAATTATTTAGCTGAATACAGAAATAAAAACCCTTGGGGGTTAACCGTATCCATTGATTTAAAAAATTGTAATAAAGATAGCATGGTGGATGCGGAATACATAAAGCAATTTGTTAAAGATTTATGCGAGCTGATTGATATGAAGAGGTTTGGTGATACTACGGTAGTGAATTTTGGCACCAATGAAAAGGTGTCAGGTTTTTCTATGACTCAATTAATAGAAACTTCTTTAATCTCCGCCCATTTTGCCAATGCGTCAAGAGCCATCTATCTTGACGTTTTCAGCTGTAAGGCATTTCCTCCGTATAAAGTAGCTGAGTTTGCCAAAGAAAGGTTTGAAGCTTCAGAATACGGAATAAACATTAATTTCCGCTACTAGCCAAGCTTGGAAGGCGATTGACTTTTAGAGATATTATGATATAATTTTTATATCTTGGAATCAGGATATTTTTAGTTCTTTAAAAAATTTTTTGTTTATTGATAAAGGAGGAGATAAAAAGGGAACCGTTAGAGGAGGTGAGAAGATGAGCAGGAGAATTAATCTAAGAAGATTTGATAAGCGGATGAGAAGGAAGCATAACGATGCTGTGGGGATGATGGCTTACCCTGAAAATTTAAACAGGGCTTTAAAAATTGAAGAATTGACAAAGGAGAAAATATTGTGGGGGCCCAAAAAATTCCCACAATTAAAAAAGAATGGGAAAGAAACCGGCGATCTTCTTCTTGTTTGGTCAAGCTCTCCTTGGGAATGGGAAATTTTAGTTTTGGAGTTAACCGTGAGCAATTGCAATCCTTTGGCAAAATATTTTCCCCGGTTGGAAATGAGCTATAAATATTTTAAAGCCCACTGGGAAGAATGGTTTAAAACCATTGGTTTGAACCTACCAGAAGATTATTCGCTTTGGTTAAGAACTGTCGCGGTAAGCTATGGAGGAAAATGTTTTTGGGAGGAGCCGTATAAGTGCGAAAAAAGAAGTATAATATTTCAGAAAATTGGTGCTAGGAAATAAAACCGGCACCAATTTTATTTATATCAAATCAAAGGTTATTTTATTTAGATGTTTCAGGGGTATTAAGTTATCCGGCTTCGTACTTGACTTTATTTTTTTTAATTTATGCAGTAAAATATATATAATATATAAAGAAGGCCAAGTTTTTAAAATTATTTTCTAAATTTATCTATGAAAAAATATATCATTTTATTAATGACTTGGGTTTTAACCATAGGTCTGTTTTTTATTTCCAATCACTTTTTTGCGTTAACAGCATTGGCGAATGATAATGGCGGAGGACCTTATATTCCTCTTCTTTAACTTTAACTTTGAATTCAATAATGTTTAATAATCAAAAAGACAAAACAACCGCAATTTTGGAATTAGCAGGAAGTATTATTTTAAAATCCGGAGAGGTTATACAAATTCCTGAAACAGCGGCAAAAATTATTTTAACTCAAGATAGTTTTTCTGTTTTTCCTGAAGGTTGGGGTACTTATTGCTTCACTTATAGGGAAGTAATTGATTTAAACTTTGCGGATTACAGATTTGAACTTGTTTTTGCCGGCGATAAAAAACTACAAATTTTTAATCTCGGGTATCAATACGAAGATTTTATCAGAATTTTTATCAAATTAAGGAACGAGATGCTTTTGAAAGACCTTTTATTTCAGGAAACTTTAAAAAAATCCGGGTTTGAGGCCGATTTTGCGTATTTGGATAAATCAGGCGCGGAAAAACAAAAAGGGAGAGCCGAATTTAAATTTTACCAGACAGCTTTAGTTATTTTGCCCGAGAGGGGAGAACTAATAAGGATTCCTTTCAGCGATATTTTAGAAATAAAAACCGATGATTTTCAAATAGTTATTGGCGCTGAATTGGGAGAAAAAATTATTATTTCAAAGCTGGGTGAAAAATTTGATTTATTTAAAAAAACTTTACAGAGTTGCATCAATGAAATTTCTTTAAACATTCAGAATTTTATTAAAGGGATTTGGCCGGAAATTGATTTTTCAACCTTGAATAAAATTTCGGGATTGATTAAAGAAGGAAAAGCAGTGAATAAAAAAGCCATTGAATCAATTTGTCCGGAATTATTTAAACGATTGGAGATGGCCTTAATAAAGACCGAAGCGAAAGAAGAATATGAATTCTTAAAATCAATAGGAAAACAGGAGAAAATTTATCTTGGGTTTAAAAAAGGGTTAATGGGAAAATTGACCGGCGATTATTTCTGGTTTTTTATCCCTGTTTATGACGAGGATAAATCAAAACCCGGTAACGTCATTGCCTTTGAAACGACCGGCGAAAAAGAAACTGGCAGGGCGACTTATTTTTTTAGGATTCTTGGCCGGAAAGAATACAGAGAAGCTGATAAGACAAAAATTGATGGACAGATTGATGATTTAATTTTAAAAATCAATCGGGGACTCACAGCAATTAATTTTAGAAGAGAGCCGATTTATCTGCCGGAAGAAAAATTAGAAGAGCCGAATTACGCCAAATATAAATTTTCTATGGCTAAAATTCCGGAAATCAATTTGATGCGAGAACTGTTTATTGGCCGGGTTGTTCACCAAGACAATGAGCAATGGCAGAGAGATGTAAAAAATTTGCTTGCTTTTAATATTAACAGCAATGATGATAAAGAAAAATGGCAAAAAATTGAGGAAGAAAATGAAGCAGGAGGTAAAATAATCAATTAATTTTGTTAAAACATCTTAAAAGGTCGAGATTAATTTTAATTAAAAATCGCAAAATAAAAAAATGGATTCAAGGAAAATTTTAATGATAATCGTGGCAGTGGTTATAGTGGCGATTATTGGGGTCTTGGCATGGAAAGGCATTGGGAATAAAACAGGTTCTAATTCTACTGTGCCAACAACCGAAGAACCGATAACTACCGAGACTACGACGAGCGAAGGAGGTGAACAGACAACCGGTGGCCAAGCAACAGGAGGGAGTATTGGTAAAATGACTGACGATATCTATATAGAGATATTGGCTCAGGCTGCTTATTACGGACAAAAAGACCCAACTAGCTGGCCTGCGCAGGCAAAGGTTTTATTTGCGAAATATGGCGTAACCGAAAAGGATATTACTGCTTATGGCGAGACCTTGGAGGAAGATCCTTGGCATGCTCAAGAAATTGCGAAAAAGTATATGCAGCGATTATCAGAATTACAGATTACTGGAAAATAGTTTAGTTTAGGGCAGAATACCTTGGTTTTTCCAATGTATTCTGCCTGTTGAGTTCAGCAGTCAGTCCAAAATTTTATGAAGACGATAATAAGTAGAAAATTTCATAATTTTGAGTATTAAAATAATAGAATATAAAAATAATAATAAAATTTTATCAAAAAATATGCTAACAAAGATTAAAATTTATTTAGCTTGCGCAATTATACTTATGGTTGGTCTATGGGGTAATTCCACTTTTGCCCAGCAAGCTTTACCAGCTGGCGGAAGCAGTTTTGAAACAGCGGTTTTATTGAGCCCGGGGCAATACCAAGGCGGCCCTTTTCATGAATGGCAAAGCCCGATTTATTACTCCATTCAAGTAAAAGCAGGGCAGGAAATTAATATTAAAACTCAATGTTTTCCTGAAAGAGGGTACACAATAATTCTTTATAACGAAGCTCAAGAAGAATTAATTTCCGATTATGATATAAGTCCTGAAGTCAACTGGTTGGCTAATGCCAATAAAAGTTCGCAAAAGTATTATCTTAAAATTGTCAATGATGCATCGGCAGCAGAATCTTTTTCCTTAGAAGTTTCTCTGAAAAATTATTATGATGCTAATAGCGATACTGATGCTGGCGATACTTTTGATAAAGCTCTAACTATTACTCCCGGAACTTATAATGGGTATTTAACCGGTTATTCTGGTATTATGAACGATGTAGGTGATGATTGGCAGGATATTTATAAAATTGAACTTAAAAAAGGAATCCCTTATGAATTTAAAGCTATCCCTCCATCAAAAACATTATTAACTTTGAGCCTCTATAATTCAAATAGGCAATTATTAAAAGAAGAAGATTCAGTTAACGGAGGAGCGATTGTGTCTTTATCTTTAACTCCCTCGGCCGATACTAATATCTTTGTTTCTGTTGCAAACTCCAAGAATCCTTATCAAGATGCTTTGGCTAATTACCAGTTAGAAGTTAAATCTTTTGTTCCTCTGATAGAATTTTATGTCTGTAAGGATGATTATTGTGAATTGGCGGGAGAGTTTGCGTCTAAAGCAGATTGCCAAAAGGCGACAGCCAAAACTTGCTATTCATCCGAGAATTGTGATGATCAATGCGGAGCGTTTCCTACGTCAACAACAATAGTTCCTTCAACAACCTCGTCTCAAAATGAATGCACGGTTAATCAAACTAAATGCTTTGATAATTTTAATTATCAAAAATGCGGTAATTATGATGACGATGCATATTTAGAATGGTCATCACCAGTTTATTGCGGAGAAGGCAATAAATGCGAAAAGGGAGAATGTATTTCAGTCCCGCCAAAAGCTTGTCA
>DJVL01000014.1 GCA_002440845.1 Patescibacteria group bacterium UBA6257
CTCATATGGACTTTGTCTTCAACCATATGTTCCAATTTCATCAAATACATCACTCCAACAGCAACTTTTTTATCAAAAGGTTCTCCGGTTTTGCCATTGTAAAGAATAACTTTTCCGTCTTCCGCCAAACCCGCTTTAACTAATTCAGCCTTTATTTCCTCTTCTGTCGCTCCATCCAAAGCCGGAGTAATCGCTCTATAACCAAGTTTTTTTGCAGCTAAACCCAAGTGATTCTCAAAAACCTGACCGATATTCATTCTGGAAGCAATGCTTAAAGGATTTAAAACTATATCTACCGGCGTTCCATCTTCAAGATAAGGCATATCTTCTTCGGGAACCACCACGGAAATTACGCCTTTATTGCCATGCCTACCGGCTAATTTATCACCTGCCATTAATTTTCTAAGTTCTGCCACTTCAACGCTGATTTTTTTAATCACCCCGGCATCCAGCTTATCGCCTTCCTGCCGCGAAAGAATTTTTATTCTTGTCACCCTTCCTTGACGGGAAGATTCAAGCAATAAAGAAGTATCTTTTATGTCTTTCATCTGTTCCCCAAAAATCGCCTGAAGCAACCTTTCTTCCGGCGTCAAATCCGCTTTGCCTTTTGGAGAAATTTTACCCACTAAAATATCGCCGCCTCTAACTTCAGCCCCAATCCTAATTACTCCTTCTTCGTCAAGATATTTTAATTTTTCTTCAGAAACATTAGGAATATCCCTTGTAGTAATCTCCGGACCCAATTTCGTTTCCACCACATCGCAGGTAAACTCCTCCAAATAAACAGAAGTAAAATAATCGTTTTTTAAAACTCTTTCTGAAACTACAATAGCGTCTTCGTAATTGAAACCAAAAAAAGGAATAAAAGCCACTAATAAATTTTGACCCAAAGCTAAAACCTGATTTTCCGTAACCGCTCCGTCAGCCAATAAATCTCCTTTCTTTACTTTCATTCCTTTTTTAATCACCGGCTTCTGAAGCAAACAGCTATTTTTATTGCTTCTTACAAAATTAATTAATTGATAAGTTTTTAATTCGCCGTTTTCAGTTTTTATGCTAATATGGTTTGCATCTAATTCAACGATGATTCCATTAACATCGCTTATTAAACATTGGCCGGATTCAAAAGCTATTTTTTCTTCCATCCCGGTAGAAACCAAAGGCGCCTGCGGCCTAATGCAAGGCACAGCCTGCCTTTGCATATTGGCTCCCATTAAAGCTCTGTTGGATTCATCGTGTCCCAAAAACGGAATAAGACTTACGGCGGCAGAAATAATCTGCTGGCAAGAGACATCCATTAAATCAATCTCTTCTGCGCGCACTAAAGTCGGCTCTCCTTTTACTCTCGCGCCAACCAATTCGTTTTTGATTCTTCCTTTTTCATCGGTGTCAATGCCGCTATGAGCAATTTTGTATTTCATTTCTTCAAAAGCGTCAAGCCAAACAATTTCATTGGTAAGAACGCCATTTTTGACTTTAAGATAAGGAGTCTCAATAAAACCAAATTCATTTAACCGGGCATAGAGAGATAAAGAAAGAACCAAACCAATATTTTGCCCTTCCGGAGTCTGAATCGGACATAAACGGCCATAATGGCTGATATGAATATCGCGAACTTCCAAACCAGCTCTTTCCCTTACCAATCCGCCGGGGCCCATACAAGTAATCTTTCTTTTATGTTCAAGCTCAGAAAGCATATTCATCTGTTCCATAAACTGACAAAGCTGGGAAACATTGAAAAATTCTCTCAAAGCCATTACCAGCTGGCGAGGATTAATTAATTGAGCCGGGTTCATTAATTCAGGGTCCAAAGTAGCCATCCTGTCTTGAATAGTCCGGCGCATTCTCATCATCCCAACCCTAAATCTTTCCATCAAAATTTCTCCGACAGCTTTTACCCGCCGGTTTCCCAAGTGGTCAATATCATCGTCAATCGCTTCCGGGTTATTATTTAAATTTATAATTTCCCTTACAACAGCTATCAAATCATCTTTGGTTAAAAGCTTCTGTTCTAAATTAACATTAAGGTTAAGTCTTTGATTAAGTTTATGCCTGCCAACTTTTGCCAAATCGTAACGATCCGTCCGAAAAAACATATTATTAATCAAATCATAAGCGTTATCAAAAGTTGTTAATTCGCCCGGCCGCAGACGGCGATAAATATCTATATACGCTTCTTCCTCATTGGAAGCCGTGTCTTTTTTTAAAGTAGCTTCTATATGGTCCAATTTGGAGTCGTCTTTTGTTTCTAAATCACTAAAAGCTTTTTTTATCTCCTCATTGGTTTTCAAGCCAAAAATTCTCAGTAAGGCGGAAACAGCAACTTTTCTTTTTTTGTCTATTTTTACTCCAATGGCGCCGTCGTTATCCGTTTCAAACTCAAGCCAAGCTCCATGATAAGGAATAATCTTAGCGCCAAAAAGTTTTCTTCCCCTGAAGTTTACCGAAGAAAAATAAACTCCCGGAGACCTGTTAATCTGGGAAATAACCACTTTTTCCACTCCGTTAATAATAAAAGTGCCCCTTGGAGTCATCAAAGGGATTTCTCCAAAATAAACTTCCCGTTCTTTTTTCTTCCCTGTATGGCCGTTAGCTAAAACCAGTTTTACCCTCAAGGTAGCTTCGTAATTTAATTCTTTTTCCCTTGCCCGATTCTCAGAAATTTTTGGCGGCTCTAAATAATAATCGGTAAAATTTAATTCTAAATCTTTTCCGGTATAATCTTTAACCGGTGAAAATTCTTTGAATACCTCCTTGATGCCTTCTTTTAAAAACCATTCAAAGGAATCTGTCTGAAATTGAGTCAAACGAGGGGGTTCCAAAATTTCCCTGTTGTGACGAGCAAAAGATTTTATCGCCATTTTTTGAGGCATTTTAAAAATTTATTTTATTTGGATTTTAATTTTTCACAACGACAAAGAAATAAAAAATCTTGCCTGAAAACCCGAAATTAAAAAAACAAAAAAGAATAAAAAATAAATTCTTGGAATTTAAAATATCCTAACCAGCTAAATTAAGAGTTAAAAATTAATTTTATTTTTAAAAAATTGGCACTAAAAATAATTTTTAAATAATTGCGATTTTAATTTTAATAATTCTCATTTTTGAGAATACAAAAAAATTCCTAAACTCAAATAATTTAGGATTGATAATGTTCCTATTTATTCAGAAGAATAAAATTTCATTCCCAGTCTTGAATAAATTTTAAGGCTTTAAAAACAGCTTGGGCTATCCTTTTAGAAGTAAGACTTTCGTTTTGGTCTTTGGTAAAAGCTAAACGCCAATTTTTTACTTCAGCAAATTTAATTTTATTCTTTTTTAAAAATTTGTCAAGGCGAAGCAGTAAGTCTTCTCCTAAAATTGATCCGACTTTGTATTTTTTGCCTCTTTTGTCAACAAAAGAAAGAAAAATCATAATAGCATAATATCTAATTTTAATTTTAAATTTTTACTCCCGGCTTGGAAAAGATTGGCTTCGCCAAAAATTTTTTTCTAAGAAGCTGATATTCTTCAAATTGGCTAAAAACATTATTTGAAACTTAACTTTTAAACTGCTTTTAATTTATCTTTTTCCAGCGAGGGGGTTTTTAAACAAAATAATGTTAAGATATTCGTTGAAATACTTGAAAATTCATTGAGATACAATAAACCTCAACGCATCTTTATTGTATTTCAATGTAGTTCTTGTTCGGTTTTAAGTTTAAAGGGGCAAAGGTTTAAAAGTCTGACAATGTTAACTTATAATTTTCATATGTTTTTCCCGCCATTCTTTGATTTTTTTATGGTCCCCTTTCAAAAGGACTTCGGGTACTTTCCACGCTATCTTTTTATTTTTAGAATTAGGATAAAAAACAGCTGGTCGGGTGTACTGAGGATACTCACAGCATAACAAATTTTTAATATTTTGCCTGTCTGTTAAAGAAAAAGATTCTTCCTTCAAAGATTGTTTTTTTATAACGCCGGGGATAAGACGGCTTACAGCATCAACTAAAACCATCGCGGGCAATTCGGCGCCGCTTAAGACATAATCGCCAACGGAAATCTCTTCGTCAATAAGATGGTCCTTTACTCTTTCGTCAATACCCTCGTAGCGAGGACAGATTAAAACCAATTGGTCATAACGACTTAACCTTAAAGCAATTTCCTGATTTAACTTTTTTCCTCCGGGAGAAAAAAGAATCACGCGCCTTTTGGCCTTTTTATTTTTTTTTGTTTTGATTTTTTTCTTTAATAAATCTTTTAAAGCTCTGAAAATCGGCTCCACTTTAAAAACCATTCCGGCGCCACCGCCATAAGGGCTATCGTCAACTGTCTGGCGGCGATTATTTGTCCAAGACCTTAAATTATGGATATTAATTTTTATCAAACCTTTGGCTTTGGCTCTTTTTATAATAGAGACATTGAAATAACTTTCAAAGGCCTCGGGGAAAATTGTAACAACATCAAAAGTCATAGAGAAAAAATGATTTAAAACCGCGATACTCTATATAATATCGCGGTTTCTGTTTCAAAACTATGAATCCCGGGTAATTAACTAAGGAAGATTAAAATTTCAAATCTTCTACTAAATTATCAGCGACTTTATCTGCCTCCCGATTCTCTTTGAAAGCTCCACCCGGAGGTTCTTCAATTTTTAAATTTACCCGAGCTCTATTTTTCGCTCCCACGACTTTTAAGATGGTGCGAAGAGCTTTTGCCGTTGCTCCTTGGCGGCCAATAATTTGAGCCATATCCTGCGGGTCTACTTTTAAAGAAAGTAAAACCCCCATTTCGTCTATTTTTCTTTCAACTTTTACGGCTTCAGGATTATTGACAATCGCTTTAATGATAAGCTCAAGAATTTGCTGGTCAGTAGGTATCTCTGTCATATTTCTTTGATTGTTTTTCTCTTATAAGTAATGCTCGTAGCCGTCGACCCTTCTTTTCTTAATTCAGCTACTTGACTTATGATAATATCAGAAAAAATAAATGTCAAGAAAAAAAATTTAAACAAGTTCTTAAAAACAACTAAATTTTAAGTTAAGATAAATGGCGGTTTATCTTTAACTCTTAGTGGTAATTGCCAAAACTTCTTCCAAGCTTACCAACCCTTCCAAGACCTTAATAATGCCACTTTGGCGCAGAGTAATCATTTCTTGTTTTTTTGCCTCTAAAAGCAATTTTTCCTGAGAAGGCTGGGTTAAAATAATTTGTTCCAAATCAGGGGTCATTTTTAAAATCTCAAAAATGCCAATTCTGCCTAAATAGCCTTTTTGATTGCAATTAGAACAACCTTGAGATTTATAAAGATGATAAGGTTTCTGTTGGCTGAATTTTTCTTTCAGGTTTTTAGGCAAAGAATTAACATTTTCATCAATAATAGCTTGTTCGGTTTCATTGGCTAAAATTCTTTTCTTGCAATCAGGGCAAAGTCTGCGGCAAAGACGCTGGCCTATCATTAAATTCAAAGACGGAGGAATAAGAAAAGCATCCACTCCCAAATCCACTAACCGGGGAATGACTCCGATAGCGTTATTGGTATGCAAGGTAGAAAGCACAAGATGCCCAGTCAAAGCGGCATGAGTCGCCAATTCAGCGGTTTCTTTGTCTCTAATTTCACCTACCATAATAATATCCGGGTCTTGGCGGACTATATGACGCAAGCCTCTGGCAAAAGTATAGCCAATTTCAGGCAAAACTTGCGATTGGTTAATGCCCTCCATTGTATATTCTACCGGGTCCTCCAAACTGACAATGTTAACATTATCTTGATTTAAAACCTGCATTACCGCATACAAAGTAGTAGTTTTTCCAGAACCGGTGGGACCAGTCAATAAAATCATCCCGTAAGGTTTTTTTATTTCCTCCTCCAAAATTTCTAAATTCTTTCCTTCTATGCCCAATTCGTGAATACTTTTTAAACCCACAGTGGGGTCTAAAATTCTGATAGCTACTTTTTCTCCCAAAGTAGTGGGAAAAGTTGATACTCTAAAATCAATCTCTTTTTCATCAATTATGGCAAAAAACCTTCCGTCTTGAGGCAAACGAGTTTCATCAATTTTTAAATTAGCCATTATTTTCACCCGGCTAATAATAGCCTGATGGACGCTTGAGGGCAAAGTTAAGCTGGTTGCCAAATTGCCATCTACTCTAAACCTTACTCTTAATTTATTCCTCTCGGCTTCAATATGAATGTCTGATGAACGGGAACGAACGGCTTGTTTTAAAATGGAAGCAAAAAGTTTAATGATAGGAGCTTCTTCGGCAACCGCGCCCGCAGTTGACTCCAAATCAACCAATCTAAAAGAATCCTTTCTGACCCTTCCGGCGCCGAATCTCCTCTGAAAATCCTGAACCAAAGCATTAAATTCTTCGGCAAAAGTCTGGTATTGTTTTAAAATTTCTTTTAAGTCAGAATCTTTGATAATAAAAACCTTAAATTCAAGATTTAATCTATTGGTGATAAATCTGACAGCTTCTTGGGCCTTGAGCTCATCAGGATAAACCATGCCAATAGAAAGAACATTGCCTTCTTTATTAAAAGCTATAAACTTATAATGGCGAGCGGTGTCTTCGGGGATTAAATTAAGGACGCTGGTGGGAATAACTTCGTTTTTAGAAAAAATTTTTACCGGCAATTTAAAAATTTCACTCTTAATTTTGGCTAAAACATTTTCATCTGCCAATTGCTTGTCTCTGATAATTTCTTCAGCCCTTTTTTCTAAGGTTTTAGCTTCCTCAAGAATTTTTTGAGCGTTAATTTCACTGATAATCCCGCGCTGAATAAGAGTGGCAAGAAAAATTTCGTCTTTTTCCATAAACAGCTTTAATATTTTGATTAAAGAAAATTAAAAAGGTTGAAAGGGATTGACTTTTCCCAAATTCGGAGTTTCAGGAGGCGGCCAAGCGGTATGAGGAGCCAAGGTTTGGAAAACAGGATGATTGGTAATTTTTCCAATATCCAATTTAGCCTCTATTAATTCTTTTGAGGAAGGCGATAAAATATCTTCAATCTTGGGCTTTTTGATGATTTCTACGGGTTTTAAAAAATTCCAGACCAGCCAACCTGCTGCTAATAAAATAACTAACAAAAAAACCACAACCCCTAAATTACTTTTTTTGCTTTCTTCTATTTCTATTGCCATAAATTTATAGTTTGTTGATTATCGTTGTTATTTAAAAAATTAATAAAATTTATTTTGCGTTTTTATCTTCATTGTCTGACTGATTATAGTAAGTCCAAAGAGTAATATTATATTCCAAAACCGGCGAAGGTAATGTTTTTGTGGTTTTCTTTTTGGCTGACGACGAGGAAACCTGTTGTGAGATATCGGCAAATTTTACTTCCGTATTTAAAAAATCCATCAATCTTAATTCCTTTTCTATTTCCCCTGCCCATTGCTTAAAATCATCATAAGAAGCGCTAAAAGAAGTTCTTATTTCTAAAAAATTCATTTCTTTTTCTATCCCTTCCTTAAAAACTATAGTGTTTAAAGTAATGCCTAATTTCTTAGAAATAACATCCAAGATCGCTAAGACTTCAGCAGTTTCAGGCTTATCAGGAAGAGCGAAATTGATATTCGCTATTTGGTCTCCCAACTTTGAATAATTATCTATCAAAACATCAGATTTGGTCTTGTATTCTTTTAGCAAAGCAATTTTTTCTTCTGCTTCCTTTACTTTTGTTTTTAATTCTTTTTCTTCGGACAAAGCCGGTCTAATCATTTTTATAAATAGAAAGGCGCTGGCCCCTATTAATAAAGTTATGATTAAAATAGAAATATTCTGCTTGGTGGTTTCTTTCATTTTTAATATTAAAAAAATTTTAATAATATTTTAAATCATTTTTGATTTTTTAAAAAAAGTAAAATAAAAAAATCTTATTTTTTAGTTTTTTAGAACCTCAAAAAATTTGACTGGAAAAAAACATCCAAAGAAAAACTAACGGTTCCGTCTTTGGTAGTTTTCATATCTTTGACTGAAACCATTTTAACTTTATCAGGACTATTGACAAGCCCATTTACTGCTTCGCTGAAAGTTTTCTGGTCTTTGGCTATGCCTTCAAGGGTCAAAGAATTTTCCTCAATGGAAAATTTCCAATAAGTATAATAGACATCAGGATGAGTAATGCCTTCAATACCAGTCAAAGCTTTTGAAAGATAAGTATGGTTGTTCAACAATATTAATAAATTATTCAGCTTTTTTTCAAAAGAAATTACTTCTTGCTCCTTTTCAAAGGGCAAGCTCTCCCTTAACGAAGAAATCTGTTTCTCCAGCATATTCAGTTGATTTTTTTGATTTTTGTTCCAGTAATCCAAGGCAAACCAAGCACCAGCGGTTAAAATAAAAATTATAAAAGAAAAAATGAGCAAACCTTTCGGCCAAGCCGGAGGCGACTCTTTTGGTTTTAAAGCGCTAATATCTATATTGGCCATTAATTTTTAAAAATTAATAAATTAAATTTTTAATTGTTTCCACTCTTTAAATATAATTTTATCTTTTTTCAAAAAACAAAGCAAGGGGATAAACAAAAATAAATTTTAAAATAAAAAAAGAAATCTCGTTTAAATATTTTTTAACACCACGGCGCAAGCACTGCTTAAACTTGTGCCCACTTCTTTAATTATTGGCGCCAAATTGGGATTATAGGAAATTAATCCCCAAGCAAAAGGATCGCCTTTTAATATTGGCAAACCAAGCTGCTGGTAATAATACTCTTCTAATCCTCCAAGATTGGCTCCTCCGCCGGTAAAAATAATTTTCTCAACTTTTCTTTTTGTTCTTAAATAATAATTTCCGCTAATCTTTTCTATTTCTCTTTTAATCACATCAAGAAGCGGAGTAAGCAGATTTATTATTTTTACATCTCCCTGAAATTGAATTTTTAAACCATAAGACCTTTTTAATTCTTCTGCCCGGAACGGATTAATTCCCAAGCCGCTGGCTATTACTTGCGTCAAGTCGCCACCGGCAGTATCTATATTGTAGCTCATCCTTAAAGCTCCCTGATCCATTACGCTTAGACAGGTGCTTCTTCCTCCTATATCCACTAAAACCGCCGGCCCTGTTTCTTTTTTCCCAAATAATCTACAAACAGCTACGTTTTCCAATTCCAAACCCTTCAACTCTATCTTCAAAGCTTGAGCAATATTAATATACCTTTTTATCGCTTCTGTCGGCACAGCCATCAAAACAATCGTCATTTTCCCGTTTATTCTCTCAATAATCTGCCAGTCCAAAGTAACATCGTTTAAAGGCATAGGAATGTATTGACCAGCTTGAAATTTAATTGCTTTTACCAACTCTCTCTCAGTCATTTCCGGCAATTCTAAGGTAGAAATGAATCCAGAAAAGCTTGGGAGTGAAAGATAAGCTTCTCCGGTTTTTGGCTTGACATCTTCCATTGTTTTCTTAAGGAGCAAAGCGGTGCTTTCTTCCAAGAGCTTAAAACTGCTTGTTTGAATAGCGTCATTGATTCTTTCCAAGTGGCCAAATTTTTCCAAGATCCCGTAATTGGTTAATTCAACCTTACTATTGGCTTTTCTTAACTCCACTATTTTTATGGAAGTAGTTCCGATATCTATGCCTAATAAAAGTTTTTTGCCCAACAAGTTTAATAACATATCTTTCACTATTTAACTATATTATAACAATATTATATAATAATACCATAACTTTTGCCAAATACAACACTCGGAAAATTGTAAATTGGTAATTGAAAATTTATTATGCCGCCCCGCCGTTTTTTGTTTTTAAAATCAACCCTAAAGAAATTAAGCAATCTTTTCCTTGACGCTATTTTCCCGTGGCAATGTGTTAATTGTGAAAAAGAATCTTTAAATCCCTATCCCCTTTGCCGGGAATGTTTTGAAAAAATCCCAATAAATTCTTTTTTTATTTGTCCGGCCTGTGGAAAAAGAATCCCGTCTTTAAAAAATTGCTCCTGTCGTCAAAGAAAAAAAATTTCTGCTTTGGGCGTTGTCTCTTCCTATGAAAATCAAATTATTAAAAAACTGATTTTTGCTTTTAAATACCAAAGCATTATTTCCGTCCAGACTCCTCTTTCGTTTTTAATAAAAAAATTTCTTGATAGTTCCTGTTTCTTTAAAGATTTAGATAAAGAAAAAACTGTTGTTATTCCTGTCCCGCTTCATAAAATTAAAAGAAGACAAAGAAGGTTTAATCAGGCGGAGCTCTTGGCAAAAAAAGTAGCAATTGATTTTTCTTTTTCCTACAGCGAAAAGGCGGTTATAAAAATTAAAAATAATCCACCTCAGGCAAAAATAAAACACCCGGAGGCAAGAAAAGAAAATATAAAAAATACATTTAAGGTAATAAGGAAAGAAGAGATAAAAAACAAAATTGTGATTTTGGTTGACGATGTTTATACCACTGGCGCTACGATGGAAGAAATAGCAAATATTTTAAAAGACGCTGGCGCGAAAAAAATCATTGGTTTAGTTTTAGCAAGCGGAGGGTAGAGGATTCGAACCTCTAGGGGCTTTCGCCCACCGCTTTTCGAGAGCGGCGCAATGCCGTTCTGCCAACCCTCCAGTAAATTTCCTAATTTCAATCAATAAATTCCAAAGTATTTCAATATATTTCTATGTATTTCAATGTATTCCCATTGCCTTTTTTATTCTTTCTGTCATTAACAAAGGATTGTCGCTCTGCCAAACATTTCTGCCAACAGCTAAACCGCTTACACCTGATTTGATGGCGTTTTCCAAAATTTTAAAAAATTCTCCTTCGCTTATTTTTGGCCCTCCAGATAAAACTACTTTTGTTTTTCCCGCTAAAAGGACAGCTTTTTTTAACCCTTCTTCGCTTTTTGGATATTTTATTTTTATCATATCTGCTCCCAATTCTAAACCAACTCTTGCCGCATAACTAACCATTTCTTCTGAAGCTGGGTCTAAGACTCTGCCTCCCCGGGGATAAAGCCAAGCAATAGCCGCTAATCCTAAACTATGCGCTTCTTCCTGAATCCTGCCAAATTCTTCCATCATTTTTTGCTCAAAATTGCTTCCCAAATAAATTGTGTAACCTACTGCTTTGGCGCCTAATTTTTTAGCATAAGACACCGAACAATTGCAAGCGGCATAAGGTTCAGGAACTTCGGCAATATTTGTTTTTCCATTTAATTTCAAAATCAAGGGAACTTTTTTAGCATAAACAGCTTGAGTATAATATTTTTCTGCTATGCCTTTTTGTAAAATAATGCCTGAATAACCGCCTTTAACTGCCAAATCTAAAATATATTCCGGATCAAAACTTCTTCCTCTTAAATCTTTTGGCCCGTGCTCCATGCCGTGGTCATAAGCCAAAATTAAAGTTTTGGCTTGAGGAAAAAACGGAGTTAAAAAATTTTTCATAATAATTTTTTATTGACTTTAATTTTTTACCCTGTTAAATAAGATTTGAGCCTTCTTTTAATAAACATCTTACCATAATATGTCTTTAAATACTTTTCACGATGAGTAGCATCTTGCTGGTTTAAACAAGCTTCATAATATATTAACTTGAATGGTTTTCTATTTTTTGTTGATTCAACTAATCCTTTTTTATGTTGCTCAAATCTTAATTTTAAATTTTCCGTATATCCTGTATAGAATTTTTTATCTTTTATTGATTGTAAAACATAAACGAAGAAAAACATATCCAAAAATTTAAAATTATTTAACAGGGTGAATTTTAAGATGCTGGAATCGAGATTTTTTAAAATCTGTTTTTTTCATAATGCCTGTTTTAGCTCCTAATTGGCTGACTACTGAACCAGAGTTAAAAATAGCCAACCGAATAGCTTCCTTGATTAAATTTTCCGAAATTTCTCCGGCTTTAACAAAAACAGAAACAAAAGCAGAGGCAAAAGCGTCGCCGGCGCCAGTTTTATCCTTAACTTTACTTAACCTAAGCGCTTCAGCCTGCCATAAATAATGGCCGTCAGAAACGCTAACCCCCTTATCACCTTTTGTCATCACCACCACTCCTTTGATTAAATCATCTAATTTTTGAAAGATTTTTTTCTCTTGATGAAAAGAAATATCCGTTAAATAAGAAGCTTCTTCCTGATTACAAATAAAGATTTTAAATTTATTTAACCAGCCGGGATTATCTTTTAAAAAAGCAATTTCTCTGGCGCCGGGATTAGTGGCTAAAAAAATATGATTTTCAGCGGCGTATTTAATAATTTTTGTTAAAATATTTTTTTCTTTTCCCAAAGAACCCAAAAACAGCCACTTTGTTTTAAGGCCGCCTTTGACTATTCCATCAAAAGACAGATACTCGCCCGCGCCCTTGTAAGAGACAATGGTTCTTTCTCCTTTTGGGGTTAAAAAAATTATTGATTGAGCTGTGGGCAAATTCTTGTCTTTTTGAACAAATTTAGTTTCTATTTTTTCTTTTTCCGCCTCTTCTATCAATTCCTTGCCAAAAAAATCATTTCCTATTCTAAAAATCGCCGCGGTCTTTAATCCTTGGCGGCTAAAAGTTAAAGCGGTATTAGTGGCGCTGCCGCCGGAAAAAGTTTTAAATTCTGAAGCGGTAATTTTTGCTCCCAAAGAAAAACAAATGCCTTTGCCGGTAATAAACTTTTTTTTATCATTATAAAAAACGAGGCTGGGAATCTTCAAAAAATTATCCTTGGTGGCTGAACCAATGGTGATAATATCAAACATA
>DJVL01000019.1 GCA_002440845.1 Patescibacteria group bacterium UBA6257
AGTCGCCTTGTCATAAGAAAGCAATCCGAGCTTTATTTCTTTGCAGGAAGAAGACGGCTTTTTCCCGTTGCCTCGGAATTCTTCCATCTTTTTCGCCCCCTTATTTTTTAAGTTGCTTATTTATTATAAATAATTTATTTATTTTTGTCAAAGGTCAATTATAAAACAAGCAATTAAAAAATAAAGGGGGTTAAAATTTAAAATTATAAGATGATTTGAGCCGATGGTCGGACTTGAACCGACAACCTACNNTTGCTCTGCCATTGAGCTACATCGGCTAGGTAAAACTTTCAAAAAAACTTCCGGCTGATTCGTGGCTTTAACGAGGTACACCGAGCAAGGCTTCGCTAATGCTCGTTCCCGGGAAACTTCTTTTTTTGCAATTTTTATTTTAAATGAAGTTTCCCGCTAAAAGCCAAGACTTTGGCTTTTAGCCCCTTGAGCTACATCGGCTAGGTAAAACTTTTAAAAAACTTCCGGCTGATTCGTGGCTTTAACGAGCTACACCGAGCAAGGCTTCGCTAATGCTCGTTCCCGGGAAACTTCCTAAAAACCAGTTAAAATCATATGGCCAATATTATCTAAATGGTCGCCAATTCTTTCTAAATTCCGAATAATATCTTCAAAAATTATCCCGGCTTCACCATTGCAAATTCCTTTTTCCAAACGTTCTAAGTGGTGCTGGTGCAATTCTTCGCGAAGTTTATCAATTTTAGGCTCGTCTGTCAAAACCGCCTCTGCTTCTTTTTTATCATAATTGGAAAGAGCCCTTATTCCTTTTTTAAGCATTTCTTTTACTGCTTCAAAAATCTCCAGTAATTCAATTGAGGCTTGATAAGAAAAAAATAATTTTTTTTCCAGAAGAATCTGGGCATTTTCAGCCAAATTATTAAGATGGTCCCCAATCCTTTCAATGTCTGTATTAGCATGAAGCAAACCAGAAAGCATTTGAGAATTATCTTTGCTTAAATCCTTCTCAGAAATTAATCTCAAATATTTCTCTATTTGACGATTGATGTTATCTATTTCATCTTCTTGTCTATAAACAAAATTTAATAAATCGCTTTTATAAACAGGTGGAAAACTTTTTAAAATTTTATTTTCCCCTTTAAGTTGCAAATTTTTTTGAGGAGAATTTTTATCCAAAGAAAAAACAATTTTTTCCACTGCCTCTATCATTGGTAAAGTAATTTTTATCATCCTGGTAATTTCTTTCTGAGCTTCGGTTAAAGCAAAAGCCGGTATGTTTACTAAATGTTTATCAAGATAGATTGTGCCTTTTTCTATTTTTTGCTCCTCCATCGGTATCATTTTTTCTATTAATTTAACTATAAAACCGCTGATAAAAAGAAAAACAAAGGTGTTAAAAACATTGAAAAAAGTATGAGCATTGGCTATTTGGCGGGAAATATTAAAAGAAGTTCGGCTAATCAAGCTGGCAAAATAATTAATAAAAGGCAAAAAATAAGCTACTCCTGTAATATTTAAAAATAAATGAAAAACAGCGGCCCGTTTGGCATTTTTTGTTGACCCAAAAGACGCAATTAAAGCAGTGGCGCAAGTGCCGATGTTAGCTCCTAAAATTAAAGCGATAGCCGCTGGCAAATTTATAATATTTTCTCTTCCTAAAACAATAACTAAACCGGAAGTGGCTGAAGAACTTTGAATAATCCCCGTAAAAACTGCGCCAGCAATTATTCCTAATAAAGGATTTTTGCTGAAATTAGAAAAAAAATTTATTGCCCAAGGATTATTTCTCAAGAAATAAATACCTTGCCCCATTAAATCCATTCCCAAAAATAAAATACCAAAACCCAAAATGACACTTCCTAAATATTTTAACTCCCTTTTCTTGGCTAAAAAATTTAAACAAAAACCAAGGATAATAAAAGAAAAATAAAAAGTTTCAACATTAAAAGCAACCAATTGAGCTGTAATCGTGGTCCCTATATTGGCGCCCATTATTAATCCTACCGCTTGGTTAAAATTTAACAAACCGGAATTAATAAAAGCCAAGACGGTAACAGTGACTAAAGAACTTGATTGGACTATAGCAGTTGCCGTTGCCCCGGCAAGAATCCCCCTTAATTTCCCTTTAGTAATTTGCTCTAAAATTTTTTGCAGTTTATCACCCGCCACTTTCTGCAATCCTGAACTCATTAAAACCATTCCGTAAAGAAAAACTGCCAAACCGCCAAAAACTTTAAAGAAAATTTCTAAAGCCATAAAAAATTTAGTTTATAATGAGTTGTTTGCTTTTCATTTATTAGCTTTATTATAGCAAATCCATTTCAAAAATATAAAATCTTGTTGAATTTGGTGACTTTTGGTGTTAAAATAAAAAAATTTAAACTGACTAATGCCTTTTTGACAATGAATAAAAATATTATTTATTTTGACTACGCCGCCACTACCCCTTTGGACCCGAGGGTTTTGAAGAAAATGAACCCTTATCTTAAAGAAAAATTTGGCAACCCCGGTTCTCCCCATTCTTTGGGGCAACAAGCTAAAAACGACCTTGAGAAAAGCAGAAAAATTATCAGCCAAATAATTAAAGCCGAGCCAGAGGAAATTATCTTTACTGGTTCTGCCACTGAAAGCAATAATCTTGCCCTAAAAGGCATAGCTTTTTTAAATTTCCAAAAGAAAAAGCACATCATCGTTTCAGCCATAGAGCATGATTCCATTCTCAAGCCAACTCAATGGCTTGCCAGCCAAGGCTGGAAAATCACAAAATTAGCCGTAGATAAATTCGGTTTAATAAGAACGGAAGATTTAGAAAAAGCCATAAGCAAAGAAACGGTTTTAGTTTCTATTATACACGCCAATAATGAAATCGGCACCATTGAACCTATAGCTGAAATCGGAAAAATCTGCAAGAGAAAAAATGTTTTATTTCATACTGACGCCAGCCAAAGTTTTGGCAAAATTCCCCTTGATGTTAAAAAAATGAATATTGACCTTTTAACAGCTTCTTCCCATAAAATATACGGACCTCTTGGCACTGGCTGTCTTTTCATAAAAAAAGGGGTTAAAATTGAATCTTTAATTCACGGCGGCGGCCAAGAATTCGGTTTAAGGTCTTCCACTCCCAATTTACCGTCAATCATTGGTTTTGCTGAAGCCGCAAAAATCAGTCAAAAATCAATGATTAAAGAAAGCCAAAGATTGATAAAATTAAGAGAAAAGCTAATTAAAGGCATCTTAAAATCTATACCCCGCTCGCTCTTAAATGGCCACCCGAAAAAGAGGCTTTTTAATAATATTAATTTCAGTTTTTCTTTTGTTGAAGGGGAAGCTATTGTCGCCAAGCTTAATACTTATGGCATTGCCGCCTCAACCGCTTCCGCCTGTACTTCAGAAAAATTAGAACCCTCTCACGTGCTTTTAGCTTGTGGCTTAAAACCTCAAGAAGCCCAAGGGTCATTAAGAATCAGTTTAGGCCGATGGACAAAAGAAAAAGATATTGATTTTCTGCTCAAAGTTCTGCCGGAAATTGTAAAAAATTTAAGGAAAATTTCTCCTTTCAAAGGATAAATTTTAATCAAAAGATTAAATGTACACTAATAAAGTTTTAAAATATTTCTCTGAACCAAAAAACTACGGGCAAATTAAAAATCCTGACGGCCTTGGCAAGGTGGGCAATCCAATCTGCGGAGATGTGATGTGGCTTTATTTTAAACTGGGAAAAAATAAAAAAGGCGAGGAAATCATCAAAGATATAAAATTTGAAACTTTCGGCTGCGTTGCCGCTATAGCTACCAGCAATATGATAGTTGATTTAGCAAAAGGAAAAACAATAAAAGAAGCTCTGAAAATATCAAAAGAAGATATTGTCAAAGCCTTAGGCGGATTGCCGCCAATAAAACTTCATTGTTCAGTCTTGGCAGTCGACGCTTTAACTGAAGCAATCTACGATTATTTAATTCACCATAAAAAACCCATTCCCAAAGAACTGGAAAAAAGCCACGAACAAATAGAAAAAGAAAAAAAGATTATAAAACAAAAATATAAAAGTTGGATAACAACGGAAAATAAACTCCATAAAAAAGCAAAAAATAAACCGCGCTAAAGTAAATTAATTATTTAACAGTTCTTCTTTAGCTATATCAAGAAGCGGTTTTTTAATACCTTCATTATCAGTCATCTCAGCCATTTATTCATATAAACTTACGGCGCCAAATTCAACAACCATTCCTAATTAAGGTTAATTGGAATTTGAGAAAGCATATTTTAATTATAGCCAGCTCTCTAAAATGCTACTCCTTTGGTATTTTATTTTCCGCGGCTTTTTTTTGATCAATCAATCGGGCATAAACATAAAGATAGAAAATATCTAAAATCCCTAACGTATTTAATATCAGAATTGCTATAAACCACCATTTGTCTCTTCTTTGAGCCGCTTTCCACAAAGCCATTCCTTTCCAAAAAATTGACCATATTGAAACTATCAAAATTAACCACCAATTTTGCAAAAAAGCTTCTATCATATTTTTAATTAATTTTTTTGTTAATTTAACGACCGGCTTTCCGAATAAACTATCTTTTTATTATATAACAAATAATTCAAATTCCAAAATTTTTCTTAACAATTACAATTTATATATAATAAATTAAATAATATTTTATTGTAAAAGTTTACTTTGCTATAACAAATTCGCAATCTTCTTTATCTTCTGCCTTAGAAGAATATTTTTTTATTAATTCTTTGGTTTCTGACAATGTTTTATCATCAATCCTTCCTTTTTTAAAACTTCTGATTAGGGCGGCGGGCGCGGGATAATTTTTAATTGTCGCCAAAATATCATTTTTTTTCTTTAATTTTTTTATTTTTTCGTTCTCTTGCTTGTTTCTGCCGATAATAATTTTTGCGCTGTTTAGCCAAAAATGCCGACCAATTTTCAAAAGTTCTATATCGTTTTTCCCAAGGAAAGGGTTAATATTTATTTCTCTTCTTAGTTTTTTGGCAAAGTAAGCATCGGTTAAAAGGCAACCGCCGGCCGGATTCGGAAAGTTTTTTATTTTAAATTTTTTAGCTAAACTTATCTGAACTTTTCTCGAGCGGCCGGCTATGCCATATAATCTTTCCCTTTTTACCCAGCCTTTTTTTTCTGCCAAGGTTTCTTCTAAAACTTTGGCGGATAAAGGCCGCAACAGCCAATCGCTTGCCCCAAACTCATCATTTATAATTTTCAAGGCTTTTTTTGTCTGACTCATTGGCCTTTCGCCTAAAACTTCGCCGGTAGCTAAAAAAGAATAATTTTCTTTCTCCATTAACTCTTTAGCTTTTTTCAGCATTAAAATACGGCAATCAAGGCAAGGATTCATTCCCCTGCCATATCCATATTTTGGTTTTTTAACCAAAACCAATTGCTCTTTAGAAATATCCGATGTTTTGAAAGGAATCTTTAATATTTCAGCGGTTTTTTTCGCTAATTTTTCATCAAAAAAATAACTTTTTAAAAAAAGAGCAGTGATTTTTACTCCTTGTTCTTCTAAAATTTTTACAGCTAAAATAGAATCCAAACCGCCGGAAAACAAAACCAAGGCTTTTATTCTTTTAAACTTGGCTAATTCCATCAATTTTTCTTTTTAATTTTCTTTTAAAATTGAAATCAAAAAATTACTTTTTATTTAAAATAAATCTCCATTTTCTTTTTGACCAATAAGGCCCGGCATAATCAATGCCAACTCTCGGAAGGGCAAGGATTTCAGAAGGATTGATTTTTTCTCCCCTGTCTTCAAGCCAAATTCTTTTGCTTCTCACCAAATCTTCTCCATAAAAACTCTTGTCCAGTTTTAAATATCGGCAGACTTTGCCGGGCCCGTCGGCTAATTTCCCCAAATCCAGAGCCCTGACGAGAACGCATTCTGGTTTTTCTTCCTGATAGGTAGAAATATTAAATTGCCAGTACATTCCGTAAACCAAATATATATAAATATGGCCGCCAATTAGATATTCAGCTTGATTCCGGGGAGTTCTTCTATTATTAAAAGCATGAGAAGCACGGTCCTTGGGGCCGATATAGGCTTCAACTTCAACTATTTTTCCGATAAGCTTTTCTTTGCCGATTTTTCTTACAAGATATTTTCCCAAAAGCTTTTTAGCCACCTCAAGAGTCGGTTGAGTGTAAAAATTTCTTTTTAATCTTTTTACTTCCATAGAATTCAGGTAAAATAAGAATAAATTCAATATTAACTTTAAATTTAAAATTTTAAAACAGAATAATAAGCCCGAAGCCAAAAATAAAAAAAATTAACACGGCCATGAACCACGTTGGGTTCATGGCGGGCAGGTATCCTACACATGAGTGTCCTCCGTCTTCGGCTTCGGAACATCATGCTTCGGACTACTTTTTCTGCCCTGAGAAAAATCATTTTATAATTTTATCATTTAGATGGCCTGTCATTCCGTAGCTTTAGCGAAGGATGGCTCCGGGAACTGAATGATGTTAGAACCTGTTTAATGAATTACTAACCCAATTTAGAGATTAGGATTATTATCCACTGGTGGCTTAGTGATATTGGTATATTCGCTTCGTTCAAAAGAATCTATTAGATAATTATCTTCGCTTTTTATTACAATCAAGATTTCGTCAAAATATCCTACCCTGCCCTGTCCAGTATATTCTTCGTAAATCCTTACTCTGAATTCAAATTGAGTGTCATCCAATTTTTCTCTCTTTAAAACCTTAAAAGCAGCAAAATGAGGATTTGAAAGTCCAGTTAAAGGTAAATCACTTCGGGAAAGATATTGTCCTCCAGCACTATCTGTGAGCCAAGAAAGAGCCAATTCTTGGTCTCTTTGTATGCGAGCTTCCATAAAGGCAACTACTATAGCTTCTGCCAACCTTTCTTCAATTGATTCTTCAACCATACTATAGCAATCTTCCCTACTATGAACTCCGTTAAATTTTCTAATTTCACTGCATGCCTGTTTTGCTTTCTCTATATCATAAGAAGAAACCACTTGGGCAATGTACTCAAAGCAACTGTCCTTTTTAGGGACATCTTCCATGCCTCGACATAGCTGTATTGCTCTGTCAAAATAAAAATCTCCAGGCGGACTATAGCTTATAACATCCATCATTTCGTAAAAATTGCAGATATTCTTCCCGTAAATCAATTTGCACAGGGTAGCCCGATATAGAGAATCTTTAGTATGAAAATCTAAAGAAAACCAAATACCAATTAATAAAATTATAACAGCAAATAAGATAACAATAATTCTAAATAATGTTTTCATATCATTTATTCTACCAAAAAATCGCCTCTTTGACGAGACGATTGTTTTTAAAAAATCCGCTCTCTCCCAACCCTTTCCTAAAAGACTTAGGAGTTCTTTCTAAGTTATCTGCTTTACTCTTTTCAAGTTTTTATTTTCATCAATAGGAATATCAATATCTTCCTTTGGGGTTCGTTCTAATTTAAATAGTTTATTTAATTAATTTTATCTCTCCTTCAATTAACTTATAGGGTTTATAACCCCTAAGTTATCCACAATTGACTACTACTCTGCGTTCTAAAATCGTTCTATAATGTAATTGTAGCATCTAAGGCTTACCAGTCAATAACTATGCTTACAAAAAAGCAAAAACAGATTCTCGATTACGTAAAGAAGTTTATAAAAGATAAGAACTACTCCCCTTCTTTTGAAGAAATAAGAAAGCATTTTGGATTTGTTTCAAAATCTACCGTCCATCACCACGTAGAAACACTGAAAGAAAAAGGATATCTTAATCACGCACGAACCATAGAACTATCTAAAGGTGAAAAATCTTTTGGGCTTGTGGAAATTCCCCTACTCGGCACTATTACCGCAGTCCAACCCATTGAAGCAATAGAAAATCCAGAAATGATTAAAGTCTCTAAAAACCAGTTGTCTAATTCGGGTGAACATTTCGCTTTACAGGTCCAAGGAGACAGTATGATCAACGAAGGAATCTTTGATGGAGATACCGTTGTAATAAGAAAACAACCAGATGCGGAAAATGGAAAAACAGTTGTCGCTCTGTTAAATGGTAATGAAGTGACTCTCAAAAAAATCTTTAAAGAAAAAAATGGTTTTCGCCTTCAACCAGCAAACCCGAACATAAAACCTATTTATACAAAAGAACTAACCGTTCAGGGAAAAGTCATAAGTGTAATCCGAAATTTCGAAGAGCTGAAAAACAAACCAAGAACTAATATAGAATCTCAAGAAAAGACAGCTCTAAAACACAAAAAAACGAACGGCATATTTTTAGAAAATGGCTTTACTTTAGATAAAATCTATAACATGGATTGTTTAGACCTGATGAAAAAAATAAAAGACAATTCTATTGATTTAATTTTTGCTGATCCTCCTTATAATCTAAGTAAAAGCAATTTCAAAATTAAGTTCGTTAAATCGGGCGGCGCCGATCTTAGTACAAATAAGGGAAAATGGGATATACTTAATAATGACGACTACGAAATATTTACCAAAAAATGGCTTCAAGAATCTTTTAGAATATTAAAAGAGAATGGTAGTATTTGGGTCGCAGGAACCTACCATAATATTTACACAACCGGCTACGTAATGCAGAAAATCGGATTTGAAATACTAAATGAGGCTTTATGGCATAAATCAGATGCTACGCCAAACCTTTCCTGCACAAGATTTGTTGCTGATCACGAAAACTTTATTTGGGCTCGAAAAGGTAAAAAACATACATTTAATTACGAGAAAATGAAAAATATTAATGGCGGAACACAAATGCGATCAATATGGACTAAGGGAAAAACCACCGGCGGGAAAAAGATACATCCAACACAAAAACCAGAATGGCTGTTAGAAAGAATCATTATTGCCACTTCAAATCCAAAAGAAATTGTCTTTGATCCTTTTATGGGTTCAGCTACTACTGCATTAGTAGCTCAAAGATTAAATAGACATTTTTCAGGATCAGAAATCGACAAGGACTATTATGAAAAATCATTAGAAAGATTAAAAAATGTAAACTTATGTATGCCCATTATTTAATATTAGGAGATTCGCTTGAAGTCTTGCCAAAATTAAAAATCACCGTTGATGCGGTAATAGTAGATCCTCCTTATAATACAGCTAATAAAAATACAAAAGAATTGAAAGGAAGAAAAGCTAGGTCTTCGGATTTTGGTAAATGGGATTATTTTTCTGATAATGGATATTTAGAATTTACAAAAAACTGGGTAAAATCAGTTAAACCAATTCTTAAAGAATCTGGAAATTTGCTAACTTTTTCTAAATTAGAATATGTTAGCGATATCCGCCGCATATACGAAGAAGAAGGATTTAAACATCATGGGACAATAATCTGGCATAAAACAAATCCGGCTCCACAAATAAGAAAAACTGGCTTTCTTTCTTCCTGTGAAGCAATTTTATGGGCGACAAAAGGATTTGACGGCAAAAAAATATCCTACACTTTTAACTTCACAACGCAAAAAGAAATGCACAATTTTATAGAAACGCCCATATGCATGGGGAACGAAAGAACAAAACATCCTACCCAGAAACCCAAAAGACTAATCTCTCATCTTGTTAAATTATTCAGCAACAAGAATGATATTATTTTAGATTGTTTTGCGGGAAGTGGAACTCTGGCAGAGGCCGCTGAAGAACTAAAAAGAAGAACCATTAATATTGAAAATGATAAATCTTTTTTTCAAATAATGGCAGACAGACTAAAAGTTGCTAATGGCAATCTATTTAGCCAAAATAATAAAATATTAAAAATAACCAATGAAAAAGATCTCACTTTAATCAGATAAATTATGAAAAACCAAATATCACAATTTGACGTAGATAAGGAAAGGAATATAACTTTAACTCTGGCAGAATTTTTAGATAGAAACTCTTGGCAGGTAGTGGCCTGTCATCCACCGGGAGGGCATACAAGTTTCTCTATTTTAGATGGCCGAAGAAGTAAGGGTGGTTATATGCCAGATGTCGTGGCGATTAAGTTTGATAAACAGATCAATGATTTTATTGTTATAATCGCCGAAAGCAAGCCCACTTTTCAACAATCAAATAAAGACATCCAAAAACTAATAAAACTATCGGATGTTCATGCCCAATGGATAGCGTTTAGATTACAAGAAAATATAGATTCTAAAAAATGGTTATCTAATTGGAAAAATAAGTTACAAAAAATCATCGCTTTTGGTGAGGGCGATGATTACAAAAAGACTCTTCCTAAAGATGTAATTGCTATTCAAATTATCCCCAATAAAAAACCTGAAATAACAATAGGCGAAAAATCTCCCGCAAAAAATATATTACTAAATTAGAGATTTACCTAAAAATAGATTATTTTTCGTGACGATTAAATCAGAAAAATAAAAGAAATTTTTTAGTTCTTTTTTTAAAGTATATGAAGGCGTTGTAAAGAGTTCTCTGGTAATATCGGCTGTATCCTGAACAGTATTTCTCTCCTGCCATTTTATTTTCAAATGATGAGTTCTTTTAAATTGAATATTAAGAATTTTTTCGAAAAACCGATCTGCATTTTTATGTAATGGCATAAAAACAAGATTATAGTCCCTCTTCTTTATATCTTTAGATTTAGTCAATTCTCTACAATATCTATAGTCAAAAGAAGCCACGACTCCTGAATACGGGTCGGAGAATCCACGATTGCCCTTTAAGGGATCAGAACTAATTTCTATTATTATTGAGAATGGTCGTGATATAAACTTTTTGAAATCTTCTGATCTAATTAATCTTTCTAAATAAGCACCTTTTAACCCAGACGTCTTCTTAATCTTGTCTATAAATTTAGACGTTTCTATTCTATAAGCAATTTTAATGTTCCCATTATCAGGATTTTTAAGTTTTATATGCCTCTCACTATAAAGAGTTGTCGTTTGAGGATTTATTTTACCTAAAGATTTCTTTACCAGTACCTCCTTCATTAATTCGGAAACTGGCTTATTATTTTCGTAATAATCTATAACTAAATCTATAAAATCGAAAAGACCACCAATTTCTTCAAATTTTTCACCAGATTTAGAAATAGGAGCTGGGGGAAGTTGTTTCCATCTTAGATGAGGATTGTCATTATAAATTAAACCCTCGCTTAAAAATTTATACTTATCACTTACTGGCCAGAAAAAAGCAAGACAGGGAACATTATGAATATTACTTAATTTAAATATGGAGAAAAGTAACTGAAATTCCTTTCTTAAATTCTCCTTAATTAATTTCCCGCCAACATTATAAACATTACCAGGTTGAGATTGATTTCTATCCTTCCCCTTATATTCATCAAACATATATCTCTTCTGCGGCATGAGATATGCAAAAGGAACGCTAAATATTATAGAAGCAGCAGCTCTGGAAAATCTTTGAGTATGATTCCAACCCACTGGTTTTTGCTCTAAAATTTCAATGCCCATTATCGGTAACCTGTCTAAGTGTAATCTTTCTGCAATTATTATGTCTGGAAAATCTAAGAAGAAATATCCCAAAAACTTTTTTGATAAAATATTGCTTTGCCCTTTTATTACATTATCGGGCAATGGCAACGCTATAGCATCATCATTTAATTTTTTGGAATATTCAATAATATAATCTGCCTGATCTTTAGAACCGGTATACCAAACAACATATTTATAATCACAGTTTTTTAAAGCATCCTTTAATTGTTGATCATAGTTATTATTCATGATAATTTTATCAACTTCTTCAATCTCAAAATAGCAAAAAGTCTTCAAAATGTAAATAAAAATTAATATGAATCTGCCAAAAACAATTTTAGATATTATTAAGGTCATTCATGATAAGTTAGAAATTACTCCTGAAAAAGACGAGATAATTGCTATCTCTTTATGGGATTTTAGAGATGAAAATAGAGACACAATACCGAAAATGGATTTGAAAAAAGGATTAAAGGAAATTAGCGGAAGATAAGAAACTCTTCCAATTAAGAGATGCTTGGTGTATTACTACGGATATGCATAACAAAACACTGAAAGAAGGTAAAGAAAAACAAGCTGAAATTAGAGAAGAAATGGCAAGATATGACCAAGCCGATGAAAACTACTATATTACGGCAAATACAGTATTAAGCCTTGCTCAAAAAGCTTATGAAATCTTCCAAAGTTCTGAAGTAGCAGAAAAGAGGCAGTTATTAAATTTCTTACTTCAGAACCCTGAATTAAATGGCAGGAAGCTAGTATTTAAACTAAAAACACCGTTTGATACGGTGCTTCAAGCGAACAAGTG
>DJVL01000001.1 GCA_002440845.1 Patescibacteria group bacterium UBA6257
CCGCAATCAGCATCAGTAGAACAAGTGTCTTCACAAGGAGGGTCGTCTCCAGTATAAGTTTTAGTTCCCGTCGAACAAATTTGTGCCTCAGTAGCACGATCAGTTACACAAGTATGGAAGCTACATGTTTTTTCTTTAGGGGGGGGTTTTTCAGGAGTACCACCACCGCCGCCGCCGCCGCCTACAGGAACTAAAGTGGTGGCACCATTACCTACCGGACGGCCATTATCATCTAACATTGGCATAGCTTGATACGCATTACCATCGTCATCATGAACCACTTCTCCAGTTACGTAGGGTTCATCCCAATCCTCTCCTGTTAAACCTGCTCCTCCGTTTGCAAAACCGATATCTACTTTGAAAAAAATTATAAAAATAAAAATTAAAAAAAATAACGAAGCAGGAAAAAGTTTTTTTGGTTTTATCATAATTAAATTATTATTGTTTTAAAAATAAATTAAAATTTATTTGGCCTTCATAATTGTTTTTTGCCATTTTAAAATAAGAGAGTGCTTCTCAAGAATTTCGTTTAGCTCTTTAAATGACTGAGATGAAAAAAGTTCATCTATTGCTCCTTCATTCTCGTCATAATTAATTAAATAAACCCTAGCTTTTAAATAATCACCTTGAGGAATAAAGCCATACCAAAAAGGTTTAATATTGTCTGTTATTTTAAATGGATTGCCTGTACAAACAATATTACCTTCTGGAAAATATAGACTTTGGTTTTCATAGGAATCAGCTAAAAGGCTGTCGCCAAAAACCGGTTCAAAAACAAAACACAAATCGTAATTACTGGTCAAAGAATAATCTGATTTAGTTTTATCTAATAAATTTTTTAATTTTAAAGTTGTGCCCATATACCCTCCCTCCTTTAAAGAAAAATCGTAATTAATGTCTATGCAGGAGAGTGCGTTTTTATTTTGACAATCAACACCAACACAATTTTTTGGGTATTCGTGAATTTCACATATAACTGCCTGGCAATTGTCATCAGTTAAGCCGACTAAGTTATAAAGCATTAAATAAACAAAGTTTTTCAAATCCGAAGAACTTTCAGGATGGTTGCTTTTTAAAAGAAAACCTTGCTCTTCTTCAGGAATTTCTTCTTGAGATGTTTTCTGTTGCTTTTGATACTCATTANNNNACAATTTAATTTTTTATTTAAAAAACATTTAATCCGCCTTTGCTATTAATAACATTTTACAATACGAAAAATATATGTCAAGAGGATAAAAATAGTTTCCATAAAATACTTAATGATTATATATAATTTTTATATAATAATATCTGTGGTAAATATTAACCAAAATAATAAAATCCACTCCCAAAGAGGGTTTAAATGGTGTCATACAAATAATCATTAAGAAAATTAATATAGGGCAATAGCAAGGTTTTGAAGCGCAATAGAGGACCAACCTCAAAAAAAATATCTTCTGGATAAATTTGATATTCCAAAAAGCATTATTAAACCTGTAAAATCCCTGCCAAAAAATATGCCGCCTTTTAAAAACTTGTCTAAACCGCAGCAAGAAACAGCAAGGAGCATAAATGATATATTTGATAGCCATACAAAGAATTGATTTTCAAAGTTGATAAATTTTTACATAAAATATTTACCTCGCTACTTAAATTAATGTAAATATCGCCTGAGTTTTACTCAGGCGATATTATTCTTTTGATTTTTTAGGTTTTTTCATCTTTGTCTTGTTGCTCTTCTCTGCCTCTGTTGCTTTGGTCTTGCCGACTTTCTAAATTTTTATCATATTTTGAGCCGCCAGTTCCTTTACAGCCACTTTTTTAAAAAAATCATCAGATTATGATAATCTGACATCGCAGACAATCTTTACCAATTTCCATAATCTTTTTTTTGACTTATTTTAACAAACTCAAACACTGGGATAACTCTTACTGGAACTAATTTTCCTTCTATTTCCCGAAAACTATCTTTGCCCGGACCTTCCCTGGCAATTATTAAATAAACTTCGCCGTTTATTTCTCCAATTTCCATACCTATAATTTTCCCGCCAAGGGCTGGGTCTGGAGGCAAAAGTATATATTCCGGAACATTCTCTTCGCAGATTGCCGTCTTTTCCAAAAACAAAAATGGAAACAAGGTAAAAAATATCACCATCAGCCCTATGAAAACCTTCTTATCTACGAATCTCGTCATTAAAATCACCTCTTTTTTAACTAATTACCAATTTATGTTAAAGTGCTAAATTATTTAAATTATACCAAATTATGCCCTATCTTGTCAAGTTAATGGGTGGGGATTTCAAAAGGAATCCTAAAGGATTTTAAAGCTATAAGAAAGTCAAAATAAATATTTCTGTTTTTTAAATAATAAAAATCGTATTTCAATTTTTCTTTGGCATCTTCAACGGAAGCACCGTGAGGATAATTAATCTGCGCCCAACCTATCACCCCGGGTTTTATCAAAAAACGAAAATTATAAAAAGGAATCTCTTTTTTAAACAAAGCCACCAATTTTTCTTCTTCGGGCCGAGGTCCAACAAAAGAAATATCTCCCTTAATGATATTTAAAACCTGCGGCAGTTCGTCTAAATGAGTCGCCCTTAAAAACTTTCCTGCTTTGGTGATTCTAGGATCGTCTTTTAAAGTCCAAGCAGGGCCGTTTTTACCGGCATCCTTAACCATAGTCCTGAATTTATATATAAAAAACTTTTTTTCTTTCCTGCCAAGGCGCACTGATTTATGGAAAACAGGGCCGGAAGAGCTTAATTTAACAGCCAAAGCGATAATCGGCCAAACTGGCAAAGAAATTGAAAGGAGAACCAAACCGCCAATAAGGTCAAAGATTCTTTTCAAGCTCTCATAAATCTCCCAGTTTTTATTATAATAATTAACCAAAAACCAAGAATGATTTAAAAGATTTAAAGGAATGCGCTGAATAGTGTTTTCATAGAAACTAACAAGAGTGGTAATGTTGATTTCTGGCAAAGAAACCAAAAAATTATTTAGTTTATCGTCGGAAATTTCAGAATCAATAACCAAGGTGTTTATTTTTTCATTCTGAATGACTTGAATAATGATTTTTGTTTCAAAAGTGCTGGAAACTATTTTCGGTTCATAGCCTAACTGAGGATATTTCTTTAAAAAATCCAGAATTTCTTTTGCTTCCTGCTTATCGGAGATTATTAAAAGTTTCTCTTTGGAAATAGCTGCCAACTGATTAAACAAAACCCGCCAGATTGTCAAAAAAATAAAAGAAAAAATTAAAGTAAGAAATAAAATCTTTTTTGGGGTAAAGTTTGGCGTGAAAATATAAAAATAAACAATAGAAAATCCGGCGGCAATTAAAAAAAGTTTAAAAATCAGTTCAAAGAATTTTCTTTTATTAGCCGCGTATCTTAACTCATAAAGATGGCTTACGGAAAATATGAGAATCCAAATCAAGAAAACAAAAGAAAAATTAAGAAAATGATTAAAAGTAATTTCTTGGCTGTAATTTAAGCCGTATCTTAAAAAAATAGCCAGAAAAAGAGAAAAATAAAAAATAACTAAATCCCCTAACAACAAAAACAAAACTTTGATTTTATTTTTTGACATTTTTTAAGATAGTTTCTATATTTTTAGCGGCTATTTTTTTATCAAAATTTTTCTCCGCATATTCTCTTCCTTTCCTTCCCATAACTTCTCTTAAAGTTTTATTGGCATAAAGCTCTAAAATGCCTTTGGACAAAGCTTTGGCATCATCAGCTTTAACCACCAAGCCGGCTTGGGCTTCTTTAATAATTCTTGCCGCTTCACCGTCTAAATTAATGATTATCGGTATGCCTCCTGCCAGATAATCAAACATTTTAGAAGGAATATTTTTATAATAAGTTTCTTTATTTTTATAGGGAATTAAGCCGACATCAGCCATAGCTATCAATTTTGGCATTTCTGCTTTGGGTTTTTGACCAAGCAAAACTATATTGGACAATTTTAAATTTTCAATTTTAAATTCGTTAACTCGCTAATTCGTTGATTCATAATCCATAATTCCTGATTCTTAATTCTATTTTATTGGCTCTATTTTAAATTCAAATTCTTTTTGGCTATCTTTATTCAGAAAGCCGCTAAAACGAAGAGCTCTAGAAGGCATCTTTACTCCGTAGGAAGGTGAAAATTCATCTTCCATAATAACACAATTTAAAATCTTGGGAATTAAAAACAACAAAGAACTATTCTCGCCTACTAAAATGATTTCCCGGCTTTCATTAATATCTCCTTTAAGCCAAAGCTTGATTTTTGGCGATAAATGAAAATTCCATTCCAAGAAATGTTCGCCTTCTCCTAAAAAACTATCATAAATTTCCAATTTATTTTCCTGTTTATAAAAAACAAAACGCCGTTTATGGATAATTGGTTCTTCTAATCTTTCGTAGCCGCTATGCTGGCCATCAAATAAAATTTTATTTTCTGATTCTGCAAATTGGTTAACTTTGAACTTGGCTTTCTGTTCAATATAAAATGGATCTCGGAAAAACGGATTTTGTTCCTGATTATCCAATAAAACCGTGTTGTGGGCTTTTGTGCTCCGAAATCTGTTTCTTTCTTTTAAGTCAGACGTGTAAACATAGGTGCCGGGATCAACAATGAAATCCTCGCCAAAAAAATTTAATTCAAAACTTAGCATATCATTATGAATATGGCTGCCGCCTCTTCCATAACAACTCACACCTCGGCCGGTAATAAGATAAAAATCCCTGCTTCTCATTATATATATTCCTCCTTCGGCAAAACCCTTACTGGTTTTTATCTCATTGGCTAACTTTTCTCCCCTCGCCCACTGACAAAGCTTAAATAAGGCAAAATGACTCCTCTTTTCTGCAGAATAAAAATCTTCCCAAATTAGATGCAATCTGCCATCGTCAGTATCGCCTATCTGAGAAGCCAAACCATTGGGTTTAATAATACTTTTATTAAAAACTACCATTTTCTTTAATTTCAGCCAAAAACCTTCTGACAATTTTATGTTATTTATTTTACATAACCAAGAAGCCCAAAGGAATAACTCGGTTTTATATCTGTGATAAAAAGCGGAAAGTTCATAATCAACGCCGTCATCATAAACTTGATATTTCATTTCTGCTTCCAAAGCTTTAACGCCTTTTTTTAGCCATTTTTTTGATTCTTTAAATTCTGGAAACATTACGCCCAGATAAATTAAACCAACAATATCTGAAACATAATGATTGGAACGAATGGGCGCGTATTCTAAATTAGAATAAATAAAGCGGCCGTGCTCGTATAAAGAAGCAAGAAATGTTTCTAAAAATTCTTTCCCCAATTTGTTTCTTGTTTCTTGTTTCTTGTTTCTTGCTATTATTATTTCCCAGCTAAAAATCCAGTTGCAAACTCTAATAGCCGCTTCCATAGCGTTAAGCCAGTTCGGACCGTAATAAACAGGATTGTTTTTTATCCAATCTAAAATTAATTCCTGCCATTTATTCAAATATTTTTCTTCACCGGTCCGATAATACGCCAAAGCCAAAGGGATTAAATAATTGAATCTGGATAACTCCCAAACCATCTTAATATCCCAACCTTTATTAAAATCTTTGTTTAAATCTTCTCGTAAATCAAGATAAAAATCATTGGACCAAACATGACCGGATTTAATATCCTCGCGCCAGTTGATATTTTTTAGAATTTTTGGCGGTTCTCCCAAAAAACCAAATTCCTGAAGCAGAATCCTTTCGGCGGTTGGCAGGACAAAATTTTGATTAACAATTTCTTTTAAAAAATTTTCGTCATCAATAAAAAATTTAGAATTTGTTTTATAAATAAAATGGCTTTCCCAGTTCCGGGAAGTTAAAGGAAATAACTGCTTTTCCAAATTAATTTTTTTAAAAAATTTATATCTGAGCTTAATTATTCCCCCTTGAAAATAGTTTTTGATATAATGCAACGCTGCTCCCGGATGGAGAAAAGCTTTTTTAATGCGAGTCAAAGTAATGGTAATCATAAATTTAACTGAAAATCCTTAACATAATAATGAGACTGACAATGGTATAAACTCCAGCCATTAAATCATCTAAAACTATACCCCAGCCGCCATAAAGTTTTTCAATGCGTTTGATAGGAAATGGTTTTAAAGCATCAAAGAAGCCATAGATTAATAACAATAAAGGCCAGAGAGGAATATTAAAAGTGAAAATGGTTAGTTTTTGAAACAAATTAAACCAGATTGAGACAAATTGCACCCCTATGACTTCATCAATGACTACATTTTGAGGGTCCTTCCCTTTATCAAGAATTTTCTCAGCCCGAGTGCATAAAGGAATACTAACAACAATGAGAACAAGAGAAATAATTATTTTCAGAATAATGGAAAGAGGATTTATTAATAAAGCGAAGCCGATGCCCAAAATCGCTCCATAAACACCGGGAACGAAAGAAACTAAAAACGAAATAAAAAATCCGGTACTAAAAAATTTCACCCAAAAGCGTCCATCAAAATGTATTTTTTTCATTATGTATTTTTATTTTTACGCAATCGACTTGCTAAATAAGATTTTATATTTTCTTCAGTAGAAACCCAAATACGCCCCTCTTTATGGGCATCTAATTTACCAGTGCGACTCAAAAAATTTAAATGTTTTTGAGTAAAATGAAATTTTTTAGCTAAAACCGATAAAGGCTGCCATTCTATTTTAGAACTGGAAATAATATTTAAATACATATCAAGGGAGCGTTCTACTGCTGAAGCTGCAAAATTAATAAAAGGCGCGACATTCCCTTTATCGGCTAAACTTAAATACTGGTAATATTTTTTTCTATCATTTTTTAAAATAACTGCCAAGGGATAACCTTTTTGCATTAGAATTAAATTCATGATAGTTCGAGCTACCCTGCCATTGCCATCAGTAAAAGGATGAATAAATACCAATTGATGATGCACCAAAGCAGCCAATTCTATCGGATGTATTTTCTTTTCATTCTTACGCCAAAAAAGAATTAATTTATTCATTAATTCTGAAATTTCAGTAGGTAAGGGCGGTTTATGCTTAGAACCGCTAATAATTACATTAGTCACGCGATATTTGCCTGCCTCTCTTTTCAAAGTATCTGAAGTAATTAAATAATGTATTTCTTTGATTAATTTCTCTGATGGTTTAATAACATTTTTTTTATCAATAATCGAATAAAGATAATCGATCGCTTCATAATGATTTTTAGTTTCTAAATGATCTTTTAGCGGTTTACCTTTAACGGTTAAACCTTCTTTAATAACCAAAAAGGTCTCTTTTAATGTTAAGCTATTGCCCTCAATAGCATTAGAATTATAGGTCATTAACAAATTGAATTCCTCTCTGAGCTTTTTTACCAAAGCCGGCGACAAAGGTCGATATTGATTAAGTTGCTTCTTTTTCGCTTCGATTCTTTTTAGTTGCGTTGGATTAAAATATTTCATATATTAATTAAATACTTAATATGGCATAGCTCTAAATTGAGGCTATACCATATTAGCATAAATTAATAAATAAAACAAATGCAAGGGGTAAAAAAGAAGTTAAAATTACTTTACTAAAAAGAGAATGCCTAAACCAATTAAAACTACCCCGATGGTTTTATATGGCGTAAATTGCTCATGGAAGAAAACTGCTGAAGAAATCATAATCGCAATGTAGACAATACTCGCGGTTAAGGGATAAATTATTGGATAATTCTTTTTTGGACAACAAAAACATCCAAGTGATAAAACTTAAAACATAACAAATCACCCTAAAACAAACTGCCAATGCCCTGTTAAAAATTTAATGCCAAACAATGATTTTACTAAACCAGACAGGCCATTAATAGAAGTATTCATTAATTCTTTTTTCATTAAAATCAAACCGCTGATAGTAAAAACAAGATAAAGGATAATATAGAAGCTCATATTTTGAAATTACTATTTTATTATATTTTACTCTAAATAAGCTTAAATAAAAAAGCTGATTAAAAAAATAACAGCTCCGGCAATAAGCAACGGAATAAAAACAAAAATGTTTTTAATCAATCGTTTAGGCCTAAAACTTAAAAAAAATGCAAGATAGTGTATTCGTCTTTTTTATTTATATTTAATATATTTATACATCATTTTTGATATTTTTCCTCAGAAACCCCTTTATTCTCTCAAAAATACTCTTAATTTCAGCTTTCCTCGGTATAAAAATATCGTAAAAACTCATTCCTGTTTCTTTATTGAAAAAATAACAATGGAAACAGAGGGCCAAAAGATAAGTGGCGCTAGAAGATAAAGCAGCCGCTGCCATTCCATATTGAGGAATATAAATAAAATTTAAAATAATATTTAGCACTGCCACCAAAAACCAACTAATGGTAAGTTTTAGTGGATAACCTATGCTAAGGAAGTATTGACTTAAAACACTAGCCACTGACCAAGCAATAAGGCCAGGTAATAGTAGAATAATAGGTCTTGTAGAAGCCAAAAATGCTTGCCCAAACAATAATCCAATCACTGGCCTGATAAACAATAATGCCCCTGTTGCCATTAAAAAAACCAAAAATAAAGAAATCCGAGAATACTTTGCAATTAATTCTTTCCTTGTTTTATCCTCAGCGTTAATTTTAGGAAAAATTACCGCAATAATAGAGGAAGGCAAAATAAAGAAAATATTACCAAAATTAGAAGCTAATGAATAAAGACCTGCTTCAGCCGCACCTTTAAAAAAATTTACCATATATAAATCAACCCGCAATACTAATAAAGCAAAGATGCCAGCTAAGCATATTTTCAATCCATAATTTAAAGCTTTTTTCAGAAGCTGCAGATTAAAATTGAAATAAATGCCATCGGTTAAAAAAATAAACCCCATTGGAAATAAAGCATTGATAGTATTCACCAAAACATACCAAATCAGAACATAAAAAACATCCAATTTAAAAACTAATAATAATAAAATTACTCCTATCAAATTTATTGNNAAAAAAGAAAAGGCAAAGATATTAGATAAAGGAGCAAATAGCTTCTTGGAATATTTCGAAAGATTACGGGAAAATTAAAAGCAAAGATTAAAACAATTAAGAAACAAATACTTCCAATTATTAATCCTAACCAAAAAGAATTGCCAATGAGGTCTTTTTTTTCAACACTCTTGTTAGAAATAGCATAAGTATTGAATGCTCCTATGCCCAGATTGCCCAATGTTAAAACGACAGTCCCCACCATTGCAATAACCGCCAAAAGACCCTTTCCAGAGGGCCCCAAAGTACGAGCAATAATGATTCCGATGGAAGTACCTATCAATAAACTAATTATGCTTGCACCGAAAGTAAATGAAATATTATTCAAAACAGAATCATTTTCTTTAGTTATAAACATAAATTTGCTTAACTTAAAACCTCTGAATACTTTTTGGAAACATCCTTGCTATCAAAAAGGTTCCTATTTTTATTGATCCATTCAAATGATGCAGTTCTTAACTTTAGCGCTTCGTTCTTATTTTCTATCACCCACTTTATAGCTTGATATAAATCATCAACATTGGCCGGTCTTACTAAAATACCTGTTTTATTGTGTTCAATCAATTCCCTGATTCCTCCTATATTGGAGGCAATGATAAGTTTTTTAGCAACAAGGGCTTCAATCAATGAAATGCCTAAACCTTCTGAGAGAGACGGGAGAACAAAAACATCCATTTGTTTTAAATATTTTCCTATCTCTAACACCTCGCCTACAAATTTTATATTGGTTAAATCATTTTCTTCTGCAAAAATTTCTAAGTTTTTTCTCTCAGGCCCATCGCCAACAAAAATAAATGCTGGTAATTTAACTCCCTCGCTTTTTATTTTTTTTAAGGCTTCTAAAATATAAATATGGCCCTTTATTTTATCTAGACGGGCAATGATGCCAAAAACTGGTTCCCAATCTTTATCTGGTTTTTGAAAGGATGAGAATTTTTCAAAATCTATACCATTATAAATTACTTCTATTTTAGAAGCAGGAACTTTAAAATATTCTTGCAAAAAGGTTTTAACTTCGTTTGAAATAGCGATAATTTTGTTTGCTTTGTTCAAAGCTTTTATTTTTAACCATCTGAAGATTGGATTTATCCTAACTACATCGTGATGGATAATGATTTTTCTTTTTACGCCAAATAACCAAGCAGAAAAAATACCTAAAATATCGGCTTGATATAAAGAGGTAATAATAGTATCGGGATTGTTTTTTTTAAAAAAAACGATTAATCTTAAAAGGATACAAGGAGTACTCAAAATCCACCTTACTTTAAAAAGTAAAGATGAAGAATATTTTTTAGGTCCGGCAAAGAAAATTGGAAATTCCAACTTTCTAAATTCTGATTCCATTGGACCAGACCCCAAAATCGTTATAATACTTGCTTTAAACCTGCTTTTATCCAAATTGTTTAGAATTTCTAACAATACTTGTTCTGTTCCGCCGATTAAAAAATTATTCCAGATAAAAACTATTTTTTTCTTTTCCATAAAATAATTATGGCCTCAAGTCTTAAAAAAACATTAATAATATCTTCTTATGCTCCTCCGGCCATAGGAGGACCGCAAATGCTATTTAATCTCTTGTGTGATTTTCCAGAAAACTCCTATTGTATTCTAACAAGTTTTTATAATATTGACAATCTTTCAGCCAAAGCCGGGAAATGGTTAAAAGGAAAATATATTTTCTATGATAACCCGCATTTTTCCGGCTTTATTCAAGAAAAACCACAAGCAGCTAAAAATAAACCTTTCCGTTCATTTTTGAATAAATTAAAACATTCAATAAAACGTATTTGGTTTTTAGGTCTTTTAAGTGGAATTTTTATCATCGGTTCTCAAATTATTATGATGCTGCGAACTGGTATTAAGAGTATTAAAAAAGAAAAAATAGAAATAATGGTAGGAATCTCAGATTACGGACCAGCGATGATTTCTACCTACCTCCTACATAAAATAACTAAAAAACCTTATTATATATTTCTTTTTGATATTTATAAAGATAATTTCTTCCCAGTTTTTCCTGCAGGATTTTTAGCTAAAATTTTTGAGCCAAAAATACTTAAAAATGCAGAAAAAATAATTATTAATAACGAAGGGACATTAAATTTTTATGCCCAAGAATACGGAGAAAAAATAAAAGAAAAAATAGCTGTTATTCATAATTCAATTTTTCCTGAAGAATATTTAAAGCTTAATACTGATTATAATCCCCAACCACCATATAAAATAGTATATACCGGCAGGATTTATTGGGCTCAAATTGAAAGTTTAAAAAATTTAATTAAGGCTGTTAATGAAATAAACGACTTTGATATAAAATTAATAATCTTTTGTCCTAATCCAAAAAATTATTTGGACAGGATTGGAATTACAGAAAGTAAAAAAGTTAAAATTTCAACAGCTCCTCCAGAAAAAATGCCAGAAATTCAAACTCAAGCTGATATTCTGTTTTTGCCGCTCTCCTTTAAAACAAAAAGCCCCGACATTATAAATACGGCAACTCCAGCTAAGCTCACCGATTACCTAATCGCCGGAAGGCCAATTTTAATCCACGCGCCAGCTTCAAGCTTTCTTGTAAAATACGCCAAAGAAAATAATTTTGCTATGGTGATTAATGAAGAAAATATAGAAAAATTAAAAGAAGCAATTAGAAAATTGCTCACTGACAAAGAACTCGCTAGACAATTTATTGAACATGCAAATAAAACTTTTTTTAAGAATCACGATGCCAATCATAACGCTTTAATATTTCAGGAACTCTTTAAAAAAATAGATTAACCTATTATGGCTTTCCTAGACGCCTGGATTGAACAAACCATATAAACAAAACGGAACAAAATACCATAAAAAAATATGGGACATTCTGCCTCGGCGCCAGACCAAACTGCACCACATCATTCGCCACACCAAATCCAATCAAAGAACAAAGAAGTGGATTAGCTGTCAGTATATCAACCACCCACTCAATCAATAATATAAGCAATGAAAATGCCCCCATTCCTAACATCACAACCCATAATGAACCACTGTAATACAAAAAAGCTACAGCCCCTGGCAAGTTGGCAAACTGAAATATGCTAGAGATCTCTTGGTAATTGGATTTACTTACTCCCTGATATAGAGTCACTTTCCCTAACTCACGTTTTTCTTTTATTCCGTCAAGAAAAAAAACATTTCCTTTTTTCGGATAGGACTGTATCGCCATAACTCCTTCCAACCCGACCCAGCGATCAACAGCTAATTGTAATATGGTCCTAAAGACACCCCCCCTCATTTGGTAAATAGATTTATCAAGTAGTATTTTAGCAGAGAAATCATGGTCATTTTGATAAAGATAAGTCCTGAGAGTATAGACTACTGATTGCGAAACAATAAAGAGACCGATAAAAATGACAGCTATAAATATTCCTTTAATTAACGAAGCTCCGATTAGTGTCTTTTTATTTTTATAAAGCGCAAACAGTTGTGGAATTACATGGCCAATATAAACTCCTCGGCTTAAAACTGATACGCTGGTTAAAAATCCTTCAATAAGAATGGCGTAAATTGGCAAAGATATATTTTTCTTCAAGGATATATCCCACCACAGCAGCGTCGCTATACCAGTAGCAAGCCCTATATTCAGCATCCAAGCAATCACCGCATTTAACGGCCACATTAATATAGTACGAGGCACCAAACCAATTTGATGAATACCATATACAGCATTAAAAATAACCACACCCCCAGCTACAACCATTATGATTATCCATAACCATTTTCGTATTGCCAGATACCACCCTGGCGCTTTAAATCTATCATTCCGCATAACTACGGTGGATCTACCACGCACAAATTCATAAAAAATTCGTCCTCCAATCACACCTATGCTCGCGACTATGGCTACCCATAGAATTTCATTCCAAGCTGCAGCCGTCCCATTAAAAGATCCAATGGGCTCTATATAATGGTAACCAAGTATTGTGTGAACTGTCAACTTAAACCAGAAACCCAGCCATAGAAAGATGGCAAGGAAAAGATAGCTATAACTGACCGGGCGGTAAAATCCACTCGCCAGCATTATCAGAAAAACGACGGAAAAAAGAACATAGATTGGTTTGGAGCCAGAAAATCCAACTAACCCGCCTACAAACAAAATCAGCCAAAGCAGAAATCCTGCTAATATTATGTTGCGAATCAGCGCGTATTCGCCGCGCTTTATAATTTTCTCATCCTCCATTTATATAAATACCAATTCAATATTTTTCCTAAGAATTTACTAAGACCTAAATAACTTAACAACAGTATTATAACTCCCAAAAGCCAATAAACAAGTAATTTTATTTGTTTAATGTTTTTTAGAATAGACAAAAATAA